>CAVKKE010000175.1:0-5303 GCA_963656875.1 Barnesiella intestinihominis | reverse complement strand
CAAAAAAGAAAAAGGCGCTGGAGCGCTGCTTTGAGCAGCCGGTTCCCGCCGAAGTCTATGAGGCTCTGGCCGCACAGCTGGCCGAAGCCACAAAGGAGGCAGCAGCAAATGGCAAAGAAGAATAACACCCCTGCAAAACCCAAGCTGCCCCCGGAGGAAGCGCTGTTTCAGGCTCTGAGCCTGTGCCGCAAGGCCGGCGCGCTGACCATGGGATTTGACGCCGTGGAAGACGCCTGCGTCAAGAGCAAGGCATGGCTGGTGATGGTGGCAAGCGACGCCAGCGCCAAGACCGTGCAGCGCCTGAACTATTCTGTGGGCGACCTGGTGGATGTGATCACCATGCCGCTGACTCAGGATAAGCTGGCCGATATCAGCCGCAAGCCTGTGGCTGTTTATGCGGTGACAGACCGCAACCTCGCAAAGCTCTGCTTTGACCGTCTGTCGGACTGCGGAGCAATCAAAAATGAGGAGGATATGAGCGAATGATCGTAAAATATAAAGTGAGTGACTTTGCAAAAGACCTGAACCTCTCTGCAAAGAAGGTTCTGGATGAGCTGAACGCCATGGGCAGCACCGGCAAGAAGAACAGCTCCAATCTGGAAGAGAACGAGCTGAATTACCTGCTGGAAAAGTTCAGCAAGGACAACAGTGTGGCCAGCCTGGATGAGTTTCTGAACAGCGCCAAGGCTCCCAAGGAAGAGCCCAAGGCTGAAAAGAAGCCTGAGAAGAAGGCTGACAAGAAGCAGGAAGCCCCCAAGGCTGAGAAGCCTGCCGAGAAGAAGCCGGAGCAGCCCGCTGCCAAGAAGGCTGAGCCTGCCCAGCAGCACAACAATAACAAGCACAACGACAAGAAGAATGAGCAGCACAAGAAGCGCGAGGAGAAGACCGTTTCTCTGAGCGAACTGGCCCGCGAGACCGGCGCAAAGGCATCTGCTGCCCCTGCTCAGGCTGTGTCTGTCCGCCGTGAGGACAATCAGGTCACTGTCGATACCCGCACCGTCGATATGAATGTGGACCGTTTTGACGCCCGTTACGACGATCTGGCTTCCACCAAGAACACTGAGAACCGCCGCAAGCCCACCCCGCAGGGCAACAAGCAGAAGTTCACCCAGCGCGGCCAGCGTCAGCGTCAGCAGTTCCAGAAGGGCAAGCGCGAGACCGAGTTTGAGCGCCTGCAGCGCATCCAGCTGGAGAAGGCCCGCAACGCTCAGCTGAAGGTCATGATCCCCGACGAGATCACCGTCGGCGAGCTGGCTGCCCGCCTGAAGCAGCAGGCCGGCAAGGTCATTGCAAAGTTCATGCAGATGGGTGAGATGCACGCCATCAATGATGTCATCGATTTCGATACCGCATCTCTGCTGGCTGAGGAGTTCCACGCAAAGGTCGAGCACGAAGTGCATGTCACCATCGAGGAGCGTCTGTTCACTCAGGAAGAGGACTCTCAGGATGATCTGGTGGAGCGCCCCCCGGTCGTCTGCGTCATGGGTCACGTTGACCACGGCAAGACCAGTATTCTGGATGCCATCCGCAAGACCAACGTCACCGCAGGCGAGGCCGGCGGCATCACTCAGGCCATCGGTGCATATCAGGTCAAGGTCAACGATAGTGTGATCACCTTCCTGGATACCCCGGGCCACGAGGCATTCACCTCCATGCGTGCCCGCGGTGCCAACATGACCGATATCGCAGTTCTGGTGGTCGCTGCCGACGACGGCATCATGCCCCAGACCATTGAGTCCATCAACCACGCCAAGGCTGCAAACGTTAAGCTGATCGTGGCCATGAACAAGATGGATAAGCCCACCGCAAACCCCGAGCGCGTGATGGAAGGCCTGACCAAGTACGGCATCATCACCGAGGACTGGGGCGGTGATGTGGCCTGCATCCCTGTTTCTGCTCTGACCGGCATGGGCATCAACGACCTGCTGGAGCGCATCGCACTGGAAGCTGAGGTCATGGAGCTGAAGGCCAACCCCAACCGCCGTGCCAAGGGCGCCGTGGTCGAGGCCCGTCTGGACAAGGGCCAGGGCCCCATCGCCACCATTCTGGTGCAGAACGGCACCCTGCACTCCGGCGACGTCATCATTGCAGGCACTGCCGTTGGCCGTGTGCGTACCATGCGCAACGACAAGGGCCAGCTGCTGAAGGACGCCGGCCCCTCTACCCCTGTGGAGATCACCGGCCTGACCGCTGTTCCCGAAGCAGGCGACCTGTTCGAGGCTGTTGAGGACGAGCGTCTGGCCCGTGAGCTGGCTGAGCAGCGCATTGCTGCCGCCAAGGAGAAGCAGTTCTCCGCCTTCCAGAAGGTCACTCTGGATAACCTGTTCAGCCAGATGGCTCAGAACGACATGAAGGAACTGGCCATTGTGGTCAAGGCCGATGTGCAGGGTTCTGCCGAGGCTGTGAAGCAGAGCCTGGAGAAGATCTCCAACGACGAGGTGCGTGTGCGCGTCATCCACGCCGGTGTCGGTGCCATCAGCAAGTCCGACGTTGACCTGGCCGATGCATCCAACGCTATCATCATCGGCTTCAATGTCCGCCCCGACAACGTGGCCAAGGAAGAAGCCGCTGCCACCAAGGTGGAAATGCGCATGTACCGTGTCATTTACGATGCCATCAACGATGTCACCGACGCTATGAAGGGTATGCTGGCACCCAAGTTCCGCGAAGTGGCTCTGGGCGAGCTGCAGGTCCGTCAGGTCTACAAGATCTCCAACGTGGGCACCGTTGCAGGCTGCCGCGTCACCAGCGGCAAGATCACCCGCGACAGCAAGGTGCGTGTCGTGCGTGACGGCATCGTCATCACCGAGGACGAGATCGCATCTCTGAAGCGCTTCAAGGACGACGCTAAGGAAGTGGCCGAGGGCTACGAGTGCGGTGTCACTCTGGCAAAGTTCGCCGACGTCAAGGAAGGCGACGTGTACGAAGCCTTCAAGATGGAAGAGTACCGCGACTGATAAAAATATAAGCCTTCCCCCTCGGGGGAAGGTGGCATGAAGCGTAAGCGAAATGACGGATGAGGGGAAGATTCCGCCAGATTCCGTGAAGAAAAGCGGCATCGGGAGGGAACTTCCCCTCATCAGGTTCGCTTTGCTCACCAGCTTCCCCCGAGGGGGAAGCCTTGAATAAAGTTAGGAGAAACCAAATGTCTCAGAAAAATATGGGCCGTCTGGCGCAGGATATGAAGCGCGAGATCATTGCCATCATCGGGCGGCTGAAGGATCCGCGTCTGGAGGGCGGTCTGCTGACCGTGACCCGTCTGGATGTGACCCCTGACCTGGATGTGGCCAAGGTGTATGTGAGCGTGATGGGCCGCGAGGACGGCCCCAAGCCCGCCATCGAAGCACTGAACCGCGCGGCCGGCCATGTGCGCACCGAAGTGAGCAAGAAGATGCACATCCGCAAGGCTCCCCGCTTCATCTTCGTGGAGGATGACGGCGCAGCCTATGCAGCTCACATCAATGAGCTGCTCCGCACGCTGAACGTGAACGGCGATGCCAAAGAGCAGCCCGCCGAAACCGTGGAATAATTCCGCCTGCGGAAAGGATGGATCATGGAATGACAGAACAGTTGAATGTGCAGCAGATGGCCCAGCGCCTGATGTCTGCGGACGACATACTGATCCTGTGTCACAAGAATCCGGATGGCGACACCATCGGCTGCGGCAGTGCTCTGTATTATGCGCTGAAAGCGCTGGACAAGAATGCAGCGGTGCTTTGCTCCGATGCCATCCCGAGCCGGTATGCCTTCACCAATGCGCACATGTTCAAAGGCGAGTTTGAGCCGAAGACTGTCGTGGCCGTGGATGTGGCCAGTGTGCAGCTGTTTGGCGAAAACAACGGCATGCCGCAGTTCTCCCGCCATGTGGATCTGTGCATTGACCACCATGCAGGCAACAGCGGTTATGCCGAGTTCACCCTGCTGAACGACGGTGCTGCTGCTGCAGCAGAACTGCTGTATGAGGTCATCTGCGCCATGGGCGTGGACATCACGGCCCACATCGCGGACTGCCTGTACACCGGCCTTGCTACTGACACTGGCTGCTTCCGCTTTTCTTCCACCACGGCCAACACCCACCTTGTGGCGGCAAAGCTCATCGAGGCGGGCTGTCATGTGGAAGAACTGAACACCATGCTGTTCGACACCAAGCCCCGGGAGCGCATGGAGGCGGAGCGCATCGCGCGAAACCATCTGGAATACTATCTGGACGGCCGCTGCGCGCTGATCTACCTCACTCGGGACGAGATCGAGCAGAGCCATGTGGACCCGGCAGACCTTGAGGAACTGACCAGTCTGCCGGTGAGCATCGAGGGGGTCAAGGTCGGCCTGACCCTGCGCCAGCAGCCCGGCGGCAGCTACCGCATCAGTGTGCGCACCGCCAAGGGTGTGGACGCCTGCGCCATCGCGCGGCGTCTGGGCGGCGGCGGCCACAGCCGGGCTGCCGGCTGTGAGCTGCTGGGCAACCTGGAAAACACCAAGAATGCGATCCTGGCAGAGGTGGAAGCTGAGCTGGACGCACCGCAGGAGGAAGCGTAAATGCAGGGCATCCTGATCGTAGACAAGCCCATGGACTGGACCAGTTTTGACGTAGTGGCAAAGCTGCGCGGCGTGCTGGGCACCCGCAAGCTGGGCCACAGCGGTACGCTGGACCCCATGGCTACCGGTGTTCTGCCGGTGTTCTGCGGCGGGGCCAGCAAGGCCGTTGACCTGCAGCTGAACCACGACAAGAGCTACCGCGCGGTGCTGAAGCTGGGCGCAAAGACTGACACCGGCGATGTCACCGGCACAGTGCTGGAAACAGCCCCGGTGACGGCAGGCGAAGCGGAGCTGCTGGCTGTCCTGCCGCAGTTCATTGGCCCGCAGATGCAGGTGCCGCCCATGTATTCGGCCATCAAGCTGAACGGCCAGCCCCTTTACAAGCTGGCCCGTGAGGGCGTGACCGTGGAACGCAAGGCGCGGCCCATCGAAATTTATGGCATCACCTATGGCGGGAGCCCGGCAGAGAACGAATATGTGCTGGACGTGAAGTGCTCCAAGGGCACCTATATCCGTACCCTGCTGGAAGATATCGCCCAGGCTATGGGCCAGAAGGGCACCATGAGCGCCCTTCGCCGCACCTCGGCGGGAGTCTACACCGAAGCCGACGCCCACACGCTGGAAGAAATCCTGGCCGCGAAGGAGCAGGGCATGGATGCACTGGAAGCATTGATGCTGCCGGTGGAAAGCGTGT
This sequence comes from Barnesiella intestinihominis, assembly GCA_963656875.1. Classification (GTDB taxonomy): domain Bacteria; phylum Bacillota; class Clostridia; order Oscillospirales; family Ruminococcaceae; genus Faecalibacterium. The sequence continues at coordinate 73 of CAVKKE010000175.1, read as the reverse complement.
TCGAAAGCCTGCCGCTGCTGGTGGTGGAGCCCTGGGTGGAGCAGCACCTGTACAACGGCTGCCCCACCAGCCG
>CAVKKE010000174.1:0-5376 GCA_963656875.1 Barnesiella intestinihominis | reverse complement strand
CGGCCAGGCAGTCGCCCAGAGCGCCGCCGCGGGCGTTGCCCATGTGCATGGGGCCAGTGGGGTTGGCAGAAACGAATTCCACGTTATACTTTGCGCCCTTGCCGTGATCGGTGCGGCCATACTCCTTGTTGGAGCAGGCACCCAGCACCACGCCAGCCCAGAAGGACGGGGCCAGGAACAGGTTGATGAAGCCGGGGCCGGCCACTTCCACCTTGGAGAACACGCTGTTCTCGATGGAGGGCAGGTGAGCCAGCAGAGCGTCGGCGATCATTTTTGGGGCCTTGCGCCAGGTGCGGGCACCGGCCATGGCGATGTTGGAAGCAATATCGCCGTTCTTGGTGTCGGCCGGGATCTCCACGATGAAGGCAGGCAGCTCAGCCTCTGGCAGAGCGCCATCGGCCATGGCGGCCTTTGCGGCAGCGGTCAGCAGAGCCCGTGCCTCGTCCAGCGCAGCCTGACGGGGGTTGTAGTTCTGGTAGGTCTTTTCAAATTCAGTCATTGGTCTGATTCCTTTCACAGTCTGGAAGTATCTCAATTCACATGGGTCACGGTCACTTCAAGGCGGTTGCGGCTCACGAGGTCGGCGCTGTTGGCGTCCAGCAGATAGCCGAACTTTGCCGTGCCGCCCTTTTCGGTCAGGCCGCAGACGATCTCGTCCGCAGTCACGCCCAAGGTCATGGAGCCATAGCCAGTCTCGTAGTGGCAGAGGTTGCGCTTGCCTTTTTCGATCAGCAGCTGGGTGCCGGCTCCGCCGCCCTTGCCAAACCGCAGCATCGCCACGCGGCTGCCGTCGGCGGCAATTTTCAGGGTGGTGGTGCAGCCCTCATAGCCGGTCGTCTCGGTCTCTTTATAGGTAATATAATAGCTGCCGCCCTTCAGCACGAACTGCCCCCGGGTCATCAGCTCCACGAATTCTTCCTTTTCTTCATCCTCCACAGTCTCTTCCACATGCTGTTCGATGCAGCTTTTGATGCGGATGATATAGTCTTCCTTCAGCGGTTTGCTCACGTTTTATTCCCTTATCAATATTTATCAATGGCGATCTGATCCACCGGGCCGCCCTTGTATTCGCCCAGGAACAGGTCTGCCGTCTGCACAAAGCTGTCCGGCACATCACTGACATAGAAGTGTGCCTGACCCTCGTGTTCCTGCGCAGCTTTCAGTCCGCGCTCCGAAAGCATCCGTTCCAGATGATGGGCAGCAGTCTTGGCCGGGTCCACCAGCGTCACCTTCTGGCCCATGAACTCGCCGATCATGGTCTTGAGCAGCGGGTAGTGGGTGCAGCCCAGAATCAGGGTGTCCACTCCAGCTTCCCGCACCTCGGTGAGGTACTGGGCAATGACCAGCTTCGTCACCTGCTGACGGGTCTCCTCGCTGTGGTCCACATAACCGGCTTCCACCAGCGGAACGAACAACGGGCATGCCTGGGCGGTGATCTCCACACCGGGCACCAGCTGACGCAGCAGCTTTTCATAGCTGCGGGAGCGGATGGTGGCTGCTGTGCCGATGACGCCGATGCGGCGGTTGCGGGTGGCAAAAGCTGCTTCCCTTGCAGCGGCATCCACCACGCCCAGATACGGCACCGGCAGCTGAGCTGCTTCTGCAGCCGGGTAGGTGCTGGACACTGTGCCGCATGCTGCCATGATGCATTTTACATTTTTAGAAAGAAGGAACGCAATGTCCTGACGGGCATACTGTAAAATCGTCTCCGGGCTGCGGCTGCCGTAAGGCACGCGGCCGGTGTCGCCGAAATAGATGATCTCCTCGTGGGGCAGACGCTTGCGCAGCTCACGCACGCCGGTCAGCCCGCCCAGGCCGCTGTCAAAAACGCCGATGGGGCGATTATCCATGCTGCTTTTCCGTCCTTTCCAGAGCCAGCTCGATCAGGCGATCGATCAGAGCCGGCACAGGCAGGCCCTCGTGCTCCATCAGTTTGGGGTACATGCTGATGGCGGTGAAGCCGGGGAAGGTGTTGATCTCGTTGATCAGCACGCGGCCGGTGCCCTTCTCCACAAAGAAGTCGCAGCGGGCCAGACCTTCGCAGTTCAGGGCCGTGTAGGCCATGGCGGCGTAGGTCTTCACCTCGTCCAGCTTTGCCTCCGGCAGGTGGGCCGGGATGACAGTCTGGCTGACGCCGTTCTTATACTTGTCATCGTAGGTGTAGAACTCAGCACCGGCGAGGATCTCGCCCGGGCGGGTGGCCACAGCGGGGTCAGAGCCGATCACGGCGCACTCCACTTCCTGGCCGTCCACAAAGGCTTCGAACACCACCTTGCGGTCGTTTTCCAGCGCCAGAGCAATAGCCTTTTTCAGCTCATCGCGGTCGTGGGCCTTGGAGATGCCCACGCTGGAACCGGCGTTGGCAGGCTTGACGAACACGGGCCAGCCCAGCTTCTTCTCCACGCCCTCGCACACGCCCTCGAGGTCAGACTCGATCTCCCAGCGGTTCGCGGCCAGCCACTTGGTGTGAGGCACGCCGTTGGCTTCGAACAGAGCGTTGGCCACAGCCTTATCCATGCAGACAGCACTTGCCAGCACGCCGCAGCCCACATAGGGGATGCCGGCCAGCTCCAGCAGGCCCTGCACGGTGCCGTCCTCGCCCCACAGGCCGTGGAGCACGGGGATGACCACATCAATGTGCAGCTTTTCCACATGGCCTTCCGGGGTGAACAGGATCACGCCATGGTCGGCGCGGTCCGGGCTGATGACGCAGGGCATGTTGCCCGCCAGTTCTTCCCAGCTGCCATCGGCCATCTGGGCAGCAGTGGCCTCAGTATAGAGCCAGCGGCCCTCTTTGGTGATGCCCACGGTGAGCACCTCATATTTTTCACGGTCGATGTTGCTGACAAAATTGCCCACCGAGACACGGCTGACTTCGTGCTCGCTGGACATGCCGCCGAACAGCAGCGCCACACACATTTTTTCAGACTGCATGATAACTCTCTCCTATTTATAAAGCCCCGCAGTGAGGCAGGATTCAAACCGGTAAAATGCCGTTCTGGCTTATTATACAATATCTATGCGTGTGATGCAAGCAGAATGCGGAAAACCGTGCCCACCGGCAAAAGAGATATTTTTCAAAAAACTTCCCAAAAATCGCATTTTTCCGCTTGACGGATGGAAAAGCGCGTGGTACAATGATATCACCTCTTTTGCGGGGGTTATTAAGTGCGCCTGTTTTACAGGTGCCGCCCGCAACCCGAGGGAGGTTCAAAACAACCGTTATAATGGAGGTGTCAACAAATGACCGTTAAAATCACTCTGGCCTGCACCGAGTGCAAGCAGCGCAACTACAACACCACGAAGAACAAGAAGAACAACCCCGATCGTCTCGAGATGAAGAAGTACTGCCGTTTCTGCAAGAAGCACACCGTTCATCGCGAAACCAAGTAAGAAAGGCGGACGCATCATGGCAGACAAAACCGAGAAAAAGCCGGGCTTTGTGGCCAGAGCAAAGGCTGCTGTGAAGAACTTCTGCACCCGCGTGTCCAAGTTCTTCCGCGACACCAAGAGCGAACTGAAGAAGGTGGTTTGGCCCTCGAAAGAGGACACCAAGCAGAACACCGTCGTCGTGCTCGTGACCGTCGCCATCGCAGCGGTCGTGATGATCCTGCTGGATACTGTCTTCGGCGGCATCCTCGGCCTGATCATCGGCGCCTGAGAATCATCTTGAAACGGAGGGTCAACCAAAATGGAAGAATCAACCAAGCTGGTAGATGAGTCCACTGAGGCTCTTTGGTATGTTGTGCATACCTATTCCGGTTATGAGAACAAGGTCGCGACCGACCTGCAGACCATGGTGGAGAACCGCCATCTGCAGGACCTGATCTGCGACATCAAGGTTCCCGTCGAGATGGTTCCCGAAATTGACAAGAACGGCAAGCAGAAGATGGTAGAGCACAAGCTTTTCCCCGGCTACGTTCTGGTCAAGATGGTGATGAATGACGACACCTGGTATGTCGTGCGCAACACGCGCGGCTGCACCGGCTTCGTCGGCCCCGCTTCCAAGCCCGTTCCTCTCTCCCCTGAAGAAGTGGAGAAGATGGGCGTGGAAAAGGCTGCACCGCTGACCGTTGACTTTGCTGTCGGCGACACCGTGCAGATCACCGCCGGTCCCCTGGAAGGCTTCATGGGCCTTGTGGAGGCCATCGATACCTTGAACTTCAAAGTGAAGCTCAAGGTCAACATGTTCGGCCGCGAAACTCCCGCAGAAGTGGAGATCGGTCAGGTCGAGCTGCCGTAATCAACCGGCAAGGAACGTTTACCAAGGTAAGACCGCAGTGCGGTTCTTATAGAGCGTGTGCAGCGTGCATGCGCTCGTGGGAGGCGCGGAAACACCGCGCCGCAACTCACCACAGATTTTTGGAGGTGCATTTATTATGGCACAGAAAGTTACTGGCTACATTAAGCTGCAGATCGAGGCCGGCAAGGCAACTCCGGCTCCCCCTGTTGGCCCTGCTCTGGGTCAGAAGGGTGTCAACATCATGGCATTCACCAAGGAGTTCAACGAGCGTACCAAGAATCAGATGGGTTATGTCATCCCCGTCGTCATCACTGTCTACGCTGACCGCTCCTTCAGCTTCATCACCAAGACTCCTCCGGCAGCCGTTCTGATCAAGAAGGCAGCTGGCATCAACACCGCTTCCGGCAAGCCCAACAAGGAGAAGGTTGCTACTCTGACCGCTGCTCAGGTGGAAGAGATCGCAAAGACCAAGATGCCCGACCTGAACGCTGCTTCTCTGGAAGCTGCATGCAGCATGGTTCGTGGCACCTGCCGCTCCATGGGCGTCACCGTCGAGGGCTGAGACATAAATAGTGGGAGGGCATAAAACTGCCCGCATGACCACACAGGAGGATATACAATGAAACATGGCAAGCACTATGTCGACGCTGCAAAGCTGGTCGATTCTACTAAGGCATATGATGTGAACGAGGCTCTGGAGCTGGCTTGCAAGACCGCTTCTGCCAAGTTCGATGAGACCATCGAGCTGCACGTCCGTCTGGGCGTTGATGGCCGTCACGCTGACCAGCAGGTCCGCGGCGCTGTCGTTCTGCCCAACGGCACCGGCAAGACCGTCCGCGTCTGCGCTATCGCTAAGGGCCCCGCTGCTGCTGCTGCTGAGGCTGCTGGCGCTGATATCGTCGGTGATGACGAGCTGATCGCAAAGATCGCCGGCGGCTTTATGGATTTCGACGTCGTCGTGACCACTCCCGATATGATGGGTCGCGTTGGCCGTCTCGGTAAGGTCCTGGGCCCCCGCGGCCTGATGCCGAACCCCAAGGCTGGCACCGTTGCTCCCGACCTGGGCAAGGCTGTTTCCGAGGCCAAGGCTGGTAAGATCGAGTACCGTCTGGACAAGCAGAACATCATCCATG
>CAVKKE010000173.1:0-5437 GCA_963656875.1 Barnesiella intestinihominis | reverse complement strand
ATGGACAAATCAATCATCGGTTTTATGGCAGGGTTTAGGACATCCGAACAGACACCATTTGATATAGAAATGAGGTTCACCATGAACAAACTGCTTTCCTGCCGCTTCAATATGGACACCAATCGGGTAGAAGCCCGGTTTGCGGATGGCTCTACTCTTGCCATCGACTGCATCGCCATTGAGGATGAATACGGCAACACCCCGGCACAGCGGGCTGAGCTGGACTGGCTGCTCTACAACAAGCCCTTGGAGTACGCCCAGCTTGTACTGGGCGGAGAAATTGAGCATTATCTTTCCCTCGGCTGCGACCACGGCAGACTGGAAGATTGATAGGAAAGGCCATTGCCATTTGAGCGCAAATCGAATATACTGTAAATAGGACAGCGGACGTCATTCCGTTGGTGTGGCTGACACATAAAATCCGATCTGATGCAAGACGTAAGGGCTTGAGGCTGGCGGGCAGCGATAAAACCCGAAAGCGATGCAGGACATAGGAGCCTGAGGTTGGCGGACAACGATAAAATCAGTCACAAGGGGCATCGAACAGCACTACGGTGTTGTAGGTGTCCTTTTTATATTGTCACCGTTCGCTTCACCACCGAATAACAAAACAATGCCCGCCCACCGATGGAACTGAATCTCCACGGTGAGCGGGCATTTTGCGTTTTCTTTCGGTTCATGTGAACCTATTCGGCTTGTGGTTATCGCTTAACCCATGGTTTGGCTCCACAACAGGCTGATGCCGAACCAGTCTACTGCTTCAATGCCACCGATAGCCGATCAATGCCGCTATCCTCTGTGAATATTATACACCTCCGGCATAGTATTGCAAGGCAAATAACGCCCGACACATTATATATCTGCCATGTGGCTCATTAGTTATCCGCTGGCAGCTGTTCCTCGATAAATTTAAAAAATGCTTCTGCTGCCGGAGCAGGTACATTCTGATAGGCAAGCCCAATTTCAATGATCTCCGGCGGGTCAATGGGCAGATGCCTCACTGCTGTGTCATGGAAGTTACTGTTGATGCGGTTGCTCACAGCAAACCCCAGCCCTGCACCCACCATGGCGTAGGTGGCCTGAATGTCCATGGTCGAGAACTGCATATTGGGTTTTACGCCCCGGTGTTCAAAGAACCTGATGCTGTCAATGTCCATTCCGGGGCAGGTCTGGATGTAAGGTTCCGGCAGAAGTTCTTCCAGCGGCACGCTTTCCCGGCTTGCCAGCGGATGCTTTGCCGGAACAACGGCCAGCAGAGGGTCTTGGCAGAGTGGAAGCCATCCATGCACACCCTCACGCGCGCTGACGATGCAAAAGTCCAGCTGATGATGCTCCAGCTGCTGCACAAGGTCAGTGCTGGTTCCATTGACAATGTGAAACTGTACGCCCGGATGAAGTTCGTGGAAACGGGAGGTCACCTCGGTGATCCACGGATAATAGTGTCGGTAGGCTGTGCCAATACCAATGGTGCCTTGCTCATGGCCAAGAATGCGGGCGGCTGTCTGCTCGATTTTGTCCTGTGCAAACAGCAATTCCCGGATGCTGGGCAAAAGCTGCTCGCAGGTCGGGGTCGGGGTCACACCCTGTTTGCTGCGGTACAGCAGAGGAAAGCCAATCTCCTTTTCCAACGCCGCTACGCTGCGGCTGATGCCGGAAACAGTGTAGTCCAGTGCTTCGCCTGCTGCGCACAGACTGCCCTTGTCGATGGCAGTCAGTAAGATTTTCCAGTGTTCGGTATCCATAGTTTTCTTCCTTCTTTGACAAAACCGCAAGGATTATTTGAGATATTCTCGCTTTTCTCAAATGTACACCTGTGCTATGCTGTTGTCAATGCTTCGGAAGGAAAGAGGACGTTAAATGTGACAGTACAGCATACGCAGGATTTGACACAGGGCAACCTTTCGCGCCACTTGGTAAAACTGGCATTGCCGCTTGTGTTCGGAAATATCCTGCAAGAATTTTATAATACCATCGATGCTTTTGTGGTTGGACGATTTGCCGGACAGGAAGAATTTGCCGCCATCGGTGTGGCCGGCACGGTCATGAACCTGTTTCTGTTTGCGCTGGTGGGCTGCTGTACCGGATTTTCAGTGCTGTTCGCCCGTGCCTACGGCCACAATGACATGGACGACCTACACCAGCAGGAAGTGTCTGCGCTCACAGTGGGCCTTGCCTGCACGGGTGTTCTGATGATGCTGGGCCTTGCCGGGATGCGTCCACTGCTGACCCTTTTGCAGACGCCGGACGCGCTGCGCGGTTACGTTGCCGCGTATCTGCGCTGGATTTTCCTCAGCCTGCCTGCTGCCTTTTTGTATAACCTGTTTGCATCTCTTCTGCGTTCTTCGGGTGACACGCAAGCGGCCTTGCTGGTGCTGGCTGCGGCAGTCGGCGCAAACCTTGTGCTGGATTTTGTGTTCGTGGCTGGCTTCTCCGGCGGCATCGAGGGAGCAGCCATTGCCACCGCACTGACACAGGTGTTCTCCGCGCTAGTCTGCTACGGATATCTTCATCGTACCCACCGGGAGCTGATTTTGCATCGTGCGGATTGGAAATTGGAACTTGCCCGTCTGCGTACGACCTTGAAGTTCGGTCTTGTCAGCAGCCTGCATCAATGCAGTCTGTATCTTGGTAAGATGTTCGTGCAGGGTGCGGTCAATACCGCAGGCACAGAAGTCATTGCCGCCTACACCGCCGGTACACGCATCGAGGGCTTTGCCAACTCCTTCGGCAGCAGCGGTTCCACCGCCACTTCTATTCTGACAGCGCAAAACTACGGCGCATCTCGGAAAGACCGGGTCGAGGGCACATTCTGGTGCAGTCTGCGCTGGATGGCCGTGCTGGGAACGCTTTCGGGTATCGGAATGTTCCTGCTTGCCCCTTACGCTATCACCCTGATGCTGGGAACCAGTGAAGGCATCGCCTTTACGGCTGCTGTTTCCTATCTGCGGTTCGTGGCAGTGTTCTATACTTTCTGCTTTACCGGCAATACCTTCACCGGCTATTACAGCGGCACAGGCCGGGTCATGCTGCCGTTCATCGGTGCGCTGGGGCATATCAGCATCCGTGTCGTTCTTTCGTGGGTGCTGTTTCCGCACATGGGCCTGAACGCAGTCGCTCTCGCCACCGGCCTTGGCTGGCTGTGCGGCAATACCTTCTGGGGCAGCTGCAAAGTCTGGCTGACCCGACACAAATCTTGACATTCTCTATTTTACCTCTTTTTATACAGCGAACCGCCCATCTACTGTGTCAATCAGCACAACAGATGGGCGGTTCACTGTTTATTTATAGGTTTTCGCTGAAGAACTTCGCCATGGCGGCGGCGTTTGCTTCCTCATCACCGCCCTCAACGGTCACGGTGACGGTATCTCCCTGCTTGATACCCAGTCCCATGATTGCCATCAGTTTGGTTGCCACTGCGGACTTGCCTGCGGCATTTTCCAGCGTAATGGTGCTGTCCAATGCTTTGGCTGCTTTTACCAGCAGACCAGCCGGACGCGCATGGATGCCGGTTGCATCCTGAACGGTATAGCTGAACTTCTTCATTTTCTTCTCCTTATCATTTTCCCAAGTAAGCCCAATTTCCTGCTAAATCAGGCTTCATCCAGACTGCGGCCATTGGTTTCGATCAGGTGCTTATACCATGCAAACGAATCCTTCTTGATGCGCTGCAAGGTGCCGTGGCCCTCGTTGTCCTTATCCACATAGATGAAACCATACCGCTTTTTCATTTCTGCGGTGGATGCCGACACGATGTCGATGGGACCCCAGTAGGCGTAGCCCATGATGTCCACGCCATCCCGGATGGCATCCCGCACGGCCAGAAGGTGCTCGCGCAGATAGTCGATGCGGTAAGGGTCATGGATATGACCGTCCTCGACCACATCCTGTGCGCCCAGACCGTTTTCCACCGGGAATACCGGCACCTGATAGCGGTCGTAGATCTCGTTCAGGGTGTAGCGCAGACCCACCGGGTCGATCTGCCAGCCCCATTCGCTGGTTTTCAGGAAGGGGTTCGGGGTGCTGTACTCTCCACCCGTGTCAAAGAAAGAGGGCTTTCCGGCCTCGTGAGTGGAGGTGCGGTAGTAGCTGAACGCCACAAACTCGCTGCGGTACTGATGAATCAGCTCCAAGTCGCCCGGTTCGATTTCGATATGGACATCGTTTTCTGCCCACAGACGGTAGATATAGCCGGGATAGTAGCCGCGCACCATCACATCGCTGAAGAACAGTGACTTGCGGCGAATGTCCATGGTTTCAAACACAGCCTGCGGGTCACAGTTGTAGGGGTAGATGTTGGACAACGACAGCATACAGCCGATCTTTGCATCGGGGATGATTTCATGGCAGAGCTTGTTTGCCAGACTGCTGGCCACAAACATATTGTGTGCGGCCTGATAAATCAGCTGCTTATGGTTCGTTTCGGTACCATCAAAAATCACGCCTGCCACATAGTCCGCATTGCGGCGCATATTGTTGATCTCATTGAAGGTCAGCCACAGCTTCACCTTGTCCTTGTAGCGGGTAAAGATGGTGCGGCAGTAGTTCTCGAAGAAGCCAATCAGCTCCCGGCTGCGCCAGCCGCCGTACTTTTCCACGAGGTAGAGCGGCATTTCATAGTGGCTGATGGTGACGAGCGGCTGGATGCCGTTCTTGTTCAACTCATCGAACAGGTTGTCGTAGAACTGCAAGCCCTTCTCGTTGGGTTCGGTTTCGGTGCCAGTGGGGAAAATGCGCGTCCATGCAATGGAAGTGCGGAACACCTTGAAGCCCATCTCGGCAAACAGCGCGATATCCTCTTTATAGCGGTGATAGAAGTCGATTGCAGTTTCGTGGGGATAGTACTGACTGCCCGGAACGGGCTTACCCTGAAATTTGTGGTGAACGCCGTTGGAAAAGCAGCAGGCCAGATCCCAGCCCTTGCCATCCTCCTGCCATGCACCCTCTGCCTGATTCGCAGCAATTGCGCCGCCCCAGAGGAAGCCTTCCGGGAAGGTGTCCCGGTATTTGGAATGGAGTTCCATGTTCAAAACCTCCTGTTATTCTGCGATTTTCGGCTCGTCTGCCGGGTCGTAACCTACTACGAAGGTCACAGCTGCGGACACAACGATTGCTACGATGATGCCGATGAGCATTGCGAGGATGGTATCTTCAAAGATGGGCAGAGCCATAATGGTGGAGTAGCCCATGGTGTAAGCCTTTGCGCCCAGAATACCGGTCACGATACCGCCCACAGCACCACCGGCCATCACGCCATACATGGGACGCTTCAGCTTGAAGTTGATGCCGTAGATAGCGGGTTCGGTCACACCTGCCACGATGCAGCCAAAGGCAAGGCTGAACGCTTCAGAACGGAAGGCCGGGTTTTTGCTGCGCAGACCAACACCAAGGCAGGCACCGCCTTCGGCCATGTTGTGCAGGATGAAAGAGGGACGGAAGA
>CAVKKE010000172.1:0-5491 GCA_963656875.1 Barnesiella intestinihominis | reverse complement strand
ACACCAAGCACCTCTCCAGCTTTATCAGCGAAGAGGAATATGCAGCCATCTATCCTCAGGTGGAAGCAGCCCACAAGCAGCTGGAAGCAAAGTCCGGCCCGGGCAATGACTTCCTGGGCTGGATGTATCTGCCCCGCGATTATGATAAGGAAGAGTTCGCCCGCATCAAGGAAGCCGCCGCAAAGATCCGCGAGGATTCCGACGTGCTGGTGGTCGCCGGCATCGGCGGCAGCTATCTGGGCGCACGCGCTGTTGTGGAAGCTGTCAAGGGCATGTATCACAACGAGATCGAGGACGGCCTGAAGATCTATTTCTGCGGCAACAGCATCAGCCCCACCTATCTGAACAACATCATCAGCCTGTGCAAGGGCAAGCGCTTCTCCATCAATGTCATCTCCAAGTCCGGCACCACCACCGAGACCAGCCTGGCTTTCCGTGTTCTGCGCGAGCTGCTGGAAAAGGAGATGGGCGTGGAAGAGGCAAACAAGCGCATCTACGCTACCACTGACCGCGCCAAGGGCACTCTGAAGCAGCTAGCCGACGCACAGGGCTGGCCCACCTTTGTGGTTCCTGACGATGTGGGTGGCCGCTATTCCGTGCTGAGCGCTGTGGGCCTGCTGCCCATCGCAGCCGCCGGCATCGACATCGACGAGCTGATGAAGGGCGCTGCCGACGCAATGGAGCGCTTCTCCGTTCTGAGCCCCGACAACGACGCTTACAAGTATGCAGCCATCCGCAATATCCTGTACCGCAAGGGCAAGAGCGTGGAGATCCTGGAGTGCTACGAGCCGGACTTCACCCTGATGAACGAATGGTATAAGCAGCTGTTCGGCGAGAGCGAGGGCAAGGACAACAAGGGCCTGTTCCCCGCAAGCTGCATCTTCTCCACCGACCTGCACTCCATGGGCCAGTTCATTCAGGAAGGCTCCCGCATCATGTTCGAGACCATCGTGGATGTGAAGAAGCCTGCACAGGATCTGTTCATCGACCCGCTGGAGGGCAACTTCGACGGCCTGAACTTCCTGGCAAACCAGAACATGAGCGTGGTCAACCGCAAGGCTATGGAAGGCACCATTCTGGCTCACACCGACGGCGGCGTGCCCGAGGTGCTGATCGAGGTGGACGACCTGACCGCCTACAATGTTGGCTACCTGATCTACTTCTTCTGGCGTGCATGTGCATGCAGCGGTTATCTGCTGAGCGTCAACCCCTTCAACCAGCCGGGCGTTGAGAGCTACAAGAAGAACATGTTTGCTCTGCTGGGCAAGCCGGGCTATGAGGGCCTGACCGCTGAGCTGGAAGCAAAGCTGAAGTAAATTATAAAAATGATCTCCCGCCGAAAGGCGTGGAAAATACAGGAGGACTGAACTATGATTAAACTGATTGTTGGTACCAAGGGCTCCGGCAAGACCAAGGCTATGATCGACCAGATCAATGACGCGGTCAAGACCTCCAAGGGCAACGTGGTCGTCGTCGAGAAGGGCATGAAGCTCACCTACGACATCGCTCCTGCTGCACGTCTGATCGATCTGGACGAGTACAAGATCTCCGGCGGCGAAATGCTGTACGGTTTTGTTGCCGGCCTGATGGCAAGCAACTATGATATCACCGACCTGTACATCGACGGCATCCTGAAGGTGCTGGATCACGACATCAACCGTCTGGGCGTTGTGCTGGACGAGATGGCAGCTATCGCTGGCGACAGCGTGAAGGTCACCGTGACTGTCAGCGCTGAAGAGGCTGCTCTGCCCCACGACGTTAAGAAGTATCTGTAATCCGCGAAATTTCGGAATCTGAACGCAAAGAGCAGGCAGGAAACCGGAAAATTTAAATTTTTTCGGTTTTCTGCCTGTTTTGGTGTTGACAAAGGGCTGCTTTGGCGCTATACTAACAAAGCAGCCTTTTAGAGGTGTACTATGCAATTTGACCTGAGAAAGTTTATCGCCACCGGCAGCCGACCCTATCATGCAGAGTTTCAGTGTGATTTATCTGCTCATGATTATGCCGGGGCAAGGATCCTGCAGCCTGTTACTGCTGTTTTTGACGCAGAGACGGACGGCGATGAGATCCGGATGACACTGCGGGCAAACGCATCGGTGCACGGAGAGTGCGCCCGCTGCCTCGACCCGGTCGTTCGGGAAGAGACGGTCGATACGGAGTGGACGGTGAAGGAACGGGATCTGGATGATCCGGATTTCGACCTTCCGCTGGACGAAAAAGGCCATCTGGATGTGGATGAATGGCTCAATCAGGAGTTCATGTTCCAGATCCCCACTGTACTGCTTTGCAGCACAGACTGCGCCGGGCTTTGCCCCGTGTGCGGCAAAAAGAAAGCGGAATGCACCTGTCAGCCGACAGAGCAGACCGAAGCTCCCGTAGACACAAGGCTCGCAATCCTGAAATCACTGCTGAACTGATAAACCCATCAAGGAGGTGCAAAAATATGGCAGTACCTAAGAGACATCTTTCCAAGGCCCGCCGCGACAAGCGTCGCAGCAATGTTTGGAAGCTGGAGGCCCCCGCACTGGTCAAGTGCAGCAACTGCGGCTCTCTGAAGCTCCCCCACCAGGCATGTGGCAACTGCGGTTACTACAAGGGCGAGGAAGTCATCAAGAAGGCCTAATTTGCGCGTAATTGGTGGCATAATGGTGTTATGTACAGAAGGGGAGGGCGCATGCCTTCCCCTTCTTGTTCTGTAAAAAGGAACAAACCCGAATCAAAAACCCTCTCAGCCGCTTTTCGGGCGGCAGCTCTCCCACGAGGAGAGCTTTTGTTCGTGAAACTGTAAAAGGAGGTGGATGCTGTGGCAATCAAAATTGAGCGTGTGGACCCCGGCAGCGAGGCCGAAGCCCTGGGCCTTGGCCCGGGCGACGAGCTGCTGAGTGTGGACGAAAATGAGCTGAACGACAGCCTGGACTACGATTTTTACACCGACAGCAAAAGCTTCCATCTGAAGGCGAGGGTGGCAGACGGCATCCGCGAGTGGGACGTGCAGCGCGAAGAGCGCGGCCCTTTTGGCTGTGACTTCAAGACCTATCTGGGCGACCAGAAGCACTCCTGTTCCAACCACTGCATGTTCTGCTTTATCGACCAGCTGCCCCCGGGCATGCGTGAGAGCCTTTACTTCAAGGACGACGATGAGCGTCTGTCCTTTTTGTTCGGCAACTATATCACCATGACCAACATGCAGGATCACGAGATCGACCGCATCATCAAGATGCACATCTCCCCCATCAACATCTCAGTCCACACCACCAATCCCCAGCTCCGCATCCGGATGCTGGCGAACAAGCGCGGCGGCGAGGCGCTGAAGTATCTGCCCCGGCTGGTGGAGGGCGGCATCGCGGTCAACTGCCAGCTGGTGCTGTGCCGCGGCATCAACGACGGCGACGAGCTGCGCCGCACGCTGAGCGACCTGCTGGAGCTGACCCCCATGGTGCAGAGCATCGCAGCGGTGCCTTGCGGCGTGACGGATTACCGCAAGAATCTGTTCAAACAGACGCCCTATGACGCCCAGACCAGCGCCGAGGTCATCGATATCATGGAAGAATTCGGGGATGAGTGCAAGCGCCGCCACGGCAAGCGCATTATTTACCCCAGTGACGAATGGTATCTCAAGGCCGGGCGTCCCATTCCGCCGGAAGAGTTCTATGAGGATTTCGACCAGCTGGAAAACGGCGTGGGCATGATGCGCCTGTATGCCAAGGAATTCATGGAGGAGCTGGAAAAGCCCCACCGCATTTACGGCACCAAAAAGATGGATGTGGTCACCGGTGAGATGGCGTCGCCGCTCATCAACAATATGATGGCAGAGCTGCACCGCCAGTACCCCATGATCGAGGTGACGGTGCACACCATCAAGAATAAATTTTTTGGCGGCAACGTGGGTGTGGCGGGCCTCGTCACGGCCACAGACATCATTGCTCAGTGCGAAGGCAGGCTGACCAGCGGCACGCTGGGTGTGCCGGCTGTGATGCTGCGGGAAGAGAAAGACACCTTCCTGGACGACATCACCACAGATCAGCTGGCCCAGCGGCTGGGGGTCAAGGTGGAAGTGCTTCCCACCGCCGGCGGCGACGAAGCCCGGGCCCTGCTGCGCAGCGGCCTGCATATCGCACGGAGAAGAAGAAATTAAAAAAGGCTTCCCCTGAGGGGAAGCTGGATTGACGCGAAGCGGCAAGACTGATGAGGGGAAGCAGGAGAAAGATGCCGCTTTAACAGGACGGAATCAAAAGACAACTGCCCCTCATCCGTCGCTGACGCGACACCTTCCCCCAAGGGGGAAGGCTTTCAGAGAAAGGAGGAACCCCCCTATGAGCAAACCGATCGTAGCGGTGGTGGGCCGCCCCAACGTGGGCAAGTCCACCCTGTTCAATAAACTGTGCGGTCAGCGCCTTGCCATCGTTGAGGACACCCCGGGTATCACCCGTGACCGTATCTTTGCCAACTGCGAGTGGAACGGCCATGATTTCCTGCTGGTGGACACCGGCGGCATTGAGCCCAAGGCTACCGAGGGCATTCTGGCTCATATGCGCGAGCAGGCTCAGATCGCCATTGACACGGCAGACTGCATCATCATGGTGGTGGATGTCCGCGACGGCCTGACCGCAGCGGACGAGGATGTGGCCCACATGCTGCGCCGCAGCCACAAGCCCATCATTCTGGCCGTCAACAAGTGCGACAAAGTGGGTGATGCACCCATGGAGATGTACGAGTTCTACAACCTGGGTTTTGACGAAGTGATGCCCATTTCGTCCGTGCATGGTCACGGCACCGGTGACATGCTGGATGCTGTGTGTGCACACCTCGATTTCAGTGAGACCGTGGTGGAAGAGGACCGTATCCCGGTCGCCATCATCGGCCGCCCCAATGTGGGCAAGTCCAGCCTGACCAACCGCATTCTGGGCGAGAACCGCATGATCGTGGCGAATGAAGCCGGCACCACCCGCGATGCCATCGACACCCCGGTGGACAACGCCTACGGCAAGTTCATCTTCACCGACACCGCCGGCCTGCGCAAGCGCAGCAACATCACCGACGGTCTGGAGCGCTATATGGTCGTGCGTGCACTGGCCGCAGTGGAGCGCAGCCGCGTGGCCCTGATCCTTGTGGATGCCACCGTCGGCTTCACCGAGCAGGACAGCAAGGTGGCCGGTTATGCCCACGAGCAGGGCAAAGCCTGCATCATCGTCGTCAACAAGTGGGACGCTGTGGAAGGCAAGGAGACCAACACCATGGAACTGCAGCGCCGCGGCTACGCTGAGTGCTTCAGCTTCATGGGTTATGCACCCATCATCTTCATCTCTGCTCAGACCGGCTACAACGTGAACAAGCTGATGCAGCTGATCCGCGATGTGGACAGCCAGAACGGTGCCCGTGTGCCCACCGGCGTGCTGAACGAGATGCTGGCCCGTGCTACTGCCCGGATGCAGCCGCCCAGCGACAAGGGCCGCCGCCTGAAGATCTTCTACCTGACCCAGGCTTCCACCCG
>CAVKKE010000171.1:0-5499 GCA_963656875.1 Barnesiella intestinihominis | reverse complement strand
CGTTTCGGAGCGCAACCGCCATGAAATGGCGGCTCTTGGCGCGTAGAAGGAGCCCCGCCCCTACAATGCTTTCACAAAAGGCGCCTTTGTAAATACAGGTTATCGCACTCTGTAAGGGATGAATGCCCTGTTCTGAGGAACTCTTGGGCGTAAGGTCAACCGTGACGAAGAATAGGGTATTCATCCCGAAGATAGAGCCAAAAACCCAAATTTGTACAAAAACATAAAATGACCGGGAGGGAAACACCAATGGCTTTGGATGCCGCTACACTTTCGCTGGCTGCTGCCGAGCTGAAAGAAGCGCTGCGGGATACCCGCATTGATAAAATATTTGAACCCACGCGGGACGAAGTGGTGATGACCCTGCGCAGCCGCACCGAGACCTTTAAGCTGCTGCTGTCGGCCCGGTCGGGCAGCGCCCGCGTGTGCTTTACACAGGAAAGCTTTGAAAACCCGGCTACGCCGCCCAGCTTCTGCATGCTGCTGCGCAAGCACCTGAACGGCGGCAGGCTGCAGGATGTGCGTATGCTGCAGGGTGACCGCATCGTGTTTTTCGATTTTCAGTGCGTGAATGAAATGGGCGACCTGGTAGTGAATACGCTGGCCGCCGAGCTGATGGGGCGTTATTCTAACCTGGTTTTGTTCCAGGGAGAAAAGATCATCGATGCCTTGAAGCGCGTGGATTTTGAGGACAGTGAGGTGCGCCAGCTGCTGCCGGGGCTGAAATATACGCTGCCCCCCGCACCGCCGCGCCCCAACTTTTTTGCGCTGACCAGCGCGGGGCTGGTGGCGGCTGCTATGCAGAAAGAGCTGCCTGTAGCCGATGCCATGCTGAAAAGCACCAGCGGCGTAGGCCCGGCTGTGTGCCGCGAGGCAGCGTTTCGGGCATTTGGGGACGATGCGCCCATCTCGGCAGCCGCGATGGACGGCGAACAGCAGCAAAAGCTGTGTGCAGCACTGGACGAAGTGCGGGCAATTTACGAGCGCGGCGGTGAACCGACGGCTGTGCATGCGGCAGACGGGCGCGCCATCGAATACAGCTTTTTGCCCCTGACCCAGTATGGCGAGGGGGCAAAGCTGACACGCTTTGAGACCTACAGCGAGATGCTGGAAAATTATTATTCCACCAAAGACCGCGCCGAGCGCCTGCGCCAGAAGGGCAAGGAGCTTTTTAAGGCCGTGCGCAACATGTACGACCGCTCCGTGCGCAAGCAGGCGGCCCGCCAGGAAGAGCTGGCAGCCAGCGAACGCAGTGAGAAGCTGCGCTTATACGGCGAGCTGCTGCAGGCAAACCTTTGGGCGGTGGAAAAGGGCCAGCGCAGCGTGACGGTGACCAACTACTATGACGGCAAAGAAATCACGATCCCGCTGGATGTGCGGCTTTCTGCCAGCGCCAATGCGCAGAAGTATTTCCGCGATTACAAGAAAAAGCAGACCGCCGCAAAAATGCTGGTGAAGCTGCTGGAGGAAGGCGCGCACGAGATCGAGTATCTCGAAACCGTGCTGTATGAGGTAGAATCGGCCACGGGCGAGCAGGCGCTGGGGGAGATCCGGGCCGAGCTGAAGGCGCAGGGCTACCTGAAATATTATAAGGTACGCGATAAAAAGCAGAAGCCCGCAGACTTCTGGCGCTTTACCAGCAGCGATGGCTTTGAGATCCTGGTGGGACGCAACAATCTGCAAAACGACAAGCTCACGCTGCATACGGCCCGCGGCAAGGACCTGTGGTTCCATGTGCAGAAGGCGCCCGGCAGCCATGTGGTAGTGATGAGCCGCGGGCAGGATATTCCGCTGGCTACCCAGCAGGAGGCCGCCGAGCTGGCGGTGCTGTATTCCAGCCGCAGCGGCGGCGGCAAGGTGCCCGTGGATACCACTGAGGTGCGCAATATCCGCAAACCGGGCGGTGCCAAGCCGGGCCTTGTGATCTATGATGTATACACCACGGTATATGTAACGCCGCGGCAGGGTCTGGCAGAGCAGCTGCAGGCGAATAAAAAATAAAAACGAATTTTCGCTG
This sequence comes from Barnesiella intestinihominis, assembly GCA_963656875.1. Classification (GTDB taxonomy): domain Bacteria; phylum Bacillota; class Clostridia; order Oscillospirales; family Ruminococcaceae; genus Faecalibacterium. The sequence continues at coordinate 3,482 of CAVKKE010000171.1, read as the reverse complement.
TATTTTTGCATACAAGGCAAAGATGCAGCGAAAACTTTTATTTATTACAAAACAAAATAAATTATTGGTAAATTAGAATAAAATAAATATAAAAAAAGCAAAAAAAGGCTTGCATAGCGGGGAAAGCTGTGGTATTATAATTCTCGGCTGCGAAAGGCTTGTGCAGATAATTGGCAAGCAACCTGCGCAAGCCACGATATGCGTTGAGGCGGGAGGTTGCCGCGGTCGCAATAGTGACCGACGGGTTTTTCCGCGGAGTATGTCCGATCTTAGAACCGGGCGAAACAATTACGAGTGCGATGGGATATGTACTTGGGGCCACTGTGCGCCATGAGACCAATTTCCAGATACATCGTCATGAGTTGTCCGGGGAGAACTGCACGTTTAGCGGTTCACCGGCTTTTCTCATGGGATGATCTGAAACACCCGGAAGCGTGTAATTGATCGGCTCGCCTAGGGCACAAACAAATAATTAGGAGGCGTAAGCTAATGGCAGTCAAAGAAAAAATCAGAATCCGTTTGCAGAGCTACGATGCATCCCTGATCGATGCAGCAGCAGAGAAGATCGTGGAGACCGCAAAGCGCACCGGCGCACGCGTGTCTGGCCCCATTCCTCTGCCCACCGACAAGGAAGTCGTGACTATTCTGCGCGCTGTCCACAAGTACAAGGACAGCCGTGAGCAGTTCGAGACCCGCACTCACAAGCGTCTGATCGACATTCTGAAGCCGTCCAACAAGACGGTTGAGGCCCTGATGGGTCTGCAGCTCCCCGCTGGCGTGAGCATTGAGATCAAGCTGTGATCGAAACCTTTACATTATAATATATCGGCAAGGGAAGCACAGGCTTCCAACTACCGGGCTTAAATGCAAGGCTGAAAAGATCAGCAAAAAGCTCAAACGCTCCGCACGATCAGCGGAGAGGTCATGTTGACGGGTAAGCCCGCCAACCAATAACCTTTTAATGGAGGAAGAAAACAATGCAAAAAGGTATCATCGGCAAGAAACTGGGCATGACTCAGCTGTTCGATGAGAACGGCAAGGTCGTTCCCGTAACAGTCATCGAGGCTGGCCCCTGCACCGTCGTGCAGAAGAAGACCGTCGAGTCTGACGGCTATCAGGCAGTTCAGCTCGGCTACGGCGAAGTTTCTGCCAAGAAGGTCAACAAGGCCGCTAAGGGCCACTTCGACAAGGCCGAAGTTGCTCCTAAGAAAACCCTGCGCGAGTTCCGCCTGGAAGACATCGCTTCTGTGAATGTGGGCGATATCCTGAAGGCTGACATCTTTGCTGCCGGCGATCATGTAGATGTGAGCGGCATCAGCAAAGGTAAGGGCTACCAGGGCGCTATCAAGCGCTGGAATCAGCGCCGTCTGCGCGAGTCTCACGGCACCGGCCCTGTGGCTCGTCATGCTGGTTCTATGGGCGCCTGCTCCTCTCCCAGCCGCGTGTTCAAGGGCAAGAAGCTGCCTGGCCACATGGGCACTGAAAAGAGCACCATCCAGAACCTGGTCGTCGTGAAGATCGACGCCGAAAATAATCTGATCGCAGTGAAGGGTGCAATCCCCGGTGCCAAGGGCAGCGTGGTCACCATCCAGAACAGCGTGAAGGCATAAGGAGGAAAGCGAAATGGCACAATTCAATGTTGTCGATATGAACGGCAAGAAGGTTTCCACCGTGGAGCTTTCCGATGCAGTTTTCGGCATTACCCCTAACGAAAAGGCTGTGCACATCGCAGTCGTGAACTTCCTGGCCAACCAGCGCCAGGGCACCCAGAACACCAAGATCCGCATGGAGGTTTCCGGCGGCGGCAAGAAGCCTTGGCGTCAGAAGGGCACCGGTCACGCTCGTCAGGGTTCCATCCGTGCTCCGCAGTGGACTCACGGCGGTGTTGCTCTGGGTCCCAAGCCCCGCAGCTACAACTACCACATCAACAACAAGGTCAAGCGTCTGGCTCTGCTGAGCGTCCTGTCCGACAAGGCTGCCAATGGCAACATGGTCGTTGTTGATAAGTTCGCCTGCGACGAGTACAAGACCAAGACTGTGGTTGCAATGCTGAACGCTGTTGGCGCCGGCAAGAAGAACCTGCTGGTCAATGAGACTGTCGATGCAAAGTTCGTCAAGAGCGCAGGCAACATCGCCGGCGTCAAGACCACCTTCGCAGGCAGCGTGAACACCTACGATGTGCTGAACGCCGACAAGCTGATCATCAGCGTCGACGCAGCGAAGAAGCTCGAGGAGGTGCTTGGCTAATGAAAACCGCACATGATATCATCCTGAAGCCGGTCATTACCGAGAACTCCATGGCTGGCATCGCTGACAAGAAGTACACCTTCAAGGTCGCTACCGACGCTACCAAGGTCGAGATCGCTCAGGCCGTTGAGGTCCTGTTCCCCGGCGCTAAGGTTGCCAAGGTCAACACCGTTTCCGTGCGCGGCCGTTTCCGCCGCCAGGGCATGCACGCTGGTTACACCGCTGCATCCAAGAAGGCAATCGTGACCCTGACCAAGGACTCCAAGGAAATCGAGTTCTTCAACAGCATGGTCTAATCGAACCCACCGAGGGTTCCGCTATGGGGATATGACCCCGATAATAATTCATAAGATAAACAAAGGAGAATAGCACAATGGCTATCAAGAAGTATGGCCCCACTACCCCGGGCCGCCGTGGTATGACCGTCACGGATTACAGCGTCCTGTCCAAGGTCGCTCCCGAGCGCAGCCTGCTGGAGCCTATGAAGAAGCACAGCGGCCGCAACAACACCGGCCGCATCACCGTCCGCCATCAGGGCGGCGGCAACCGCACCAAGTATCGTGTCATCGACTTCAAGCGTCAGAAGACCGATATGCCCGCTACCGTCAAGACTCTCGAGTACGATCCGAACCGCAGCGCATTCATCGCTCTGGTCGAGTACACCGATGGCGTCAAGAGCTACATCGTCTGCCCCGATGGTCTGAAGGTCGGCGATGTGATCGTGAGCGGCAAGGGCGCAGACATCAAGCCCGGCAACTGCCTGCCTTTCGAGAACATCCCCGTCGGTACCATCATCCACAACATCGAGCTGTATCCCGGCCGCGGTGCTCAGCTGGTTCGTTCCGCTGGCAACATGGCTCAGCTGATGGCTAAGGAGAATGGCTACGCTCTGGTTCGTCTGCCCTCCGGTGAGATGCGCAACGTGCCCGTCAACTGCACCGCAGTTATCGGCCAGGTTTCCAACATCGACCACGAGAACGTCAACCTGGGCAAGGCTGGCCGCAAGCGCCACATGGGCGTTCGTCCCGGCAGCCGCGGTACCGTCATGAACCCCTGCGACCATCCCCACGGTGGTGGCGAGGGCCGCGCACCTGTTGGTCACTCCGGTCCTATGACTCCCTGGGGCAAGCCCGCTCTGGGTCTCAAGACTCGCAAGCATCATAAGCGCTCCGATAAGCTGATCGTGAAGCGTGCAGGTAAGTAAGAGAGGAGTTTAAGACAATGGGTAGAAGCAT
>CAVKKE010000170.1:0-5531 GCA_963656875.1 Barnesiella intestinihominis | reverse complement strand
GGGGCGCTGCATTGCGGGAAGAACATGCTGCTCCGCAACTGGAGCAGTCATGGGTGCATTCTTCGCTCATTCTCTTTTTGCGCACGGCGGGGCAGAAAATGCGGGCCGTGTGCTTCCTCCTTGCTCATAATACGGACAAAAAGATACTTTGACCGCCTATTACTATACCATAAAAGCAGGCAGGAAACAACCCATAGCCCCGCTCATGTTTTGCCGAGCTGCCGCATAGGCTTGAAGGAGAAAAACACGCTTTGGGCAGGGAGGTGCGCCATGCGGCAGAGCTATCTGAAAAATGCGGCGCTGCTCACCGGGTCGGATGTGGTGCTGCGGCTGGCGGGGCTTGGGCTGCGTATCTGGCTGGCCAACGAGCTGGGCGGCGAGGGCATGGGGCTGTATCAGCTGGTGCTGGCGGTGTATTCGCTGTTCGTCACGCTGGCCACGGCAGGGGTGTCGGTGTCGGCCACCCGGCTCATGGCCGAAGAACTCAGCACCCCGGACAACCGTGCCCCGGCCCACGGCATGATGCGCCGTCTGTTGGCCGCAGGGCTGGGGCTGGGCCTTGCAGCCATGGCGGCGCAGCTGGGCTTTGCTGGCGTCGCGGCAAAGTGGTGGCTGGGGGATGAACGTGCCGCCGGAGCCCTGCGGGTCTCGGCGCTGGGGATGCCGTGGATGGCGGTTTCGTCGGTACTGCGGGGCTTTTTCATCGCACGGCGGCGGGTGTCGCCCAACGTGTTCAGCCAGCTGGCGGAGCAGACGGTGCGCATCGGGCTGGTGGCGCTGGCCCTGACCCGCACCGAGGGGCTGGAAGTGGGGCTGCGCTGTATGCTGGTGCTGGGTTCCACGGCGGTCAGCGAGGCGGTGTCTTCGGTTTTGATGCTGCTGTTTTACCGCCGGGAAGCCGCCCGATGCTTTGCCCGGGAAAAGCCGGTTCGCCCTGCAGAACCTGCCCGGCGGCTGTGGGAGATTTTGTGGCCGGTGGAGGGCGGGCGCGTGCTTTCCAGCGCTCTGCACACGGCGGAGAACATGCTGGTGCCTGCCTGCCTTGCGGTCTATCTGGCCGGGGCCGGGGGTCGCCCCGCCGCGCTGGAACAGTACGGCGAGCTGAAAGGCATGGCGCTGCCTCTGCTGACTTTTCCCTTTGGCCTGCTGGGGAGCCTTTCGGTGCTGCTGATGCCGGAGATCACCCAGGCCCACATTCTGGGCCAGACCAAACGTCTCAACGCCCTTCTTGACCGGATGCTGCGGCTCACCGGATATTTCTCGGCGCTGGCGGGGGCGCTGTTCTGGACGTGGGGACGGCCCATTTCTCAGCTGCTCTACCACAGCGCAGAAGCCGGGTTCTATCTGGAAACGCTGGCCCCGGCCATGCCGCTGATGTATCTGGAAAGCATGGTGGACGGGGCCATGAAAGGGGTAGGGGAGCAGAAAGCGGCCTTCCGCTACAGCGTATGGGACTCCATCCTGCGCATCGCAGGGGTGGTGATTCTGCTGCCCCGTTTCGGCATGAAAGGCTTTCTGGCGGTCATTCTGCTGTCCAGTCTGTACACCTGCGCGGCCAACACTTGGCGGCTGCTGTTTTCCAGCGGCACGCAGCACGCGTTCCGCCGCTGGCTGGGGGCCCCTGCGCTGGCGGCTTTTCTGGCGGCAGGGGTGGGCACGGTTTTGAAAACAGTGCTTGCGGAGGGACTGACTTCTATGCTGCCTCTGCAGCTGGCGTCTCTCGCGGCAGGCGGCACCGGCACGGCGCTGGTGTTCCTGCTGGCGGCGTGGCCGCTGGGGCTGGGGGAAGAACTCACGCAGCTCTGGGCAAGGCATCGACCGAGGAAAAGCAGGAAAATCAAAGAGAAATCTAAATTTTCTGGACACAGCAGGGAAATTTGAGTATAATACAATGGATATCATGGCGGAAAGGCTTTCCTGCGGATAGCAATGATAGAGCAGCACCGCCGGGTATTGGGCAAGACCAGTGCGGATCACATAAAAGTAAGGAGAATGCAATGCGGTTTTCTTTAGGGTCTGAAGCTTCTGGTGTTGGTTCGCTAGTGCTGCCGCTGCTCATCTGCCTCGTGATTCTTCTGACAGCGGCAGTGGTGATTCTGATTGTGAATCTTGTGCGGCAGAAGAAAAAAATTAAAAAAATAGAAGAACAGCAAATCAGCAAAGCGTGGATAGTGGATTATTGGGCAGAGCTGATCAATCTGAACACTGGGGAAAAATTCAGGATCAATGAGGGGAAGCCCTGTGTGATCGGCAGGGAAAAAGGAATGGGATTTGACATCGTGGTGAGAGACAGCGCTGTCAGCGCCCAGCATGCAAAGGTCTGGTTTCACCGGGATGGCTACGACTATGACCGGAGAGAACTTGGCAGAACTCCTGAATATCTGTGTGCGGTGCAGGATCTCGGTTCCCGGAACGGTACGGCGGTGCTGGAATCAGCAGATGCCGCAGAAAGCGTGATATTGAAAGAGGGAGAGATTCACAGCCTAAAGAGCGGAAACTGCATCCGGGTTGGCAGGACAGTATTCTGGGTGCACTATCCGCATGAAGTGCAGTATGAGAAGTATTATTCCCCTAAATAGCAGATTGCAGAATCTAAAAACAGCGTGAACGCGCTGAATAAAAAAGAGGACTTTTTCGTGAAAGATAAAACCAAGAACACACCGCAGGTGCTTGCGCGCCGGGCGGTGCTGGTGCTGCTGGATGCAGCCATCATTGCATTCAGCTTTTACTTTGCGCTTCTGCTGCGGGCAGACGGCGCAGTGGAGGCCTCCTGGTGGCCCCACAACCGCGCACTTTTGTATGAGAACCTGCCCTGGATCGTGGCGGTGTATCTCGTCTGCTTTCTGGCGGGCGGGCTCTACTCGGTGCTGTGGAAGTACGCCGGTGAGCGCGATCTGCTCCGTCTGGCCGGAATGATCGCGGTGCCCACCGGCATTGTGTATGTGGTGAACCGCTGCTTCATCCACGGCGTGCTGTTCAACTCCGCCAACTGCATGGCGGCGGTGCTCATTTTTCTGCTGGTGGGCGGCAGCCGTCTGGCATGGCGGCTGTTTCTGAACCACCCGCTGGGGGAGCGCCTGCGCGGCACCGCCAGCAAAGACCCCAACCGCCCGGTGATGATCGTGGGTGCGGGCGAAGCCGGTGCCTGGGCCATCAACGTGTGCAAGTCCAACAAGGAATACGGCCACGCGGTGGTGGCGGTGGACGATGACCCCTCTAAGCGCAATCAGACCATTCACGGCGTGCCGGTGAAGGGCACGCTGGAAGAGATCCCTGAGCTGTGCAAGCGCTACGGCATCCACAGTATCATCATTGCGATCCCCACTTTGAAGGGAAGCCGCCTGAGCCATGTCATCGACCTGTGCGTCAGCACCCACTGCGCGGTGCAGCTGCTCAGCGACCCCCAGCTGGTGGGCACCGGTGCGCCGCAGCAGGGGGCCTTCCGTGAACTGAACACGGCGGATTTCCTTTCCCGCGACGAGGTGACGCTGGATACCGATAAAATTTCCGGCTACCTGACCGGAAAGACCGTGCTGGTCACGGGCGGCGGCGGTTCCATCGGCAGCGAGCTGTGCCGTCAGGTGATGCGCTTCAAGCCCGGCAAGCTGCTGATCTTCGACATCTATGAGAACTGTGCCTATGAGCTGCTCATGGAGCTGCAGCAAAAGTACGGCCGGGATATCCCGGTGACGGTGCTCATCGGCTCCATCCGGGATAAAAAGCGTCTGGACGAGGTTTTTGAGACATATCACCCCACGGTGGTGTTCCATGCAGCGGCGCACAAGCATGTGCCGCTGATGGAGGTCAGCCCGGCGGAAGCTGTCAAGAACAATGTTCTCGGCACCAAAAATCTGCTCACCAGCGCCAGCGAGCACGACGTGGAGCGGTTCGTGCAGCTGTCCACGGACAAGGCGGTCAACCCCACCAGCGTCATGGGCTGCACCAAGCGCATCTGCGAGATGCTCATCCAGACCTTTGCGGGCAACACCGACATGAAGTGCGTGGCCGTGCGCTTCGGCAATGTGCTGGGCAGCCACGGCAGCGTCATTCCGCTGTTCGAAGCCCAGATCAAAAAGGGCGGGCCGGTCACCCTGACCGACCCCAACATCGAGCGCTATTTCATGACCATCCCGGAAGCCGCCCAGCTGGTGCTGCAGGCAGGCGCACAGGCCGAGAGCGGCAACATCTACGTTCTCGACATGGGCGAGCCGGTGAAGATCATGGATCTTGCAAAACAGCTGATCCGCTTTTACGGCTATGAGCCGGGCGTGAACATGGAGATCAAGATCGTGGGCCTGCGCCCCGGCGAAAAGCTCTACGAAGAACTGATGATGGACGAGGAGCAGGACAAGATGCGCCGCACCAGCCACAACAAGATTTTTGTGGCATCGCCCCGCAACATTGACTTGGCCGTGTTCTATGAGCAGCTGCAGGATCTCGTCAAGGCGGCTGAGCACAACGACGAGGGTGTGGTGCAGCAGCTGGCAAAGATGATCCCCACCTTCACCCCCACACGGCAGAATCTGAAGCTGTAAAACCCTCTCAGTCACCTTTGGTGACAGCTCCCCCGAGGGGGGAGCTTTATGAGTGGGTACGGAAACAGATTTTCTCATCTGTGAAGAAAAACCGAACCGTCAGGTGCATAAAAGCTCGCCCTTCGGGAGAGCTGTCATTGCGCAGGCAATGACTGAGAGGGTTGTTATGCGGCAATAGGCCGCGTGCAATAGACCGCAGAAAGGGCCAAACCGGACTGCACAAAATGAGAGGGATGTAATTATGGAAAAGAAACCGTTTCTGACCGAAGCGATGGCACAGGAGATCATCCAGGATGTGCCCACGCCGTTCCACATCTACGACGAAAAGGGCATCCGCGAGAATGCCCGCCGCATCAACAAGGCGTTCAGCTGGAACAAAGGCTTCCGGGAATACTTTGCGGTCAAGGCTTTGCCGAACCCGATCATCCTGCAGATCCTCAAGGAAGAGGGCTGCGGCGTGGACTGCTCGTCCCTGACTGAGCTGATGCTCAGCGAAGTGTGCGGTTTCACCGGCAGCGACATCATGTTCTCTTCCAACCAGACCCCTGTGGAGGACATGAAGAAGGCTTACGAGCTGGGCGCATACATCAATCTGGACGACGCCACCATGGTGGACTTCCTCGACCGCGTGGCCGGTGTGCCGGAAAACATCTTCTGCCGCTATAACCCTGGCGGAACGTTCAGCCTGGGCGAGAGCGAAGAGGGCTTCCAGGTCATGGACAAGCCCGGCGATGCCAAGTACGGCATGACCGAAGAGCAGATGATCGACAGCTACAAGAAGCTGGCTGCAAAGGGCGCCAAGAACTTCGGCATCCATGCCTTCCTGGCCTCCAACACCATCTCCGATGAATACTATCCCGAGCTGGCTGCCATCCTGTTCCAGCTGGCTGTCCGCGTGCAGAAGGCCACCGGCGTGCACATCGCCTACATCAACCTGTCCGGCGGCGTGGGCATCCCGTACCGCCCGGAGCAGACCGAAAACGACATCATGGCCAT
>CAVKKE010000169.1:0-5676 GCA_963656875.1 Barnesiella intestinihominis | reverse complement strand
TCTCGTCCTTATCCTTCAGCAGGCCGTGGCTGCGGCCGTAATCGTTGAACACGCGGGTCAAGCTGGCTTTGAAACCCTCTTCATGGGTGCCGCCGTCCGGGGTGTTGACGTTGTTTGCAAAGCTCAGCAGCAGCTCGTTATAGCTGGAATTGTACTGCAGAGCAATCTCCGCCATGCCGCGGTCCGTCTGGCCCTTGAGGTAGATGACATTGGGATGCAGCACTTCCAGCTTGCGCTTTTCACCCAGATAGGAGACAAAGCTCTTGATGCCGCCCTCGTAGCACATGACCTCAGTGCGGTAGCAGGGGTCACCCTCCTTGCCATCCTCCAGCACAGGGGTGTACAGCTCGCGCTCGTCGGTCAGGGTGATCTTGACACCGGCGTTCAGGAAGCTTTCCTCACGCAGGCGCTTTTCCAGCGTGTCGAAGTCATAAACAGTGGTGTCCTTGAACATCTCCGGGTCGGGCTTGAAGGTGACGCGGGTGCCGGTGACATTGCCGTCCACAGTGCCGATGCACTTCAGGGGGCCGTCCGGGTCGCCGCGGCGGAAGGTCTGCTCATATTCGTGGCCGTCGCGGCGGACATTGACCGTCAGCCACTCAGAGCAGGCGTTGACGACAGATGCGCCGACGCCGTGCAGGCCGCCGGCCACCTTGTAGCCGGAGTTCTCGCCGCCGAACTTGCCGCCGGCGTGCAGGATGGTGTAAACGACGGTGACAGCGGGCAGGCCGGTGTCAGCCTGAATGTCCACGGGGATGCCGCGGCCGTTATCCGTGACCTGAATGATGTTGCCCTTCAGGATCTTGACCTCAATGTGGTCGCAGTAGCCTGCCAGAGCCTCATCGATGGCGTTGTCCACGATCTCGTAGACCAGATGGTGCAGGCCCCGTTCGCCGGTGGAACCGATATACATGCCGGGGCGCTTGCGGACAGCTTCCAGACCTTTCAGGACCTGAATCTCGCTGGCGTTATACTCGTGGTCGGTAGCGGTTTCGGCATTTGTGCTGGTGATGATTTCTTCTGCCATTTCCTTTCTCCCTTTGTTTGTTTTTTCGTGTAGTTTTGTCGATCTATCGTAAAAGCAGAGCGTTTTTCAGCCCTGCCGCTTGGCTTGTCACTCGATCATCTTTTCGGCTCTGCGCCGCATGGCGGCGGGGGACAGCTCAGAAAGATAGACCGTATCCACCACAGCCCCATCTGCCAGAACATAGCTCTGGGGCAGTTCGTCGGACAGGCTGACCACAGCCCCGTTCTTCTGGGCGTAGTTCAAAAACTCCCGCCCCCGCGGGGTGATGGTGGTGGTTTCCAGATTGAAGATGCCGATGATGTCACGGTCATTGATGACGTAATCCCGGCCCAGATGAATATACATACAGTATTTTCCTCATTCTGGCAGTTCATGCATATTTTCATATTTATGCACTTGTTTTGGATGGACTTTCGCATCATTTTTTCATGCTTTGCTCAACACGCCGCCGTCCATGCGGTAGACCTCGCCGTCCGTTTTGAGGAAGGCCGTGTCATCGCAGTTGGTGACGAAAGTCTGCTTTTCCTTCATGCGGGTGAGCAGATACTGCTTGCGGCCGTCGTCCAGCTCACTGAGCACATCGTCCAGCAAAAGCACCGGGTGCTCCCCGGTGATGCGTGCCGCAGCAGCGGCTTCGGCCATTTTCAGGGACAGCACCACGCTGCGCTGCTGTCCCTGGCTGGCAAACACTCGGGCGGGCTGATCATCCAGCATAAGCTCCAGGTCTTCCCGGTGGATGCCGCACAGGCTCTGGCCTGCCCGCAGCTCTTCGTTCTGGCGCTGCTTCAGAAGATCGGCAAGGCCGCCCGGCTCAAACTGAGCGGCATATCGCACCGACATGCGCTCCGCCCCGTGGGAAAGCTCTGCGTAGTTGGCGCAGGCCAGCGGCCCCATCAGGGCAAGATATTCCCGCCGGCGTTTCTGAATGGCCTCGCCCTGTGCCGCAAGGTCCACGTTCAGCACTTCCAGCATGGCGCATTTTTCTGCGTAAGGACGCTCCATTCCATTTGCAGAATAGCGCAGCAGCGCATTTTTCTGCTGCAATATCCGCACATAGCGGCGGTAAGCGGCAAGATAGCCGGGGTACAACTGGCACAGGGCCGCGTCCAGAAATCTGCGCCGCCCCTCAGGGGCCCCTTTGACCAGGCTCAGGTGCCCGGGGTCGAACACCACAGCCGGAAAACTGCCCGCAAGGCCGGAAGCCCGCCTGGGCTGTGCCCCGTTCACCGAAGCATAGCGGCCGGGCCGCTGAGAATCCGGAGTGCCCACCGTGATGCGCACGTTTGCGGGCTCATCCGGCTCCTGATCTTCCTGCCGGGTGCGCTGGGTGACCGCTTCCAGTACCGCAAATGTTTCCCCACGGCGCACAAGTTCGGCATCCTTGCCGCCCCGGAAGCTCTTGCCGCCGGTGAGAAGCCAAATGGCTTCCAAGAGGTTTGTTTTGCCCTGGCCGTTGTTGCCGCAGATGACGGTCAGCTCCCGGCCGGGGTTCAGCTCTGCCGAAACGATGTTGCGGTAATTCGTGACTTTCAGTGAGAGCAGACGCATTTACTGGCCCTGCCCGACTTCCACGGTCTGGCCGTCCAGCTCCACGACGTCACCGGCGCGGCACTTTTTGCCCCGCATGGTGCACACTTCGCCGTTCACCTTCACAGCGCCGCCCTGCACCAGTTCCTTGGCTTCGCCGCCGGTCTCGCACAGGCCTGCATATTTCAGCAGAGCATCCAGCTTGATAAATTCCGTATGAATGAGAATTTTCTGCATAAATTTTCCCTCTTAATCGTTTTTGAAGCGCACCGGCAGCACCAGATACAGGAAATCATTGCCTTCGGCGGGCAGCACCTTCACCGGGCTCAGGGGGCCGCTGATCTCCATGCGGACTTTCTCGGTGCGGGCATTGCGCAGGGCATCCAGCAGATAGCGGTTGTTGAAGCCGATCTCCACCTCTTCGCCCTCGCAGTCGGCGTTGAATTCGTCCACCACGCGGCCAAGGTTCGTCTGGCAGCGCACGACGACTCTACCCTCTGTAAAGGAAATGCGGAGGGGATTCTTTAAACGCTCTGTAATAATCAGGGAAGCACGCTCAATGGTCTCGATGAATTCCTTGGTGTCGATGGTCACCCGGGTGCGGCTTCCGTTGGGGATGACGTTGTGATAGTTCAAAAACTCGCCTTCGATCAGGCGGCTCATGATGGTGTAGCCGGCAGTTATGAACACCACATAGCGGCGGTTTGCGCTGATGTGCACCGGCTCCTCGTCGTCGTTGGGCAGCAGGTGGGCCACTTCGGTCATGGTCTTGCTGGGCACGATGATGCGGATGTCCTTCACGGCCTGCACCGGGCGTTCCACGATGGCCAGACGGTAGCCGTCCAGTGCCACGACGGTCAGTTTATCCGGGGTGATCTCAAACAGCTCACCGGTGTGGGCAGGCTTCTTTTCATCCTGGCTGACCGCGTAAATTGTGCGCTCGATCATATCTTTCAGTACGCCGGTCTTGATGGTCAGAGTCTCTTCCGCGCCGGTGTTGGGCAGCTCGGGGAAGTCATTGGCCGGCATGGACTGGATCTCGAACTGGGCCACACCGCTCTGGATGGTGGTCTTGCCATTTTCTGCAGAGGTGATGGTGATCTGACCGGCCGGCATCCGGCTGATCATGCTGCTGAGCAGCTTTGCGTTCAGTACGATCTCACCGGCTTCCTTGACATTGGCCTCGATGGTGGTCACGATGCCCATTTCCAGATCGTAGCCGGTGAGGGTGAGCTGGAAACCTTCGGCTTTCAGCAGGATGCCTTCCAGTACGGGGATGGCAGAGCGCATGGTAACTGCTTTGGAAACGCCATCAATGGCGGCGTTCAGAAGGACTTTATCGCATACGATGTTCAAATTGGATTCTCTCCTTTGTTTTCCCGGTTTCTGATGCTGTTTCAGTCTGGTGAGCAGTCTCAAAACCGGTCTTTCTTTATTGAACTTGTTGTAGTATTCGTAGTAGGGGGTGGGGAACTTGTGGAAAACTCGGAAAAGTCCCGACGGGATGCGGGGCTTTCGGTTTCCACCGGACTGTGAATGTGCTGTGGAGGAAATGTTGAATCGTGGGGAAGCGGATGCCTTTCAACATGCCATGTGGAGAACGGACGTTGAATGTTGAAAACTCTGTGGAAAGTGTGGAAAGGTTTTCGTTTTTACCACAAGATATGGGCTTATTTTCCCCGATTTCCTCCGGTTTTTCCCCATATTTTGGGGTTTGACCCTGAAATGAGTATGACTTTTTAACGGTTTCTGTTGTCAGGCCTTCACGTTTTTGATGATGTCGCTGACGGTCTCACGCAGGTGCTGATCGTTCTTCATGTCCCGCTCCATGGTCTTCAGGGAGTAAACGATGGTGGAATGATCGCGGCCGGAGAATTCACGTCCGATCTCTTCCATGCTCATGCCGGTGACTTCACGCAGGATGTAGATGGCCACACGGCGGGCGGAGGCAACATTGGCGTTGCGCTTGGTGCCGCGGATGTCGGCAGGGGATACGTTGAAGGTGCGGGACACCTCGCCGATGATCTTCTCGATGGTCACAGGCACCGGCTGGGTCTCGTTGAGGATGTCCTTGATGGCATTCTGAGCCACGCTGATGACCGGCTGGATGCCCTCCAGCATGTAGTAGGCGTTCAGCTTCTTGACTGCGCCTTCCAGCTGGCGGATGTTGTTTTTCAGGTGGTTGGCGATGAACTCGGCCACATCCTCGGGCAGGTCGAGGTGAAGTAGCTCCGCCTTGCGCTTGACGATGGCCACGCGGGTCTCGAAATCCGGCGGCTGCACATCGGCGGTCAGGCCCCACTCAAAGCGGGTGCGCAGGCGCTCTTCCAGGCTCTTGATCTCCTTGGCGGGACGATCGGAAGCGATGACGATCTGTTTGTGGGCGTCATGCAGGGAGTTGAAAGTGTGGAAGAACTCTTCCTGGGTGGACTCCTTGCCGGCGATGAACTGGATATCGTCCACCAGCAGCAGATCCGCCACACGGTACTTCATGCGGAAGTCCTCGGTGCTGCCGGCGCGGATGGCGGCGATCAGCTCATTGGTGAACTGCTCACAGGTGACATACATGATGACGAAGTCGGGGTGGGTGCGTTTGATCTCGGTCTGGATGGCCGTCAGCAGGTGGGTTTTGCCAAGGCCGGAGCCGCCGTAGATGAACAGCGGGTTATAGGCACCGGAGGGGTTGGCAGCAACAGCCTGCGCAGCAGCGAACGCAAACTGGTTGGACGGGCCCTTGATGAAGTTCTCGAAGGTGAACTCGTAGTTGCCCTGCGGGGAAGCGGGGTTCGCTTCGTACTGCTGGGCCAGCACCACTTCATGAGGCGGAGTGCTGGGCACCACCAGCGTGATGTCCACGTCGAAGCCCAGCACGGTCTTGAAGGCCTCCTTGAGCAGGCCGAGATAACGGTCGGTGACGATCTTGCAGATGAAATCGTTGCGCACCGACAGGGTGATGTGGCTGGAGTCCTCAAAGCTGATGGGCTCCAACCCGTCGATATAGAGATTATAGGTCGGCTCGGCCATCTGCGTTTTGCAGTACGCCTGAGCGGCCTCTAAAACGTCCTTAAAAGAATCCATAAAACATCCACTCCGTTAAAGTTTTCAACAATGCTGCTGATACG
>CAVKKE010000168.1:0-5751 GCA_963656875.1 Barnesiella intestinihominis | reverse complement strand
CTCTGTGGCCGTGGCCGCCCACAACAACGCCGAGGCTTTGGCCCAGCTGAAAAAAGCCAGCAACCAGAAAGTGGACCTTGTCAAGCTGATGATCACCGGCGGCGTGCTGGACGCCACCGAAAAAGGCACCCCCGGTGAGCTGAAAATGCCGCCGGAAATGGTCAAAGCTGTCTGCGACGAGGCCCACAAACTGGGCTACACCGTGGCCGCGCACACCGAGTCGCCTGAGGGCGTGAAAGTGGCGCTGGAAAATGGCGTGGATTCCATCGAGCACGGCGCAAAAATGGACGAGGAAACCATCCGGCTCTACAAGGAGCGGGGAGCTTTCGTGTGCACCACCATCTCCCCGGCACTGCCCTATGCACTGTTTGACACGGCGGTTTCCGGTGCCTCAGAAAAAGACCAGTATAACGGAAAAATTGTCTTTGACGGTGTGGTGGAAAGTGCAAAAACTGCCCTTGCAAACGGCATTCCGGTGGGGCTGGGCAACGATGTGGGCTGCCCTTACATCACCCAGTATGATTTCTGGCGCGAACTGTGTTACTTCCACAAATACTGCGGCGTAAGCAATCAGTTCGCCCTCTACACGGCAACGCTGCGCAACGCTCAGCTGGCTGGAGTGGGTGATATCACGGGCTCCATTGAGCCGGGCAAAAGCGCGGATTTCATTGTGACCCGCAAAAACCCGCTGGATGATCTGCGGGCGCTGCAGCATCTGGAGCTGGTGGTGTGCCGCGGCCATGCCGTGAAAAAACCGAATCCCAAGCGCAACAAAACGGTGGATGCGCTGTTGGACCCATATCTGGAATAAAAGAATATGTGAAAAATCCGCCTGCGAGCGTATGCTTTGCAGGCGGATTTTGTTGCAATACTCCTTCAGTCTGCTTCGCAGACAGCTCCCTCGGTGAGAAAGACTCCCCAGGCCGGGGGAGTCGGCATGAAATGCCAGAAGGGGAGTGAGTGGCATCGCGTCAGCGATAGCGGAAGGCGTAAATGCCTGATATTACATGCTGGCCATCACAGCTATGATGCTCTGCCAGCTCTTGTTCCGGGATGCAGGGACGGACGAACGAACGCGCCGACGCTCGCCGGAAGGAGACGCAGGCCTCGCCGCCTCCATGGCGTTCAGAGTGACCGACGGGTGAAAGAAGACAGCCGTGTCACCGGTCAGCCAATGTGCCGCAAGCTGTGCGGCCAGGGGATCAGCCTGCAGAGCGCGGCGTTCGCTGCCGGCCAGAAAATCGGCCAGCCAGTAGAGGATCGCTGCCAAAGACAGGCTGGGGGCTTCGCTCTGGCTCCAGTAAGTCCAGTGTGCCCCGGCCCCCACGAAGCTGTTCACCGTGATGGTGGCTCCGGTGCGGGCGCTCTGGGGGATGGGCCCGGCGTAATCTGTCCCGGCGCACTGCTTCAGCTCAGAAAGGATACGCTGGGTGCGGGCCATGTCCAAACGGTCTTCGCGGCAGTAGGCACGGAAATCCGCGTCACTCAGAAGCCCTTCTGCGCTGGAAGGAAACCGGCTGGTCATCTGGCCGTCAGCGTTGTGGCACAGCTGCCAGCCCTTGCGGAACAGCTGGAAATTCAGGTAGCGGCGTCCCATGGTGGAGTAGCACAGAATGGCTGTGCTTTCGCCGGGCACCTGTTTCAATTCCATACAGGCGTCGTTGCCGCAGGTGTCCTGCAGGTTTACTGCTAAAAGCAGCTTTGCACCGGCGTGCTGGGTAGACATTGCGTTGTGCATGGCAGAAAAGTAGCGGTTAGCGTCCATCGTGAGTTCCTCCCTGAAAAGCTTGTACAGCAGTTCGTTGTATAACGGGCAGACACTGCAGCAGACACCGCCGTGCACAGCGGCCGCTTACGCAGGAATGTTTTATTGACTGAACCTAGTATAGCACATTTTGCAACGAAAAACAACTATAAGTTTGACGAAAACAAAAGAAATCTTATTTTTCGGCAAAATGCGGGAAACTGGATTCAAAATATAGTTGTGGATGAACAAAACTGGTTGTATTTTCGCAGCGAAAGAGCCCGCAGGCTGGAAGAGAAAGTCCCCTCTCGGTCTGCGGGCTCTTTTCAGAATCGTTATAAGGAATCGTCAGTCGCCCAGTTCGCGGATCTCGTTTTGGATCAGCCGTCCGGCGGCGCGGGCCAACTGATCCATGCCGCGGATGCGGGCCATATTTTTGCCGTAGATCTGTGCGGCGGCTCCGGTAGAGCTGTCCTCGCCCATGAACACGGCGGACACCCGGATGCCCATACGCTGCAATGCGCGCACCTGCGCAGCGGTGTCTGCCACACCGGCGGCGTCCTCATAGCCGCAGCCCAGCGGATTTTCCGCGCTGGGAGGAATGCGGCGGCTGTCGTTGGGGGATGCATCGGTCAGGACGATGAGCAGATGCCGCGCTGCCGGGCCGGGTGCAAACTGCAAAAGGTCGCCCGCCGCCCGAAGTGCCAGGCCGTCGCGGTTCCAGCCGGAAGCAAAATATCGGTTGATATTTTGCAGGTTTTTCTCAGAGAAGCCCTTCAGCACGCGCAGGACAGTGTAGCCCCGCAGGCTGCTGAAAGTGGACACCCGCACCGGAATTCCGCAGGCGGAAAGGCTTTCGGCAAGGATGCTGCCCTGTGCGGCAATGACTTCCTGGCAGTGCAGGCGGGACGCGGATGCGTCCAGCAGAAGGTCAACCGTGAAGGAGGGCTGGTTCTCTTCCTCAGCACACAAAAACACTCTGTCATCGTCCAAAAGCGGAGCACGCCAGATGCGCCCGGCGTTCAGGTTGCCGCTGCGGGCAATGCGGGCGTTAGGCTGCTGATGCACGAGGATGCAGTTGCGGATCTGCTCGGTGAGCCGAAGGACAACGCTGCGGTGCAGTTCCCGGTTCTTGGCGTAGTAGGCGCGGTTGCGGTCAGCCTGCAGCTCTGCCTGTTCGGCCAGATGCTTTGCCTCCGGCGTGGGGGCCTGTTCCGGGCTGGGAACACCGGCGCTGAACCACAAATGACACCCCAGATGGTCACCCACACAAAGTTCCTGTTCGGCCTTGTGCAGGCGTTCCGGTGGGTAGATCGACCGCCCGAAACAGCTTTCGATGTAGGCGCGGTCCTGTTCGGCGTTCTGTTTCAAGGTGATGTGAGCTTTTCGCTTGTCCACGGTCAGCCCGCCGCCAGATGCGTCCACAGAATTGGAATGCTCCACGGTCACGCGGTCGGTCTTGATCATTTGGGTGGGCATGGCTCTGGTGGCAAGCTTGGCGATCAGACCGTCCAAATGCAGATGGAGCGCCGCCTTTTGATGGATTTTTCCGTCGAACAGGTTGAATTTTGCGTAAAGAGATAGAATTTCGGCTTTCAGCTGTTCCGGTTCCGGGGCGGTTTCCGGGGCCAGCGCCTTGAACAGGCCGGATTCGTAAGGCGTCATGACCGGCAGGGCGCGGCCCAGAATGCTGCGCCAGCGGGCGGCCTGCATGGTATACACCAGCTGATTTTTAGCCATCCACTCTTGACGCGAAAGTTTGTACTGGATCGCAAAAAAGTAGTCCGCGTGGGCACTGCGCAGTGTTTCCAGCACCGGGCGGCGGGGCAGCTCCAGCCGGTAAACAGCGTTTTCCAGATACAGCCAGGTCATATCGTCCAGCATAGCCTGCCGCATGTCGCCGTCCCAGCAGTTGAAGATGCTGCGTATCAGCGCATCACCGTAATATTTGTGGGCGAGTCCCACAATGGTATTCATGTAAAAATCAGTGGTTCCGTCTGTGTAGCGGGCGAGAAACAGCGGCTCAAAGCCATAGGCTCCTGCAGCAGCCCACACTTGATTGGCCGCCCGCCGCTCCTGAGCGGTGTAGCTCTGGGCTTCCATCAGTCGAACAGCTTTCCGGCGTCCAGCTTTGCTGGGATGCGCGCTGCGATGACATCGCGGATCAGGCCCTGCTCGTAGGAGTCGAACGCCTTGTTGGTGATGCCCATGTCCAGTGCAGCACCGGCGGGGATGCCGCGGCGGATCAGCCGCAGAGCGTCCAACATACCGCGCAGATCCAGCGCTTTGGTGGAAATTTCCGCACTGTCGCACTTTTTCTGCAGGTCAAGGAACAGCAGCGCGAACTGATGCACATATTTGGAAGTAAGGTCGGGGAACTGTGCCCCCAGAAGCTTTTCCAGGTTGTCCTGGGTGATGGTGGGCATCTGAATGACCACAAAACGGGAGGTGAGGGCTTCATTCAGCTCACGGGTGCCCGCATAGCCGTAGTTCATCGTGGCAATGAAGCGGGTCTCCTCGGCCAGCGGGATGCGGTCATAGCCGGGCACATCGATGGCACGGCGGAAGTCCAGCACGGCGTGCAGCACGGCCAGCGCTTCGTTTTTGGCCATGTTGATCTCGTCCAGCACGCCGAAGCCGCCGCACTGAGCGCAGCGGTACACCGGGCCGGGACGGAAAACGACCTGCCCGCCCGCAAAGGTATCCATGCCGATGAGGGATGCGGCGTCCATGTTCACATGAAACGAAATGTCCCATGCGGGGCGGCCAAAGGCGGCGGAAAGATTCTCCGCCAGCACATTTTTGCCGGTGGCTTTGCCGCCTGCCAGCAGCAGGTTTTCGCCGCAGAGCAGAGCTGCCAGTGCCTGCTCCCACACATCTTTGCCGTAATAGGTAAAGGCAGGCGAGGGGATGCGCGGACGCAGCTCATCCGGCAGGGAGTGGGCGGCGCGGTATTCAGCCACAGCAGAAAGCAGGGCAGGGTCTATGCCCTCCTGCCGAAGGGTCTCAAGGATATCAGACATTTGTACAAACACCTCGATCATCTGCCGGTCGGGTTATTGCACACTGACCGGCTGTTCAAACTTATCATAGCACAATTGGCGTCGTTTGTGTAGAGCTTTGGCGTGTAAAGAAACGGCAAAAGGCGGCTGTGCCGCAAACAGCACAGCCGCCTTTTTGAAAAAAGAAGAATAGAAGAAAAGTTCAATAATTTGGGAATGTCAGAAAAAATCAGGCGTTCTCCAGGCCAGCCATCTGCTTGATCGCCTTCATAGCGAAGGTCAGGGTGCGGCCCATAGCCACACCAGCCATCAGGCAGGGATAGTTGTTGGCAAAGAAGCTGCCGGACATATCGCCGGTGATGTACAGGCCGGGCATGGGCTGGTTGTTGGTGTCCAGAGCCTGACCCTTTTCGTTGATGGCAATGCCCTGCTCGGTGGTCAGCAGAGAAGCGCCCAGCCAGCAGCCGTAGAAGGGAGCGGTCTTGATGGCGCTCAGACGGTAAGCGGGCTTGCCAAAATCGGTATCTTCCTGAGCGTCGTACAGCTCGTTGTAGCGCTCGACGGTAGCCAGGAAGGTCTCCTTTGCGTCGCCGGTGAAGCCCAGCTTGTCGGCCAGCTCATCCAGAGTGTCAGCCTTGAACATGATGCCGTTTTCGATGTGAGTCTCGATCTGGCTGGCCATCATGCCCGGAACATTACGGGACATTGCAGAGCAGCCGATGGTGTGGAAGCGCTTGACATCTTCCTCGAAGTTTGCATCATGGATCTGTGCATAAACATGGCCCGGCTGATGAACGGCTGCATAAACGATATCGTTGTAAGGGCAGCTCTCGTTGGCGAAGCGCTCACCGTTGCGGTTCACCTTCAGGAAGGGCTGGGTGCCGGGGTTGTACTGGCTGACAGTGCCGGGGAAGGCCTTGCCGCCGAATGCGTTGTCGCTGTCCACATAGCCAGCGTCCACGCCGGGAGCCACGATGCCGCGGTCAAACAGCATGGGAGCAGCTT
>CAVKKE010000167.1:0-5785 GCA_963656875.1 Barnesiella intestinihominis | reverse complement strand
GTGCAGATGGTGACGCTGGGCATGACCATGGGGATCTTGATCTTGAACAGGATCTCGCGGTCATTCGCGCCGTCGATCTTGGCGGCTTCGATCAGATCACCGGGCACGCTCTGCAGGCCGGCAACGTAGATGATCATCATGTAGCCGATCTGCTGCCAACACATCAGGATGACCAGACCGATGAAACCGGCCTTTGCGTCCAGAGCCAGCAGGGGCTTCTGCAGGTTTGCCAGCACGCCGTTGAGCAGGATCTGCCAGATGTAGCCCAGCAGAATGCCGCCGATCAGGTTGGGCATGAAGTAGACGGTGCGAAAGAGGTTGGTGCCCTTGATGCCGCGGGTCAGCACCAGCGCGATGGCGAATGCACACACGTTGATGAGCACGGTGGACACCACGGTGAACGCGGCGGTGAAGCCGAAGGCGTGCAGGAAGGTGGAATCCTGGAACACACTGATGTAGTTCTGAATGCCCACGAAGGTGGTCTTGCTCACGGTGGTGAACCGCTGGAAGGACAGGTAAATGCCCCAGATAAAGGGCCAGATGAAGCCGATGATGAACGCGAGCAGCGTGGGCAGCACGAACACCGGCCAGTATTTGCTGATGGCTTTTTGCATGATGTACCTCCTGAGTATGGAGCGGGTGACAAAAAGAAAGGAGGCGGGCGAACTTCTTCGCCCGCCTCCCGATTCAGTTCTTTGGAGTGATGCCGGTTAAAGGCTTAGCCGTTTGCCAGCTTGTACTCGGTTGCCCAACCATCCACAAAGGCGGTAACTACGGCATCCCAGTTGCCGGTGCCGGCTGCATAAGCGGTCAGAGCAGAACCAACGCCGTTCTTCCACTCTTCGGAAGGCATGGTGGAGAAGCACCAGTCAACGCTGGTCTTGCCGTCAGCAACGTACTCGTTTGCAATGGCAATCAGTGGGTTGGTGGAGTCCTTTGCCTTCTTGAAGGGAATCACGAAGCCCATGTCGTTTGCCATGGCATCGGTGCCCTTGTCGGAAGTGACGCACCAGTACAGGAAGTCCAGAGTAGCCTGGATGTCAGCCTCATCGGCATCCTTGTTCACGCACCAGTAGTTCTCGGAACCGGTGCACAGGCCCTGGTTCTCTTCGCCGTCCACACCGATGTAGATGGGCAGCATGCCGAGGTTGTCGTCGCCCAGGCTGGAAACATCGCCGTATGCCCAGGTGCCGTTCTGATAGAAGACTGCCTTCTTGCCCACGAACTCAGCCACAGCGTCGTTGCCGGTCTTGGAAGCCAGCAGGGTGGGGTCGCAGGTGGAGTCGGTGATGTACAGATCCCAGATCTGCTTGTAGTTGTCGAGGTAGGTGCCCTTGATGGCGTCGGTGGAGCCGATGCCGTCTGCCTTGTACTCGTAGTAGATGGGCAGGTTTGCCAGATGGGTCTTGAAACGCCAGTCAGAAGAGCCATCCATGCCGGCGGAGGTGAAAGCACCGTCAACGCCCAGCTCGTCCTTGCGTGCCTGGATGTCGTCAGCGACCTTCTTCAGGTCTGCAAAGCCCTTGATGTCGTCCTGAGTGTAACCGGCGGCGCTCAGCAGCTCCTTGTTGTAGATGATGCCGTAGGTCTCAATGACGTATGCGATGCCGGCAACAGCGTCGCCGTCCTTCAGTGCGAAGGAGTCGCTGGTCAGCTCGCCATAAACCTGGCTGCCGGACAGATCGTAGCAGTAGTCCTTCCAGTTTGCCAGACCCACAGGGCCGTTGACCTGGAACAGGGTGGGAGCTTCGCTCTTCTCCATCTCGCTCATCAGGGTGGTCTCGTACTGGCCGGAAGCAGCGGTCACGACGGTCACGGGCACGCCGGTCTCATCGGTGTAAGCCTTGGCCAGATCCTGCCATGCCTGATCCTGCTCGGGCTTGAAGTTCAGGTAGTAGACCTTGCCGTCAGCCTTTGCAGCGGTGGAACCAGCAGTGGAGGAAGCAGCGGTGCTGTTGGAGGAGCCGCCGCAGGCAGCCAGACCCAGAGCAGCAGCGGAAACGCCGGCAGCCTTCAGGAAGTTACGACGAGAGATCATCTTTTTCATAATAAGTTCTCCTTCTTATTAAATTATAAATGATGAACTATTTTAAATCTCCGTCCCATGACGGAGGGAAGACGGGGGAAAATCCTTCAGTCACGGCTTACGCCGTGCCAGCTCCCTCGGAGAGGGAGCCTCTGGCGAAGAGGTGAAGCTTGCCGTATTGCCAAGGCCTCCCTCTATGAGGGAGGGGGACCGCGTCAGCGGTGGAAGGAGTTAAATCGCTCGGAGCTTGTCGGGGCTAGGCCCCTCCATCTTGCTTACGCAAGACCGCTCTGTCGCTTAAAAGCCCCACTGGGGCTTTCATTGCTTCACTTCGTTGCGCAAACGCGAACGCTCTCGCCCTGCTGGAGCTCCGGCTGGAGCGTCACGGTCTGGGCGGGGGCACCGTGCTCGATCTGCCGCACCAGAAGCTCAATGCTCTGCAGCGCGATCTGCTCGCTGGGCTGAACGATGGTGGTCATCACCGGCACGCAGTAGCGCGACATCGTGATGCCGTCGAAGCCGATCACCGAGACATCCTCGGGCACCCGGAACCCGGCGCTCACTAGCGCCCGGATGGCGCCGAAGGCGATCACGTCGCTCATGGCAAACAGAGCGGTGAAGTCGGCCCGGCGGGCCAGCAGACCGTTCATAGCGTGGTAGGCGGACTCAAAGTCGTAGTTGGACAGACCGTAAAGCTTGTCGTTGAACAGGATGCCTGCGTCGCGCATGGCCTGCTGTGCGCCTTCGCGGCGCATCATGCTGGGGTAGCTCGTGGCCGGGCCGCCCAGCACCGCAATTTTGCGGTGGCCCTGCTGGATGAGGTAATCGACTGCAGTGTAAGCCGCCGCACGGTCGTCCACGCCCACCATGGACAGGTTGGGAAAGTCTAGTTCGTCGGACACCAGCGTGGTCAGCACCGAGGGCACATTGATGTTTGCAAAGCCCTTTTTGAAGTTCGCCACGCTGCCGCCAAGGAAGATCATGCCTTTGGGCTTGATTTCCCGCAGAATCTTTTCTGCGGCGTCGATCTCGTTGGCATTTTCGTCCAGATAAGAGACGATCCCGTTGTAGCCGTAGAGGGTGGCGGCCCTTTGCAGCTGCACCAGAAAGTCCGAAAAGAAAATGTTCCGCGTACCCTTGACCACGAACACCAGGCTGCGGGACTGCTGGATCTTCAGCTGCCGGGCGTTGGTGTTGGGCACAAAGCCCGCTTCCCGCATGACCTGCAGGACGTGTTCCTTGGTCTCCGGCCGGACATCCGGACGGTCGTTGATGACACGGGAAATGGTGCTCACCGAACAGCCGCTGATCCTTGCAATGTCTTTGATTGTCAGGTTCGGCATATCGGTTTTCCTCACTTTCGGTCAAATGTTCGGGAACGTTGTCGGGAACGTTTTCAGTGACTATAGTATGGCATAATTTGTATAAAAAATCAATAACAGAAGAACACTTTCGTGCAACTTGCACACAGAATCAACCCCGTTTTGTGCAGGTTGAATTGCCGCCACATCAAAATATGCCGAGTGTTCCGCGAATTACCGGGATAAACCGGGAACTACCGGAATTATCGTACCGGTTTGTAACTTTTTGACCAAATGATGCCAGTTTATGGATTTGGGATACAACCCGGGAACGGTACCGAGGGAAAGGAAAATGATGTGCTGCGCAATGATGTCTGCTGACGCAGACGATGTTTTGCTTCGCAAAATAATGTGCGCCGCAGGCGCATGTGCTTTCCCGTGAACGGTCTGTAGGGAGCGGATTCATCCGCTCCGCAGGGGAAGCAGCATCTGCCGAAAAGCAGCGGAACGCATGAATGCGTTCCCTACGATGGAGAGGGGCGTTCCAAACAAAATCCAAACGTGTTATAATGAGCGAAAGGGGGCGAAAATATGATCTTATCATTGCAGGGCTGCATGGCGGTGGGAAAGACCACGGCGGCCCGCTATCTGGAACAAAACTGTCCGCAGGTGCATGTCTGCTTCGAGGACAATGCTGCCGTCATCGCAGAAGTGAAGCGCCGGAAGCTGGACAAAAACCGGTATGAAGACTATCTGGAAATCCAGCGGCTCTTTTTGCACAATGAGCTGCGCCGCTGGCAGGAAGCACAAAAATACCCCCACGCCGTGATGGATTTCGGCGCAGAGGAGATCGAGTTCTATACCTTGAATTATCCCCGGAGCAGGGAGCTGAACTGGGACATGGAAGCCATCCGGCAGGCACTGGCCCCGGAGCTTGCGGCAGTGCAGGTGTGTATGCCGGAACATATCCTGTTTCTGGATGCGTCGGAAGAGACCCTGCGTGCCCGCAAAGAGGGAGACGCTACCCGTGACCGGGGATTTTTTGAATATTATCTGGAACATCTGCTGCCCTTGAAACGGGAATGGTTCCGGGAAAAGAAAAATGTGACTTTCCTTTCCACCGATGGACTGACTGCTCAGCAGGCAGGGAAGAGGGTGAAGGAGTGGTGTGAAGCCTGCATCTGTCAGTAAGTGTTGATTCCTAGATATAGGCGGCTCGCCCTCTCAGTCTCGCGCTGCTCGACAGCTCTCCCAAAGGGAGAGCCTTTGGCAAAACCGGGAAGTTGACCGCACTGCCAAGGCCTCTCACTCTGGGAGAGGTGGCACGCCGTAAGGCGTGACGGAGAGGGCGAGGCCGTTGGCGGATGAAGGCCAACTTTCCCATCAGATGCAAAAAAGCTCTTTTGAAGTGAGAACTAGCAAACTCGAAAGAGTTTGCCTGGGAGGCTTTCAAACCAAGACAAAACAAAAAAAGCGCTTTCACCTTGTCATCGGTGAAAGCGCTTTGCTGATTGCTGATTATTTTGATTGGGTTTGATTATTTTGATTAGTCGCTGACGTAGGGCATCAGAGCAACGTGACGAGCACGCTTGATGGCGATGGTCAGTGTGCGCTGATGGTAAGCGCAGGTGCCGGTCACACGGCGGGGAATGATCTTAGCACGCTCAGAGACGTACTTACGCAGACGGGGCACGTCCTTGTAATCGATGGTGTCGATGCGATCGACACAGAAGCTGCAAACCTTCTTGCGGCCGCGACGCATGGGGCGTGCGGGGCGAGAGCCTTCGGTTCTTTCAAAAGCCATTGCTTATTACCTCCTATTGGATTTTTAACGGATTGACCGTTTCGTGTCAGAACGGCAGATCGTCGCTGTCGTCGATGACAGCAAAGTCATCGGCACTGCCGGCGGAATAGCTGGGAGCTGCCTCCACAGCGGCCGGGCGGGCAGGGGCTGCGTTCTGGTAGGCGGGAGCAGAATTCTGATAATTTGCTCCGCCGCCTGCATTGCTGTTCTTGGGGCCTGCAAAGCTGATGTTGTTGGCCACGACTTCCACAGCCGTGCGGTTGTTGCCGTTCTTATCCTGATACTGGCGGGTCTGGAGGCTGCCTTCGATGGCAATCAGACTACCCTTCTGGAAATACTTGCACACAAACTCGGCCTGAGCACGCCAGGCAACGATATCAATGAAGTCAGCCTGGCGCTGTTCGCCCTGACGCACAAAATTGCGGTCGCAGGCAATGCGGAAGCTGCACACATTGGTGCCCTGAGGCGTGGTGCGGAGTTCCGGGTCCGCCACAAGACGGCCCATGATAGCAACAACATTTAACATTTTACGGTCTCCCTTTCTGTCACAAGAAGATTACTCCTCGTGAGCAATGATCAGGCTGCGCATAACGCCTTCAGTGATCTTGTACACACGGTCCAGCTCAGCGGGGAAGCTGGGCTCGCTGGTGAAGT
>CAVKKE010000166.1:0-5903 GCA_963656875.1 Barnesiella intestinihominis | reverse complement strand
CTCGGTTTCGAGGTGCTCTCTTTTTAGGCTTGACGGGTGCTTATTGACCACTTACGCAGGATGTAAGTGCCGCAGATCATCATATAATACTTGTTGCCGGCCAGCAGCTTTGCAGCCTGCACCAGATTGTACTTCTCATCCTGCTCAATTTCTTTTTTGTCGTTGGTGTCCACCAGTTCGCTTTCCGGCAGTTCCTTCACGGAAAAAACGGAAAGAGTGTTGACGATTAGACCAATAATCGCATAGATGATTGCCACGGTACGCCAACCAGCAGCACCGCCGCCCAAAGCGGTGACGGCACCCAAGGTAATGGACTGGATGAGCAGGCTGGTGGCAAAAGCAAACATGAAGCGGTAGGAACCCATCTCGACCTGCTCTGCGCTGTTCTTCGTGATGAGGGCAGTCAAGGCGGAATAAGCGATGTTGTTGGCAGTATAGAACACAGCGTTCAGCAGCGTGTATGCAATCAGGAACCATGCGTACTGTGCAAACTGACCGAGATTCGTGGGAATTGCAAAAATAGCAACCAGCGTGATGGCGCAGCCGATATAGCCATACAGCATCCATGGACGAGCCTTGCCCATCTTGGAGTGGGTCTTATCGATCAGCGAGCCAAAGAAAATGTCCGTCACACCATCCAGCAGCTTGGAAACCGCAATCAAAGTGCCAACGATGCCGGGGTTCAGACCAACCGTGTTGGTCAGGTAGATCATAACAAAGGACGAAAGGAACGCATACACAACATTGCCCGCAATGTCGCCTGATCCATATCCGACTTTGTTATACCACTTCAAATATCGCTTCTCTGTCATTATGATTTCTCCTATTCCATCTGAATTTTTCTGCAAGTTTACCAAATCTCTTGCGTTACGTCCGGAAATATTATAGAATTTATGACAGAGAAAAGATATAGACAAGATGGAACAAAATATGCACAAAATCAATGAGTTTGTAAAAACATCCTAAAAGATTTCATGCTTTCCGGTAAAATTTCACGCAAAGGAGGCAGTCCGAAATGTATTTTAACTCCGGATATCTGAACAATTCCCGTCTGGACTTCAAAGACTACACGCGGCCTCTTGTCGTTGGCAGCTGTGGTACCTATCGGCTGAAAACTCGCCCGACGCTGCCGACTTTCTGGCAAAAGGGTCGGCGGGATTATCAGATTTTGTATGTGGCATCTGGCAAAGCACACTTCTGGTTCAATGGTGTGGAGGAAGTGGTCACCTCCGGCCACATGGTTCTTTACCAGCCGAAAGAGATTCAGAAATACATTTATTATGTAGAAGACCATCCTGAAGTATTCTGGATTCATTTCACAGGCTATGATGTGAAGAACATTCTGACCTATCATGGCATCCCACTGGATCGGCACGTCTTTTACAGCGGAACACTGCCGGAGTATAAGATGCTGTTCCGAAAAATCATCCGGGAACTGCAGCAGTGCAAGTATGGCTATGAGGATTATATTGCCTCGATGTTCAACACGATCCTGCTTCTTGTCAGCCGCCAGCAGCAGGAAGGTGAAAATGTGGAGATCAACATTCCGGAAGAAATCGAAGCTGCCGTTGCCTACTTCAACGAGAACTACAACACCAAAATCAGTGTGGAGGACTATGCAGAATCACTGCATATCAGCACAAACTGGTTCATCCGCAACTTCAAGCAGTATATGAAAATAAGCCCTGCGCAGTACATCCTGTCACTTCGGATGGTCAATGCGCAGAGCTTGTTAGAGAATACAGATTATAAAATCGGTGAGATTGCGGAGATCGTGGGTTACGACAACCAGCTTTACTTCAGTCGGGTATTCCGGAAAGAATATGGGGTCAGCCCGGCGCAGTATCGAAAAAAGAGAGCGCAGCAGCAGGAAAGTAAAACGGAAGAAAGCTAAAGTGAAAGCATATTCCGTTTCTTATTTTCCGCACAGCCGGTATGTCATGCAGATAGGTCGGCCCGTCCAAGGATCCTGTGCAATATAGGCATCCAGAGAAAACACATCCCGAAGTACCTGATTCGTCATAATATCTTCCGGCGTACCGCGATAAAGCACTTCGCCCTTGCGCATGGCGATCATCCAATCAGAAAAACGTGCCGCAAGGTTTAGATCGTGAATGACCAGCGCAATCGTTTTGTGCGCATTGGTGTTCAGTTCTTTCAGCAACTCCAAAACTTCCAGCTGGTGCGCCATATCCAGATAGGTGGTTGGCTCGTCCAGCAAGATCAAAGGGGTATCCTGTGCCAGTGCCATGGCAATCCATGCGCGCTGCCGCTGCCCGCCCGAAAGAGCATCAATGCCGCGCTGGGCAAATTCAGCCATGTGAGTGATTTCCAATGCCCACGCAATTGCACGGTGATCTTCTTCGTTCAGTTTGCCAAAGCCCTTCTGATGCGGGTAACGACCATAGGAAACCAGTTCTTCCACGGTCAGCCCACCGGGAGCCTGCGGACTCTGGGGCAGAATGGCCATTTTTCGAGCCACTTCTACGGTGGGCAGCTTGGCAATGGCCTGTCCATCCAGCAGGACGGCACCACTCTGCACCGGCATCATCCGGGAAAGAGCTTTCAGCAGCGTGGATTTACCGCAGCCGTTGGGTCCGATGATGGAGGTGATTTTTCCTTTCGGGATCTGTACATCCATCTTCGGGATAATGATGTTCTGCTGGTAGCCGACTGAAATGCCCTCACCCTGCAGGCTGAATTGTTGTGTTTCGTCTTTCATACGTTACCTCGTTACGATTTGACCAGAAGATACAGGAAATACGGTGCGCCGATCACCGCTGCGACAATGCCGATGGGAATCTCATTAGGAGAAAGCAGCGTCCGGGAGATGATATCCGAAAAGACCATCAACACACCGCCGGTAAGCACCGTTGTGCCAAGCAGGACGCGGTAATTAGGGCCAACCAGCCGCCGTGCCAGATGCGGGCAGACAAGGCCCACAAAACTCAGACCGCCGCCCACCGAGCAACATAGGCTGGACATTCCAATTGCAGCCGCCAGCAGCAATACCGTCTGGCGAGGAACATCCACGCCCAAGCCGGTGGCAGCCTGCTGCCCCAATACCAGCACATTCAGAGTGCGGCTCTTGTAAAAGACTGCCAGCAGCAACAGCGCAAGGCCGACGGTGAGCAGTGTCACGTTTTGCCAGTTGGCTCCCCAGATGCTACCGGAAAGCCAGTTCTGAACAAAAGCATACTCACTGTCCGACATCCGGAGCATCAGCATGGTGGTGGCACTGGAAATGGCCGTGGACATTGCAATGCCCACCAGCAGCAGACGCCGGGGTGAAAGCCCTTGCCGTGTCAATGAGAGAAAATAGTCTGCTGCCGCCGTGCAGATGGAACCGGCAAAAGCCAGAATCGGCAGAAGAATGGAGTAAGTGACGCTGCTACCAGAGAACAGCACGATGTAGGCAGCGATGAACAATCCGGCTCCGGCGTTGATGCCCAGAATACCGGGTTCTGCCATTTCGTTGCGGGAAACGCCCTGTAAGACACAGCCCGCTGCCGAAAGCCCTACACCAACGAGCAGGCTGGTCAGCACACGGGGCAGTCGTAGATTGACCAGCGTATAGGTCACGCCTTTCTCGCCCTTTCCGCACAGGATCTGCCACAGCTGTGTCAGCGTAATCTGGCGGTATCCTGCGTTGATATCCACCCAGATCAACACCAGCAGGAGTACGACCAAAATCAGGATGACGCTCGCAGTCCGGCTGCGGCGTTTTGTTTTTTCAGTCAAGGCTGCGTTCCTCCTTTCGGGCCGTCCAGATGAAGAACGGCACACCGACTACGGCGAACACCAGACCTACCGGTGTTTCGCTGGGGGCATTGATGGTACGGGAGATCAGGTCTGCCGCCAACATACAGAATGCGCCGGCCAGCATGGAACTGGGGATGATGGCGCGGTAGTCCGCACCCACAAAAAAGCGCACTACATGGGGTACCAGCAAGCCAACAAAGGCCACCGGCCCGGCCAGTGCTACCGCTCCGCCCGCCAGCAGCAGGACTACAAACAGGCAGAGTGTCCGAGTGCGGTCGATTTCCAGACCAAGGCCGCGCGCGGCATCGTCGCCAAGACTCAGCAGAGAGATTTGGCGGGATAACAGCAGTGAAAGAAGCAACCCCACAAGAATGGCCGGGGCCGCAAACGTCAATTGCTTTGCCCGAATACCGGCCACACCGCCTGCCGTCCAGAAGGTAAGGTCGTAGCCGATGTTATAGAAAATGGAAATCGCCTGGCTCAGCGAGGACAAAAACACGCTGACGGCACTGCCGGCCAGCACCAGCCGTACCGGGTCCAACTTGCGGTGCTTCATGCTCATCAAGCCGTAAACGACCAGCATGGCGACTGTTGCCCCCAGAAAGGAGAACAACACCACTCCGGAAAAGCTGATGGAAGGCAGGAATGCCAGACAGACCGCCAGTGCAAACGATGCACCGGCATTGATGCCAAGCAAGCCGGAATCTGCCAGTGGATTCCGCGTCACACCCTGCATAATGGCACCGGCTACCGCAAAAGCGGCACCTACCAGAATGCAACCGATGGTGCGGGGAATGCGCAGTTCATGAATGATGATCTGCTGCTGGTCGGTCATATCAGGGGCGCGCAGAGCCTGCAGGACGGTTGCGAACGGAATCTTCGTGCTTCCGTAAAAAACAGAAAGAGCCGCGGCCAGAATGACCGCAGCAATTCCTGCTACCAGAAACACACTTAATTTTGTTCTGGAATGTTTGCTCATGCCTGCTCCTTGAAGCCACGGAAGAAGTCCAGGAAGATATCCAGCTGGGCGTTCAGAGTGATGGGGTCACGGTGCATGAAGGCGACCTGCTCATAAGAGAGGACGCGGCCTTCCTTGACAGCATCCAGGCTCTTCCACAGCTGAGATTCATCCACAAAGGAGCTATCCGTATCGGCCAGAACACCGTACAGGATAAAATCGCCGGTGTAGTCGGGCAGAGCTTCCAGAGAAACGGTTTCGTAAGCGGTATCGCCGTCCACCATCTCTTCCTGCACCTTGGCAGGAGCTTTCAGCTCCCACATATCGTACAGGATGCTGCCGCCGCGGGCAAAGTGACTGCCCATGGTGTAGATCTGCTGCGGCCAGACTTCTACGATGGAAACGGTACGGTCGCCTACGATGCCCTGAATCTCGTCCTTGGAATCCATCACACGGTCATTGAAGTCGGCGATGTAGGCTTCTGCTTCTTCGCTCTTGCCAACGAGGTCGGCAATGTAGCGGAACAGATCTTCATCGGAACGCTGACCATCCTGAATGTAAACGGTGGGAGCGATTTCAGAATATTTTTCGTAGTCAGCCTCGGTGATGGTCACGATGAGGTCGGGCTGTGCCTCTGCAATCATCTCCAGAGAAGTTTCAGCACTAGCCACGTTCATAGCCTCGATGCCATCCACATAGTCAGCCAAGAAGGGGTTGTTCAGAGAGTAGGGCGAAGCGATGACCGGCTTCACGCCCACAGCGAGAAACTCGCCCAGATAGTAATCGGAGAAGATGACCTGCGGATTCACAGGAATCTCCACGGGGCCTTTGTCGGTATCCACTGTGCGGGTGCCGTTCTCTGCCACGCTGGAAGCTGCGGCACTGGATGCAGTGCTGGAAGCAGCAGAGGAGGAAGCGGTACTGTTGGAAGAGCAACCGCTCAGGGTCAGTGCGCTCACCGTAGCGGTAGCGGCCATCAGAGCCATAAAGTTTCTTCTGGTGATTTTCATATATTTTTCCTCGTATTATATAAGAGTAGTATTTATAGACCGCTCTCCAGCGGTATGCTACAATATTTAGGGTGCTGTGGATTGGTATGTTCCTCCTACCGCAAAGACGGTTTCTGAAAGGCTCCAACCACAGCTTCTTTGTTGAAATGTTAATCAGTTAGATACCGCCAGAC
>CAVKKE010000165.1:0-5931 GCA_963656875.1 Barnesiella intestinihominis | reverse complement strand
CAGCTTCACATCGCCGCAGCCGATGGCCACAAAGGGCACGACGTTGGTGGTGTGAGCGGTGAACGGGGTGCCGTCCGGGTTCTTCATCTTCTCGGCGTTGCCGTGGTCAGCGGTCAGGAAAGCGCAGCCGCCTGCGTTCAGCACAGCGGTGACCACCTTCTCGACGGCAGCGTCCACAGCCTCAACGGCCTTGACGGCAGCCTCAAACACGCCGGTGTGGCCCACCATGTCGCAGTTTGCGAAGTTCAGGATGACCACATCGTACTTGCCGCTCTCAATGCGCTTGACGCACTCGTCAGCCACTTCGGGGGCGCTCATCTCGGGCTTCAGGTCATAAGTTGCCACCTTCGGGCTGGGGATGACGCAGCGGTCTTCGCCCTCATAGGGTGCCTCAACGCCGCCGTTGAAGAAGAAGGTGACGTGAGCATACTTCTCGGTCTCGGCAATGCGCAGCTGGGTCTTGCCGTTCTCGGACAGGTACTGGCCCAGAACGTTGTTCAGCTCCACAGGCGGATAAGCCACTTCGCAGTTGGGCATGGTTGCGTCGTACTCGGCCATGCAGACATAGTTAACCTGCTTGCGGCCGCCGCGGCGCTCGAAGCCCTTGAAATCATCATCACAGAAGATGCGGGTCATCTGGCGGGCACGGTCGGGGCGGAAGTTCATGAAGATGACGGTGTCGCCGTCCTGCACGCGGCCGCCCTCGCAGGTGACGCAGGGCAGAACGAACTCGTCGGTCTTGTCGGCTGCATAGGAAGCTTCAATGGCCTCCTGTGCGTTGGCGGCGTGGTTGCCCTCGCCGTAGACGAACGCAGCGTAAGCTTTTTCTTCACGGTCCCAGTTGTTGTCGCGGTCCATTGCGTAGTAACGGCCGGAAACGCTGGCGATCTTGCCGATGCCCAGCTCGTCCAGCTTGGCCTGCAGGTCAGCCAGGAAGCCCTTGCCGGCATGGGGGTCGGTGTCGCGGCCGTCGGTGATGCAGTGCAGGTAAACTTCCTTGGCACCCATGTGCTTGGCCATTTCCAGCACGCCGAACCAGTGGTCAGCGTGGCTGTGGACGCCGCCGGTGCCCACCAGGCCCATCAGATGGATGGCCTTGCCTGCATCGATGGCAGCCTTCATGTTCTTGACCAGAACAGGGTTCTTGAGCATTTCACCGTCCTTGATGGACTTGGTGATGAGGGTGAGCTGCTGATAGACGATGCGGCCTGCGCCCATGTTGGTATGGCCGACCTCAGAGTTGCCCATCTGGCCGTCGGGCAGGCCGACAGCCATGCCGGAAGCTTCGATGGTGGTCATGGGATATTTTGCCATCAGAGAATCGATGAAGGGCTTCTTGGCTGCGGCCACGGCGTTGCCGTAGGTCTCGTTGGGGGTCCAGCCAAAGCCGTCCATGATGCACAGAAGAACAGGTTTCTTGGACATAAAAGTGAATCTCCTTTAGTTTTAGGAAAACATATAATATTCCGCAAAACGACAAATGAGAGAAAGTCGTGGAAGCCGCCTTTTGTAAGCGTGCGCACCCACGGCTCCCCCTCATCAGTCGCCTGCGGCGACAGCTTCCCCCGAGGGGGAAGCCTTATTTAAAAGTTAGCCCTTGGTGGCTGCGTTGACAATGACTGCAAAGTCGGGAGCCTTCAGGGATGCGCCGCCGATCAGGCCGCCGTCCACGTCCTTCTTGCTCAGCAGCTCTTCGCAGTTCTTGGCGTTCATGCTGCCGCCGTACTGGACAGTGGTAGCCTCGGCAACTGCTTCGCCGTATACCTCGCCGATGACCTTGCGGATCTGGCCGCAGACTTCCTCAGCCTGGTCAGCGGTAGCGGTCTTGCCGGTGCCGATGGCCCAGATGGGCTCGTAAGCGATGACGACATTTGCCATCTGCTCAGCGGTGACGTCGCGCAGAGCGATCTTGGTCTGCATACGGACCAGCTCCTCGGTGACGCCCTCCTCACGCTGCTGCAGGCTCTCACCCACGCAGATGATGACCTTCAGGCCGGCGTTCAGAGCAGCCAGAGCACGCTTGTTGACGGTCTGGTCGGTTTCTGCGAAATACTGGCGGCGCTCGGAGTGGCCCACGATGACGTACTCTACGCCCAGATCCACCAGCATGTCAGCGCTGATCTCGCCGGTGAAAGCGCCGGACTTCTCGAAGTGAACGTTCTCAGCGCCCACATGGATGTTGGTGCCCTTGGTCTTCTCCACAGCGGTGACCAGGTCGGTGTAGGGGGTGCAGATGACGACCTCGCAGCCTGCGTCCTTCACGGCGGGGATCAGCTCGTCCACCAGAACAGCAGCCTCGGAGGCGGTCTTGTTCATCTTCCAGTTGCCTGCAATAATAGCCTTGCGCTTTGCCTTATCCATGATGTCTATCTCCTTCTGTTTTACCTTCAAAAAATAAAAGATGCGGCGGCGCAAAAGCCGCCGCACCCATGATGATGCCGGGAAAAATTATGCGTTCTGGATGACTGCGATGCCGGGCAGCTCCTTGCCCTCCAGATACTCCAGAGAAGCGCCGCCGCCGGTGGAGATGTGGGTCATCTTGTCGCCCAGACCCATCTGCTGCACAGCTGCTGCGCTGTCGCCGCCGCCGATGACGGTGGTAGCGTCGCTCTCAGCCATAGCCTTTGCAACTGCCAGAGTGCCAGCTGCCAGAGTGGGGTTCTCGAACACGCCCATGGGGCCGTTCCACACAACGGTCTTGGATGCCTTGACAGCATCAGCAAACAGCTTCATGGTCTCGGGGCCGATGTCGCAGCCTTCCATGTCAGCCGGGATAGCGGTGACAGGAACAACGGTCACGTCAACGGGAGCGTCGATGGGATCGGGGAAGTCCTTGATGCAGGCAGCATCGACGGGCAGCAGCAGCTTGACGCCCTTCTCCTGAGCCTTGGCCATCATTTCCTTGCAGTAATCCAGCTTGGTGTCATCGCACAGGCTCTTGCCCACTTCGTAGCCCTGAGCCTTGACGAAGGTGTAAGCCATGCCGCCGCCGATGATCAGGGTATCGACCTTCTCCAGCAGGTTGGAGATGACGTTCAGCTTGTCAGCGACCTTTGCGCCGCCCAGAATAGCGGTGAAGGGACGGACAGGATCGTTCACGGCATTGCCCAGATACTTGATCTCCTTCTCCATCAGGTAACCGACAGCGGTATCCTTGATGTAGTCGGTGACGCCTGCGGTGGAGCAGTGTGCACGGTGGCAGCTGCCGAATGCATCGTCAACATATGCATCAGCCAGAGAAGCCAGCTCCTGGCTGAACTCGGGCATGTTCTTGGTCTCTTCCTTGCGGAAACGGGTGTTCTGCAGCAGAACGACGTCGCCGTTGTTCATGGCAGCAACAGCAGCCTTTGCGTTCTCGCCCACAACGGTGTCGTCGTCAGCAAACACAACGGTCTTGCCCAGCTTTGCGCTCAGAGCCACAGCAACGGGTGCCAGGCTGAACTTTGCCTCGGGGCCGTTCTTGGGTTTGCCCAGGTGGCTGCACAGGATGACCTTTGCGCCATCGTTGACCAGCTTCTGGATGGTGGGCAGAGCCGCATTGATGCGGTTCTCGTTGGTGATCACGCCGTCCTTCATCGGGACGTTGAAATCGCAGCGGACAAGCACCTTCTTGCCGCAGTAGTTCTGATCGTCGATCGTCTTCTTACCTAAACCCATGGTAAAAACTCCTCTCAAGTTTTAATTTCTGAACTAGAGTTTCGCTCGCATTCGGGGACAGGCCCCGTACATCACTATTATAAACAAAATCCGTCTGTATTGCAAGGACGCAAGATGGATAATTTATTAACAAACATTTACAGCTGCCGGACGGAATTGTGTCTATTTTGCCCGAATCTGGCAGATGTGGCCCCCGGGTGCTCATTTTCCTGGCTGCTGCTCCCGCTCCGGGACAAAAAACGCCCCGCTTCCCGTCCCGGCTTTTCCAGCCTGGCACGTCTGCGGGGCGCTGCTTAATCAAACACTATAGCCCTTGCTCTTGATGACTTCTACGACCTGAGACACATACTTCTGGCAGGTGTCGTGGTCGGGTGCTTCCACCATGACGCGAACCAACGGCTCCGTGCCGGACTCGCGCACCAGGATGCGGCCGGTGTCGCCCAAAGCCTCGGCCACGGCCTTGACAGCTGCCTGCACAGCGGGGTCATCCTGCGCCGCCTTTTTGTCGGTGACCCGCACGTTTTCCAGAACCTGCGGGTAGATGGTCAGCGGCTCGGCCAGCTTGCTCAGGGGCAGCTTCTGGGCCAGCATAACTTCCATCATCTTCAGGCTGGTCAGGATACCGTCGCCCGTGCTGGCATACTTGGAGAAGATGATGTGGCCGCTCTGCTCACCGCCGATGCGGCAGCCGTTCTTTGCCATATACTCGTAGACGTACTTGTCGCCCACTGCAGTCTTTGCGTAGCCGATGCCCAGCTCGTCGAAAGCTCTGTACAGGCCGAAGTTGGACATGACCGTGGTGACCACGGTGTTGTTCTCCAGCTTGCCGTGCTCCTTCATGTAGCGGCCGCAGATATACAGGATGTGGTCGCCGGTGATGACGTTGCCCTTTTCGTCCACGCACAGGCAGCGGTCAGCGTCGCCGTCATAGGCGAAGCCCACGTCCAGGCCTTTCTCCACCACGAACTTCTGCAGACCCTCGATGTGGGTGGAACCTGCGTTCAGGTTGATGTTCAGGCCGTTGGGCTGGTTGTTGATGACATAGGTGTCCGCACCCAGGGCATCAAACACGCTCTTGGCGATGTTCCAGCTGGCACCGTTGGCGCAGTCCAGACCGACCTTCACACCCTTGAAGGAGTAGATGCCCAGGCTGATGAGGTAGCCCATGTAGCGGTTGCGGCCCGCCACATAGTCCACGGTGCAGCCGATGTGCTCACGGTGTGCGAAGGGCAGCTCCGGCCAGTCCTGATCGAACACATGGAGCTTGCCGTCGAGGTAGTCCTCCACCAGCAGCAGGGTCTCTTCCGGCATTTTCTCGCCGTAGCCGTCGATGAGCTTGATGCCGTTGTCATAATAGGGGTTGTGGCTGGCGGAGATCATGATGCCGCAGTCGAAGTCATCCACGCGGGCGATGTAGGCCACGCTGGGCGTGGTGGTGACATGCAGCAGATAGGCGTCTGCGCCGGAGGCCGTCAGGCCAGCAACAAGGCTGTACTCGAACATATAGGAGCTGCGGCGGGTGTCCTTGCCGATGACGATGCGGGCAGGCTCACTGCTGCCGCTGCGCTCACGCAGCTGATTATAATACCAGCCGAGAAAACGGCCGACTTTATATGCATGGTCTGCAGTCAGATTTACGCCGGCTTCCCCGCGGAAGCCATCCGTTCCAAAATACTTACCCATAATCTTTCCTCTCAATCGCTTTGATTCCTGATTCTATGCACCCAGTGCATTTTTTATTAAACCACATTTGCAGGCTTTTTACAATCGTTCTTTCGGGTTGCATGGTTCAAGGGTTGTATTTGCAACTCAAGTGCAACAGCGCGTTGTAACTTTTGCCATTTTATGATAAAATAAATGGTGAGATACAACAAGAATTCGGACTGATCGGTATCCTCCATTATTCCTATGGAGGATATTTTTATTTTATCCTGTTTCATTCTTTTTATTTGTCAAAAGAAAAAGCCCCCATCTGCAAAAATCACAGATAGGGGCCAATTTTCATAT
This sequence comes from Barnesiella intestinihominis, assembly GCA_963656875.1. Classification (GTDB taxonomy): domain Bacteria; phylum Bacillota; class Clostridia; order Oscillospirales; family Ruminococcaceae; genus Faecalibacterium. Next base: position 267 of record CAVKKE010000165.1, on the reverse strand, counting down.
CTTTCTTTCAGCGGCGCAAACCAAAAAACACCCTTCCTCTCACGGAAACCCGCAAAAGGAAGGGTGTTGAACTCAATATCCTGTTGTCGTACCAATTACAGCATGTTCGTACCAGCAAAACCGATACAAGCCGCTATTCAGCACGGCACCTCAAGCACTTTTCGGCGTAAGAACGCGATTAGCAGTTCTCAGCGAAGTACTTAATGGTACGAACCATCTGAGAGGTGTAGGAGTTCTCGTTGTCGTACCAAGACACGACCTGAACCT
>CAVKKE010000164.1:0-5947 GCA_963656875.1 Barnesiella intestinihominis | reverse complement strand
ATTGTCTATATTTAAGGGTTCAGCTGAGCTACTTCTGAATGATTTTCGGGGATAGCAAAAATGACCTGTGCCTAAATAAAAGGGGTCACATCTTTGAAGTTGTCCTTGACAAAGGGTACAGTCTAATTTTCAGGAAAATTTTCAGGGGAAAGTACGACGCAAGATCATAGAATGACGTTCTTGATGAGCAGGGAAACACTGCCGTCCGGATCGTGGAGGAATTCAACCTCGGAGTCGGAGGACAGGATCTCGGTGGGGATTTTGACCTCGATGCCGCTGGCGGTGTGGATGCTGCGGCTCTCCATCCGGCGGATGCGGGCGGGCGTCACGGTCACAGGCTGCTCGGGCTGCTCGAGGACTTCGCTCTTCTCCACATAGTCGTCGAAGGGAACAGCGGCCAGCGGGTATTCCTCGGCTAACTGGCGGCGCACCTGCTCCACCGACACCTGATTGTCGTTATCAGCGGCCTGATTTGCGATCAGCATGGCGACCTGTGCCTCAACATGGGGTTCTTCGGCGTAGTTCTCCTGCACAGCCTGCACTGCGGCTTCCTGAATGGCCTGCAGCTTCTTTTTTTCCGGTTCGGCCTGCGTATACTGGAACACGACGGTGGAGAGATAAAACTCCTTGTGGCCGTCGATGTCGTATTTCTTTTCCAGCAGGCGCATGGAATAGTCGGTCAGGTTGACCAGTGCGCCTTCCTCCACTTTGCCGCTCTGGGTCGGTAGGCAGGCCCGCTGCTGGATGATGGAGTTGACCGGTGCGCCGTCTACCGTCTCAGTGTAGTGGGTGTAGCCGTTCTTATAGTTCAGCTTGAGGATGGCCAGCCACGGGGCACCGTCGCGGGTGAAATCCACCACTGCGAGGTCGGCACCGGGGATGGTGGTGTGGGCGTGCATATAATCGAAGAGCACGCCCGCGATCCGGCAGGACAGGTCGATGAAATCGCTGTTGTGTTCCAGCTCGTTTTTAAAAGCCGAATCCGGCAGCGGGCGGCACTGGCGGATGTCGTCGCTGGCCAGCAGCTTTTCGATGTGGTATTGCAGGTAGGCCGTCTTTTCGGCGGTCAGTTCCATGCCGCTGCCGCTGAGCACCGGTGCGTCCAGCGTGGTGTCCAGAACGTGCAGGATGGCCTGATGAATGATGATCTCCATAGGGTAACAACCTCATTTCCCGGGTAATGTTCAAGTTCCTGTCCAGTATACCACATTTGCAGCCGAAAGGCGAGAGACAAACCCGCCGCGCGGCTTGCACTTTGGCGGCGCAGATGCTACAATAAGAAAAAAGCCGAAAGGGGAATGAACGATGGAATTTCGGGACAAGCCCATGCAGAACCTCATCCGGATTAAGGAGAAGGAAGTCTGCAAGAACGTGCAGGAGCTGCTGCTGGACGGGGAGCAGATCGTAGGAGCCTATAAGACGGTGCGGGATCAGGCAGTCTTTACCACCCACCGGATCTTTATGGTGGATATGCAGGGCGTCACCGGCACCCGGCAGGAGATCTTTGTACTGCCTTACCGCAAGATCCTGCACTTCGGCATCAAGACGGCAGGGTTTGGCGACCCGCTGCAGACCTCGGAGCTGACCCTCTGCTATGCCGACGAGCACGAGATGAAGTTCGGCTTCATCGGGCAGGAAGAGCTGCTGGCGGTAGCCCGCGCCATCAGCCGCTGCATCCTGTAAAAATATGTCTCAAACGAAAAACCCGCTGCCGGGTGTTGTCCGGGCAGCGGGTTTTCCGTTTTGCTGTGATATATGAAGGAATGAGAATGGCAGGTTCAGCAGGCCTTGCGGTCGTTGCGGCCGGCTTCCATCATATAGTGCAGGAAGCCCGAGATGTCAGCAGGGTCGGAGACACTGATGGAGATGCCTTTTTTGGGGGCGTCCATCATCTGGAGCATGGTGGAGGCGGTGCTGTCCTGCTTGAGGTCGCAGACCTTGCCGTCGTCCAGATGCAGATAGATGCTGCCGCGGCTGGCCGCGACCTGATCCATAAAGCGTTTTTTATCGAGATATTGAATGTGAAGCATACGAAAATACCTCCATACGATTCGTTTAACAATGAGTTGCTTTTGTCTTATATGTCAGCTGTTCGTGCATAAAGACCATGACGGCCAGAAGCACAAGCAGGTAGACCGGGAAAAGAGCGGGCGTGATGTTGTTGGCGATCAGGCCGAAGAGCGGCGGCATGACGAGATTTCCGACATAGGCACTCGCCATCTGGATGCCGATGACCGCCTGCGATTTGTCCGCACCGAAGTGATCGGGCGTGGAATGGATGATGCTGGGGTAGATGGGGGCGCAGCCCAGTCCGATCAGGACAAGACCTGCCAGCGAGAGCATTTCCGGCCCGGGCAGGAACAGCGCAATCACACCCACCGCCAGCACGCCCTGCCCCAGACGGATCATCTGGGTGTCGTTGAGCTTGAAAGTGATGAAACCGCAGAGGGCGCGGCCCACGGTGATGCCGGTGTAGAACAGGCCCGCAAAGGCGGCAGCTGTTTCTGCAGGAACGCCCTTGCTCAGGGTGAGGTAACTGCTGGCCCAGCCGCCGGCAGTGCCTTCCAGCGCACAGTAGCAGAAGAAGCAGGCCATGACCTCTTTGGCCCCCGGGATGCGGAAGACTTCGCGCAGGCTCAGGGCTTTGGCTTCCGGCTCGCTGCTGTCGGCAGAAGCGGCACGGCCCTTCCAGAGAGGCAGGCTGAAAAACAGGATCGCCGTGATGACGGTCTGGATGCAGGCCACCGTCCGATAGCCGCCGTTCCAGCCCTGCCCGGCGGAGAGGGCGCGGCTCATCAGCATGGGGCTGATGACAGTGCCCACGCCCCACATACAGTGCAGCCAGCTCATGTGGCGGCTCTTGTAGTGGAGGGCAACGTAGTTGTTCAGGGCGGCGTCGATGCTGCCCGCGCCGAGGCCATAGGGAACGGCCCAGAGGCAGAGCATCCAGAACGAGTGGGACGCCGAGAAGCCGAACAGGGCAATGGCGGTCAGGGCCGTACTGATGGCAGTGACTTTGCCGGTGCCGAAGGCCCGGGTCAGCCGGTCGCTCTGCAGGCTGGACACGATGGTACCGAAGGAGATGATCATTGAGATCACACCCATATAAGAGACCGGTACGCCGAACGCAGGGTACATACTGGGCCACGCAGAACCCAGCAGGGAATCCGGCAGGCCCAGACTGATGAAGGCAAGATAGATGATCGGCAGTAGAAGCTGGACCATGGGTTGTTTTCCTCCTGAGTTGGTGTTATACTGATCTCTGATAGTATAATACCACCACCTAAAGAAATCAGATAGGAGAAAACCGCCTGATTTTTAGGAGAAAACCGGCTTTGATAAATAGCCTTCAAAGTTTCGCGGAAAGGAATGGGTGCATATGGCATTCCAGACGAGCTGTGCGGCGTTTTCGGACGCCGGAATCCTCTGCGACCCGGACATTGTGTCCGACGCGCAGGGCCGGGAGCTGGTGCAGCACGGAACCGCGCTGTTTCCCATCGCGTGCTATGCCGAGGATCTGAGCACCTACTCGGTGGCATGGCACTGGCACGAAGAATTTGAATACATCCTCGCCGAGCAGGGGGCCTTATCCGTGAATGTGAACAAGACACGGCTGACTTTGCAGACGGGGCAGGGGGCGTTCATCAACTCGGGCGTTCTCCATGCGGTGGAACTGGCAGGGAAGGAGCCGACGCTGCTCCACTCGGGGGTATTCCATCCCCGGCTGGTGGGCGGCATGGACACCATCTTCTGGCAGGACCTTATCCGCCCGCTGCTCCAGCCCGGCGCACCGGCATATTTCCTGCTGGATGAGGCCGTGCCATGGCAGGGTGCGGTGCTGGCCGGCCTGCGGGATGCTTGGGAAGCTGTGGCAGAGGAACCTTTCGACTACGAAAACAAGGTGCGGTATCATCTCTCGCAGGCTTTGCGGTATCTCGCGGCCCACTGCCAGACCCGGACAGACAAGGTATCCCAGCAGGAGCAGATCGCGGCCGAACGGATGAAGCAGATGCTCCGCTATGTGGAAGAGCACTACGCCGAGGAGCTGACCGTGGAACAGATCGCAGGCTGTGTGGCCCTGAGCGAGAGTGCCTGTTTGCGTGCCTTCCGGCAGATGCTGGGGATCACGCCCATCCAGTACGTCAAGCAGTACCGGGTGGAGCGTGCCGCCGAGCTGCTCCGCTCCACGAGCATGAAAACCGGCGAGGTGGGCGCAGAATGCGGCTTTACGGACGGCAGCTACTTCATCAAGACCTTCCGGGAACTGAAACACTGTACCCCGAAAGAATACCGCCAGCGGCTTCAGCAGCGCGTGGAAAACACCACAGGGTGAATGATATATTATAATAGGTAAAATAAAGGGAAAAGAAACGGAAAAGGAGAAATCGACCCATGCAGCGCAGTTTGACCCAAGGCCCCATCACACGCAATATTTTATTGTTCGCATTGCCGCTGATGTTCGGCAATCTCTTGCAGCAGATGTACAACATCGCCGATACTTGGGTGGTGGGGCGGTTCCTTGGTGCGGATGCTTTGGCTGCTGTCGGCTCATCCTACACCCTGATGACCTTTCTGACGTCGATCCTGCTGGGCCTCTGCATGGGAAGCGGTGCGGCCATCTCGATGCAGTACGGCAGCGGGGAACACGACCGAATGCGCCAGAGCGTGTTTATGTCCTTCGCCCTCATTGCAGGCATCTCGGTGGTGCTGAACGCTTTGGTGTACCTCGGGCTGAACGGCATCCTCTGGGTGCTGCGGGTCCCCGCCGAACTGCGCCCCCTGATGAAGGAATACCTGCTCATCATCTTCCTTGGCATTTTTGCGACCTTTTTGTACAATTACTTCGCCAACGTCCTGCGGGCCATCGGCAATTCAATGGTGCCGCTGCTCTTTCTGGCGGTGTCGGCCATCCTGAACGTCATTCTTGATCTGGTCTGTGTGCTGGTGCTCCGGTGGGGCGTCCGGGGCGCGGCCGGTGCAACGGTGTTCTCGCAGTACGTCTCAGGCATCGGCATCGCGCTGTATACCCTGAAAAAGTTCCCGGAGCTTTGCCCCAAGCGGAGCGACTGCCGCTGGGATAAGAAAAACCTTGGCACCATCCTGAACCTTTCGGTGATGACCAGCGTGCAGCAGTCCATCATGAACTTCGGCATCTTGATGGTACAGGGCCTTGTGAACAGCTTCGGCACGGTCATCATGGCGGCATTTGCGGCGGCGGTCAAGATCGACTCCTTCGCCTATATGCCGGTGCAGGACTTCGGCAACGCCTTCTCGACCTATGTGGCCCAGAACTACGGCGCGAATCAGCCCGACCGCATCCGGAAGGGCATCCGCAGCGCGGGCCTGACCTCGGCAGTCTTCTGCGTCTGCATCAGTGCGCTGGTCTGCCTGTTCGCCAAGCCCCTGATGGGAATCTTCATCGACCCGGCCCAGACCGAGATCATCGCGGCGGGCGTGCACTACTTGCGCATCGAGGGCGCGTGCTACATCGGCATCGGCATCCTGTTCCTGCTGTATGGTTACTACCGTGCGGTCAATCAGCCGCTGATGTCGGTGATCCTGACCATCGCTTCGCTGGGCACCCGCGTCGCGCTGGCCTATCTGCTGTCGGCCACGGCTCTGGGCGTGACGGGCATCTGGCTCAGCGTGCCTATCGGCTGGGCCTTGGCGGATGCCATCGGCATTGGGTATTATCTGATGAAAAAGCAGTAATTGAGAAAGGCCGCCGGAACTCCGGCGGCCTTTCTCAATTACATAGAAAACCCGCAGGCTCCTTGTCATCGGAACCTGCGGGTTGCTGATTGCTGATTATTTTGAATGGGTTGATTGTTTCAGAGATTAGTCGCTGACGTAGGGCATCAGAGCAACGTGACGAGCACGCTTGATGGCGGTGGTCAGTGCGCGCTGATGATAAGCGCAAGTGCCGGTCACACGGCGGGGAATGATC
>CAVKKE010000163.1:0-6015 GCA_963656875.1 Barnesiella intestinihominis | reverse complement strand
TGGCTCTGCTGCACACCCGGAACTTTTCCGCCTATGCCCGGAAGATGCTGATAGACGGATATGTTGTCCATATCGACACCACCGACATCCGGGCACAGACCGCCGAACTGCAAAAGATTGGTGTCAACGTCAACCAGATCGCGCGGCGGCTGAACAGCATGGGGCCGCTGTACACACAAGATGTTGCGGACATCAAAGGAGCGCTGGCACAGATATGGCAGTTACAAAGATACATCCTATCAAGTCAACGCTGAAAAAGGCACTGGACTACATCGAGAATCCGGCCAAAACGGACGAAAAAATGCTGGTGTCCTCCTTTGCCTGCTCCTACGAAACCGCCGACATCGAATTTGAACTGCTGCTATCGCAGGCCATGCAGAAAGGCAACAATCTGGCCCACCACCTGATACAGTCCTTTGCGCCGGGCGAAACCACGCCGGAGCAGGGCCACGAGATTGGCCGGCAGCTTGCAGATGAAATCCTGCAAGGCAAATACCCGTATGTGCTGACCACGCATATTGACAAAGGACACGTCCACAACCACATCATCTTCTGTGCCGTGGACATGGTAAACCAGCGCAAGTATGTTTCCAATCGGCAGAGCTATGCCTACATCCGGCGCACCAGCGACCGGCTATGCAAGGAACACGGCCTATCCGTGGTAATGCCCGGCCAAGACCGGGGTAAAAGCTATGCCGAGTGGGACGCACACCGCAAGGGCACGAGTTGGAAGGCGAAGCTGAAAGCCGCCATAGATGCTGCCATCCCGCAGGCCAAGGACTTTGAAGATTTTCTGCGGCTCCTGCAGGAGCAGGGCTATGAGGTCAAGCGTGGCAAGTATGTTTCGTTCCGCGCACTCGGACAGGAGCGGTTCACCCGCTGCAAAACACTGGGCGAAACCTACACCGAGGAAGCCATCACCGAGCGCATCAAGGGACGGTTTGTGGAGAGGAAGCCCAAAGAAACCCGCAAAATTTCGCTGCGGATTGATTTGGAGAACAGCATCAAAGCCCAGCAGTCCGCAGGGTACGAGAAGTGGGCAAAGCTCCACAACTTGAAACAGGCTGCCCGGACACTGAACTTCCTGACGGAGCATGAAATCGAAAGCTACCCGGATTTGGAAAGCCGGGTGGCTGAGATCACCGCCGCCAGCACCGAAGCTGCCGCCGCATTGAAAGCAGCAGAGCGCAGACTTGCAGAAATGGCCGTGCTGATAAAGGATGTCACCACCTGCAAAGAACTGCGTCCACTGGTGCAGGAGTACCAGCGGGCCGCTGACAAAAAGCAGTTCCGGCGCAAGCATGAAGGTACCCTGATTCTCTATGAAGCGGCGGCCAAGGCCTTGAAAGAGCAGGGCTTCCAAAAGCGGCCCGATCTCTACGCCCTGAAAGCCGAGTATAGGCAGCTGACCGAGCAGAAAGACCAGCTGCAGCGGCAGTATGCCGAAGCCAAACGTCAGATGCAGGAGTATGGCATCATCAAGCAGAATGTGGACGGCATCCTGCGGACAGCACCGGGAAAGGAACAGATGCAGGAACGGTAAATTTGCCCAAAATATCAGCCGGATTTTTGAACCACAAACGCTTAGACCGGGTGGCGTTTCCACCCGAAATCATGTAAAATAGACTTAGACAACGAAAGCGAGGAATCCTCTATGGCAGAAGTGAACGATAACAGCTCTATCCAGCTTTTTGAAGATCAGAAAATCCGTACTGCATGGGATGCAGAAAAGGAAGAATGGTATTTTTCGATTACAGATGTTATTGCAGTCTTGACCGACCAAACCACCGCACGCGGTGCAAGTAACTATTGGGCAAAACTCAAACAACGTCTGAAAGAAGAAGGCGCAGATGAACTGCTGACAAATTGTCAGCAGTTGAAAATGACGGCAACAGATGGAAAAAAGCGTAAAACTGACGTTGCCAACACTGAACAGCTCCTACGTATCATCCAGTCTATCCCGTCCCCGAAAGCTGAACCGTTCAAGGCATGGTTAGCAATGGTAGGCAAGGAACGCATCGAAGAAACCATCGACCCGGAACAGGCCATCGACCGTGCGCTTGATACCTATTTGAAAAAAGGCTACTCCGAAGAATGGATTCACCAGCGGCTTTTGGCAATCCGCATCCGCAACGAACTGACGGATGAATGGAAGAATCGTGGGGTGCAAAAGGGCAAGGAGTACGCTATCCTGACCGATGAAATCTCCCGTGCATGGTCTGGCATGACCACAGGGCAGTACAAGCGGCTGAAAAGTCTGACAAAAGAAAATCTTCGGGACAACATGACCGATTTGGAACTTGTGTTGACCATGCTGGCCGAAGCCTCCACCACGGATATTTCCAAGACTGCAAAACCGCAGACTTTCGCAGAAAACAAACGGGTTGCCCAGCAGGGCGGTGAAGTTGCCGGGATTGCGCGCAAAGCACTGGAAGCCCGTACTGGTAAGCCTGTTATCACAGAAAAGAATGCGTTTGATTTCCAGCAGCTTGTAACGGACATTGTAGAAGATGCCGCCGAACTACCGGAAAATCCCACCGAGAAAAAAGATAAAGACTGATACATGAAAAATAGCCGGACACAGCAGCCACAAGGCCACCGTGTCCGGCTATTTCTGTATTGACAATGACACATTACTTTCAATAAAAATAATGTGTCATTGTCAAGTTGGCGGTATCACTCATCCGCAAAATCAAACCTCTGTCCGTCAAAGTCGGCGTCCGTCATGTGCTCCAACTTTGCAATAGTGCTATTCGCCAGCCGTCGCATTTCCGTGTCCATATCCGGCAGGGCTGTCAGCATCCGCGCCATCGTTCGGCGGCGGTCAGAGGTGTGGTACATACAGATCAAATTTTCTTCTTCCACGCTGAAATTCATGTGTCAGACCTCCATTTCGTGTTGCTTACTGCGGGCCGCTGCCTTTTTCGGGCTGGCGGCCTGTTTTGTTTCGGAAAGCTGCTTGCGGACAGAAGCACGGGGCTTATGGATGCCTCCATCCCGGTTCTCGTTTTTGTCAACCAGTGCGTAGATACCGAAACGGTCTTTCACGCTGGACAGGTGCAGGGACTTGTACGGCAGCATGGCAAGCAGCTGGTCCGTGTCCCGGCTGGATGCCAGCTTGGTGAAGTAGGGCGACACCTCCACCATAAAATGATTCTTGTCCGGGCTGTTGGGAGCAGCCAGCCGCTTCGTATCCGCCGCGATACGCTGCGCCTCGGCCTCGATCAGCCCGGTGTGCAATGCCGCAAGGTGTTCTTTGAAGTTACCGGGCCGTGCAGGTCCCCGGCTACACTGCTCCTGACGGATAGCCGCTTGCAGAAGTTCCGGGTCTCGTGGCTGCATTTCATACCGTACGAACTCCCCGAAATATTTATCCGGGCGGCTGTCGAAATGCTCTTTCGGGCCAATCTCCCGCATCCCGCTTTCATAGATTAGGCGATTGGCACCCACGGGCAGGGCTGCATCCCGGATATGCTGGAAGTGCTGCTGATAGTCCAGTTCATACAGACTGCCTTGCACAGTTCCGTTGGCCGCGCCGGTTAGTTCCACCGCATAGGCAAGAATCCTGTCGTGGGTCTGTTCGCCGCAGAATTTCCATGTGTTGTAGGCTTGGGTATCTTTGAGAAGCACATCCCGTTCTCGGAAGCAGAATGTTCCAGAGGGCCGAGACAGCCACAACAGCAGCTTATCTTCCGGCTGGTCGCTGCGGGCCGCCTCCCGCAGCATCTTGATGTCATAGGCAAAATCGCTCTGATAGTATTCAGCACTTCTTCCTCGGTATCTGCTTTCAGGGTGGAACGGAACCTCTGGTCGATCTCTTTCCAGCCGGGGACAAGCACGGTCTTTCCTCTGGCGGTGAACTCGTTTCCTGCACAGGAGAACACAGCGGTCACGGTTTCGTACTCATGGGGTACAGCCACCGCGCAGAGCAGTTTGGAGCAGACAAGGTTCATCAGCTTGCATTCACTCTCGGCAAGGCTTGTGAATCCCTGTTTTGCAAATTCTGCCGTGGGAATGATGGCGTGGTGGTCCGATACCTTTTTGCTGTTCAACACACGGCTTACATCCGCAGTCAGAGCAAGCCCTTGGGCAAAGGACAGCAACCCCAGCAGGCCGGACACAAGATGTTGTGCCGTCTGGCCCATATCCTCGGTCAGATATTGGCTGTCGGTGCGGGGATAGGTCAGCAGTTTCTTTTCGTAAAGCTGCTGGGCGTAATCTAAAGTTTGCTTTGCCGTGAACCCGAACAGACGGTTTGCCTCCCGCTGCAAAGAGGTCAGGTCATAGAGCTGGGGCGGCAGCTCTGTCTTTTTCTCCCGTTTGACAGAGGTACAGACAGCGGTTGCACCCGTGCATTTTTCTTTGAGAGAATTTGCGGTTTTTGCCTCCGAAATACGCTCACTGTCCGCTTTCAGGCTGCCAGACTGGATGCCGACCGTGTAATACTTTTCTTTCTGGAAACGCAGGATTTTTGCATCCTGATCCACCAGCATTTTCAATGTAGGGGTCTGCACCCGGCCCACGGTCAGGGTCTTGTGGTACAGCACCGAAAACAGCCGCATTGCATTGATACCCACCAGCCAATCCGCCTTTGCGCGGCAGAGGGCCGATTGGTACAGTGCATCGTAATCCGAATCCGGGCGCAGGTTTGCAAAGCCCTCCCGGATGGCGGCATCCTCCATGCTGGAAATCCAGAGCCGCTTCACGGGTTTCGTGCAGCCGGCCATTTGGTAGACAAGACGGAAAATCAGTTCTCCCTCCCGGCCTGCGTCGGTCGCGGCGGTCACGCTGTCTACATCCGGGCGGTTGAGCAGGGTACGCACAATTTCAAACTGCTGTTTCTTTTCGTCCGGGATAATGAACTGCCACGGCTGGGGTAGGATGGGCAAATCCTCATACCGCCACTTGCAGTATTTTTCATCGTACTGGCCCGCTTCCGCAAAGGACACCAGATGCCCGATGCACCAGCTGACCAGATACCCGCCGCCCTGCCGATAGCCGTTTTGCTTTTCAGTAGCCCCGATCACAGCGGCAATGCTGCGGGCCACACTGGGCTTTTCGGCAATCACCAGCTGAAAGCTCATGTTTCGTCCTCCTGTCCATCCTCCGAATGAATCTCCATTTCAGGCGGTTCCTCGTCTGCGTCCTCGTCCTCTCCAAAATCGTACTCGTCCAGATCATCGTGCCCGGTGGTGTCGGCCTTGGGTTTGCGGAACTTGAAATAATAGAGGGCTGCACCACCGCCCGCCAGAGCCAGCACCAGCAGGATCATCAGACTGCCCATGTTGGACTTCGGCTTTTCCGCTGGCGTTTCGGTGTCGGTTTTCACCGCTTCCGGGGCCATACAGTTGCGCAGGCTCTTTTCACACAAGGGGCAGTTTTCGTTGACATTCCCGGCCTCACATTTCACCGTGCAGGTGCAAACCTCGGTGTCCTGCGGTTCTTCATCCAGCAGGGCCAGCAAATCGGCATCGTCCACTTGGTTCAGAAAGTGGACAGAGGTTTCTTTGTCCTCGTTGGCGCGGTCAATCAGGATGTAAAAATAATTTCCGGTCTTGGTGGTCACGGTGATAAGCTGCTTGTCACCGTAAAAATCATCCACCAGTGTTGCGTTGCCTTTGGGCGTGATGGGCACACCCTCCGGCTCCATGCCGCCCGTGGTGGGTTCTTCTTCGGTAATCTCCGGCAGAGGTTCCGGGGCGGGGTCAGAGCCGCTTGCAAAAGCGGGCATGGCCCGCAGGTATTGCTTGATGTTACGGACTTTGGTGGTGTTGTCCCGCAGGCAGTCCATAACGAACTCGATGTGATGGCTGTCCAGCTTCAAGAATTTCGCCTTGACCAGCTCTGCCGGGTAATCGTCCCCAGCCACCCGGATGGACTTGCGGGAAGTGCAGACCGTTTCCAGCAGAATGTCCACGATCTCGTCCAGCTGTTCCCGGTCTATTCGGGGATTCTGGATTAGGGTGTCATACTCGATGTTCTCCAAAATCAGGTCCCGGTAGATTTGATAGGCCG
>CAVKKE010000162.1:0-6051 GCA_963656875.1 Barnesiella intestinihominis | reverse complement strand
CCGAACGCGCCATGATATGGATCTCGTTGGGGCCGATGCGCATACCAATGGTCTCACCGGGTGTGCAGGCGCGGGTGGAATGGATCAGCCATTCGCGGCCTTCGCACTCCACATGCATCTCAAAGTGGACACCCTTGAAGATGACATCATTCACAACACCCACCAGCTGGCCTTCCACAGGCGAAACGACCTCGATATCCTCGGGGCGCACCACCACCTGCACGCTCTGTTCACGGGCAAACCCGCGGTCCACACAGGGGAAGTCCACACCGGAGAAGGACACAAGGAAGTCCTTGTGCATCACACCGTCCACGATGTTGGAGTCGCCGATGAAGTCCGCCACGAAGGCGTTCTTGGGCTCATTATAGATATCCTCAGGGGTGCCGATCTGCTGCACCTTGCCGCCGTTCATAACGACGACCGTGTCGGACATGGTCAGGGCTTCTTCCTGATCGTGGGTGACATAGATAAAGGTGATGTTCATCTCACGCTGCAGGCGCTTCAGCTCCAGCTGCATCTCCTTGCGCAGCTTGAGGTCTAGTGCGCCAAGGGGCTCGTCCAGCAGCAGGATTTCCGGCTCGTTGACCAGGCTGCGGGCGATGGCCACGCGCTGCTGCTGGCCGCCGGACATCTGGCTGATGCTGCGGCGCTCGAAGCCTTTCAGGCCCACGACCTCCAGCATGTTGCGCACCTTGCGGCGGATGGTCTCTTCGTCCATCTTTTTCAACCGCAGACCGAAAGCCACGTTCTCGAACACGTTCAGGTGCGGGAACAGTGCGTACTTCTGGAACACAGTGTTCACCGGGCGCTTATACGGCGGCACGCCGGTGATATCCTCGCCTTTCAGCAGCACTTTGCCGGAGTTCGGCTCCAGAAAGCCCGCGATCAGGCGCAGGGTGGTGGTTTTGCCGCAGCCGGAGGAGCCCAGCAGCGTCACAAACTCTTTGTCATGGATGTCCAGGTTCAGCCCATCCAGAATGCGCTGACCATCAAATTCCACTACGATATCACGCAGTGAAACGATCACCGAGTTGTCCATTTTTTACTTTATCCTCCTTAAACTCAGATACGAAAAAAGACAGGGTATTTACCCCATCCCTCGTACCAGGGCGACCCAGCCCCGCACAACATCCATGACGACCGGAGAACCTGCCGAAACAGGCTCTTATATTGCGCAGTTATTCTACCCTGTCTTGTCTATCTTAATCAATCTTTGCTGAAATGTCAATCACTCTGCCGATGTTTGCCGAAACTTTACACTCCGCAACAAAAAAACATGCGCCGCAGCGGACTTTCCACTGCGGCGCACATCAAAAAATCATTCAGCTTTTAAGTCGTCTGCCGTTGTCAGAAGGGTCTGGACGGTGCTCAGGTCTACCGAGTAGACCGAACTGTCTCCCTCCACCATCATCCAGCAGCCGTCTGCATTGCTGGCATAGCGCAGGGTCACGGTGCCGTCGGCGGTCTCTGCCTGCACTGTGGCAAGGGGTGCATCAAAGCCATAGGCGGATGAGTCGGCGTTCGTGGCCTGTGCAGTCACATAGCCTGCCAGCGCAGAAAGAATGCTCTGCACTTTGCTGCTGTCCAGGTCAGCATCGGATTCATCCATGAGACGCCAGACCGTCTGATATTCTGCAGAGTCGGCAGAACTTTCGGAGGATGCTTCTTCCGAATCGCTTTCCGTCTCCATAGGCTCCGACACTGCCGTCAGGGACAGTGTGCCACTGGCGGAAGTGATCTGGACACTTTCCAGCGCGGAAGCCGTCAGCCCCGCCGGGTTGAACGCGCCAAAGAGATCGGCTTTGGTCAGCTCAAAGCAGGCCGCCTTGTTGCCGGACACGGTGTAGATCGTGTCATCCCCCTCCTCCTGCACATACATGTCCCCCGTGACCGGGTTCTCTGTGCCAAAGGCAAAGGTCTTTGTTTCGCCCGCCGCCGTCACCGTCACGGTGACAGCCGGATCCGTCAGGCCGTAATCCTCGCCGGACTGCGCCGTCAGCTGGCGCTTGGCATTCAGGGATGCAAGCGCCGTGACCATGGTATTGCAGGCAGATTCGTCCAGATGATAGTCCGGGTCGTCTGCCAATGTCCAGCTGCCGGAATCATAGTTCAGCGTGAGCGTCTCGCCATTGTAGGTGTACTGGATCTGCTCCACATCCCCCGCCGCAAAGGACGAAAGGGCGATGTTCCCTTCTGCGGCAGCGCTGGCGGCTTCTTCAGCCTGCGCATTGCTGCGGTTCAGCCAGAAGAGCAGCCTGCCCAGCACGATCACCAACACCAGCAGAACGATCAGAGTCTGCTGTTTTGTTTTCATAGCAGCTTCCCCCTTTACTTGCGGCGGCGCAGCAGCACCACCACAGCGCCCGCGATCAGCACAGCCGCCGGCAGGATGAACACAAATACCATGCCCAGCGTCGTGGAGGCGGAAGCTGCCACCGTGATGGGCGCTGCTTCCAGAGCCTTGGTATCAATAAGAATGCCGTCCTGTCCTGCCAGAGAAACAGCACAGCCCTGCAGGAAGGTCAGGTTGCCCGGGATGGACTGGTACACCTGCTCGTTGTCCACATTGGGGCAGCCGACCCAGATGACTTCCGCGCCGGTGGTTTCATTGCGTGCCCAGACGGCCAGAGAGAACGGGCCGTCTGCATCACCGGATTCCTTCGCCGTGGTAGAATTCTCGTTGAGGTTCGATTTGCTGTAGGATTCTTCCGAGGTGTTCAGCAGAGATTCCGCCGTCACATCGTCGGTCTCTGTGATGGTGATGCCCTGTGCCACCGAGAGCATCACATGGGTGCTCCTGTTTACACCGTCCAGAGCGGTGCTTTCGTCGGTGGTGCCGTAGTCCGGGAAGAGCGAATACGGATAGCCGTAGAGGGCATGGTCTGCATCGCCCTCCACCACAAGGCCGGGCTCACGGGCAAGGCCGAACTGCGCCATCACCGCGTCCAGATTGGGCGTCTCGTCGTAAGCACTGGTGGTCAGCAGGACTTTGCCGCCGTTTTCCAGATAGCTTTGCAGCTGTGCAATTTCATTCACAAGGCCGTCGGATGCAAAATCAGATGCCGGCGCGTTGATGATGAGCAGGCCGCAGTCGTCCGGAATGGTGCTGGTGAGCAGGTCCAGCGGCTCAAGGCTGATGTTCTGCGCTTCCAGAGCTTCGGTCAGCGAGGACGTGGGGGCCTGCTCACCGTGGTTGGTGGTGTAGTAGGCGTGGCTTTCCTCGGCGGCGGTCAGTTTGTAGATGGCAGAGGTGATCTGCTTTTCACCGCTAAAAGTCACATTGGCTGAGCCAGTGGTATAGTAATCGGAGTAGTCGTATTCGTAGAGATCGGCAGCGTCCAGCACCACACTGTTGTCACCGCTGACCACGATCAGGCTGCCGGTGGACACATTGGTCGCGCCATACTGGGACGCAAAGGTAGGATAAATGGCCGGGTCCTTCTGCTCCCATTTCAGGTGGCTGCTTTCTTCGGCGTAGTGATCCAGCAGCTTCGTGAGGATAGCGTCCTCGCTGCCAGTCTCACAAAGATAATAAATGGTCACATCCTGGTCAAGACTCTGCATCAGTTCTTTGGAGCTGTCGCCGAGGGTGTACATCTTCGCTGCGGACAGGTCGAACTCCGTATATTTGGACGGGATGGCACCCACCAGCAGATTCACCAGAACCGCCAGCACAATGGCTGCAGCAAGAATCGCCGTGGAATACACTCCGTTACGGAAAACCTTGCCATTTGCGGAGGAAGTGAGCTTGAATTTTTTCATCGTTGTCCCCTCCTCTCAATTCCAGCGGCGCTTTTCCAGCCCCTGTGCCGTGAAGAACAGAAACAGCACGATCACAGTCAGGTAGTACACCAGCGTCGGAATAGAAAAACTGTTGTTGACGAATTCTTCAAATGGGGTAAACAGACACAGCGCGCTCAGCACAGCGCTGAATGCTTCGGTCAGCCAGCTGCTTTGCAGCAGGAACAGCGCTGTCAGTGCCACGCAGCAGCCTGCAAAGGTCAGGCAGCCCAGCGTGAAGCTCCTGGTGCGCAGCCCTGCCACCACACTGAGCACAGCGGCAATGGCCGTAAACAATGCCAGTGCCACCGCGCTGCCCGCAGTGAACATGCTGCGCAGGCTGGGCATCATGTAGGCCAGCAGCAGAGCTGCCACGCCCGCCACAGCAGCAATGATCTGGTTTTCGGTCAGGCTGGACAGGAACATGCCAATGGCAATGGCAGCGCAGCCCATGAGGAAGTAGCACAGCAGCGCTGCAAAGTTTGCCGCCGTGGCAGTGCCGGTGGCCCCCAATGCAGCCAGAACAAGGATCATCACAGCGTCCACGATGCAGGGCAGTGCAAACAGCATGCACAGGGCCAGGAACTTGCCCACCACGATGCCCCACACGGACACCGGGCTCGTCAGCAGTAGCTGATCCGTGCGGCTACGGCGTTCCTCTGCAAAGGAGCGCATGGTCAGCACCGGGATGTAGAGGAGCATCACAAAGATCGTGCGGTACAGCGTGTAATATCCGAAGTCCGTCAGCCCATAGCCCAGATTCAGGGCCACGAAATAGATCGCTGTTGCCGCCAGCATGAATGCCGTGAGCACATAGCCGATCATTCCGTGAAAATAGCTGCGGACTTCGCGTTTAAAGATCGCAGTCATTCGTCTTCTCCCTCCTCTTCTTCCGCCGGTTCCGTGTCTTTGTTCTTTGTCAGGGCAAGGAACACTTCTTCCAGCGTCTTATTTTCTGCCGCCAGTGCCAGCACTGTGCAGCCTGCATTTGAAAGTGCGCGGGACACCTCGGCGCGGCGGTCAGAAGTGTCCACACTCTCTGCAGTGAAGGTCACCTGACCGTCTTCTTCACTTTCCAGTTCCACTTTGTGGATGCCCTGCACGGCCCCTACAGCTTTCAGAACGGTCTTTCCGTCGCCCAAAACCGTGGCCCGCAGGCGGCTGCCCGGGTTGAGCTGTTCGCCCAGTTCCTCCGGTGCACCCACAGCCACGAGCTGACCCTTGGAGAGGATCAGCACCTGGCTGCATACTGCCTGCACCTCACTGAGGATGTGGCTGGACAGAATGACCGTGTGGGACTTGCCCAGTTCCCGGATCAGCCTGCGGATCTCGATGACCTGCGCAGGGTCAAGGCCGACGGTGGGCTCATCCAGAATGATGAGCTTCGGTGCGCCCAGAAGCGCCTGCGCAATGCCCACACGCTGACGGTAGCCCTTGGACAGGCTGCGGATGAGCCGCGGCAGAACTTCCTCCAGGCCAGTGCGGCGGGCAGCTTTCAGCACCTGCTGCTTCCGGTCTGCACGCTTGACGCCTTTCAGCTCTGCGGCAAAGTCCAGATATTCCTGCACGGTCATCTCCGGGTAAAGCGGAGGCAGCTCCGGCAGATAGCCCACGCAGGCCTTGGCCTGCTGGGCCTCTTCCGGCAGGCTGAATCCTGCCACCTTCACTTCGCCGGAGGTGGGTGCAAGGTAACCTGTGAGGATGTTCATGATCGTGGATTTGCCCGCGCCGTTCGGCCCCAGCAGGCCGAAGATCTGCCCGTCCCCAACCGTGAAGGACAGATCCCGAATGGCGGGGCGGGTGCCGTAATTCTTGTTCAGATGCGATACTTCGATCACAGCAAACGCTCCTTTATGCGATAATTTCATTTCCAGCCCATTGCCGAGTGCTTTGCCTGCACCCCGGGCTCAGACTGCTTTATTTTAGACTGTAATTGTGTATTTTTTAAGACAATCCTTGTGTGGGACGCCAAAAGATTTCTTAAGAATGATTAAGATGCTTTTCCCACACAACAAAAAAGCACCGTTCCCCAAAGGAAACGGTGCTCAGAAAACCATAATCACTTACGGCCGAAACGCTTGTTGAAGCGCTCAACACGTCCGCCGGTGTCGACCAGCTTCTGCTTGCCAGTGTAGAAAGGATGGCACTTGGAGCAAACTTCGACGTGGATCTCAGGCTTGGTGGAACGAGTCTTAATGACGTTGCCGCATGCGCAGGTGATGGTGCAGTCAACGTAGTTCGGATGGATACCCTGTTTCATTCTTTTCACCT
>CAVKKE010000161.1:0-6147 GCA_963656875.1 Barnesiella intestinihominis | reverse complement strand
AGCTGATGGTGGCCTGGTCGATCTCGCCGCGCTTGACCATCTCGGGGCCGCTGATGAGCTCCTCCTGATTGTAGATATAGCGCACCGTGTCGATGTAAACGCTGTCGGCATCGTAGTTCTCGGGGTTCTTTTTCATCACCCAGCTTTCCAGCGGGGTGTACTCGGCCAGATAGAATGCACCGCAGCTGCAGGCCGTCTCGGCGGAGGTGCAGAACTGGTCGGCAAACTCTTCCAGCAGGGGGCCGTAGGCGGGCTCATAGGGGGCGTAGCTCAGCAGGCTGAGGAAGCCCGGGAAGTCGAAGTTCAGCGTATAGGTCAGGGTGTGCTCGTCCACAGCCTTGACACCCACAGCGTCGAAGTCCACAGCGGGATACTCGGTGGTGGTGCCGTCGGCGGCAGTGGCGGTGACGGTGCCGGAAGCATCGATGGCGTAAGTGGTGCCATCCTCAGCCACAGTGCCGTTGTTGGCGCTGTTGCGGTAGACGCAGTAGTTGTAGTAGTCGTCTGCACCGGCCACATAGGGGGTGACAAGGCTTGCGGTGGCGGAAGCATAGTCCGGGTTCAGCACATAGGCCAGAGCGTCCACGAAGTCCTGTGCGGTCACAGGGCCGATGACGGAACCGGTGCTGTCCACCCAGTTCTCGTCCCGAAGGTTGAAGGTCCAGGTCAGGGTGTCAGCGTCCCACTCCCAGGTGGTGGCCAGACCCTCGCGGATCTTGCCGCGGTTGTCGTATTCCACCAGTGTGTCGATGCACTGAGTGCCGTGGTAGAGGTCGGGGTCAGCCGAGCAGACCAGATAGTTCAGGGTGGCAGGCTGGCGGGAATACAGCACGGTATAGGTGGAGCTGTCGCCGCTGGAAGCGCTGCCGCCCGAAGCGGAAGAACCGCCGCCGCAGCTGCTCAAAAGACCTGCAGCTGCCGTGGAAAGAACGGCTGCGCCGCTGCCCTTCAGGAACTGACGGCGGGAGATGGAATGTTTCATGAAATGATCCCTCTTTCTTGTAAATTGGGTTCGTGTGTTTTCTGATAATAAAGGGGCAACGGAAACAAGCTCCGTTACCCCCTTGTAACACAGTTTAAGACCACATGGTCTTACGGTCAGTATAACATTGAATCCGTGCGCCGTCAATCGTTTTTCGGCGTGTCGGAAGCGGTTTCGGCAGCATCCACGACGGGGGCGGGCTTGTCCGGGGTCAGTGCGGTGATCACCGAAGCGGCAGCTGCAGGCGCAGCGGCTTCCACGGCGGGCTCTGCGGGGGCGGCAGCGGCCTCTGCAGCTGCCTTTGCGGCTTCCTCGGCAGCCTTTTTGGCTTCACGTTCTTCCCGCAGCTTCTTGGCGCGGGCGGCGGCTTCTTCCTGGCGCTTCTTGGTGCGGGCTTTGATGCGGCACACCGAGCAGATGCCTTCGGCGCTGTCCGGCGCAATGGGTTTGCCGCACTCCTTGCACAGGGTCTTTTGGCACTTGTGGACGACCACCGGGCCCAGCGTGGTGAGCTGGCGCAGCTTCATGCCGTCGAAGCCGTGGTTGGAGCAGGCGGCAAGGCACACCTCACATTCGCTGCACTTCCACGGGGTGATGACCATGCGGGTGGTGCCGTCGGGCTGATCTTCCAGCTTCAGGGCACCGGCGCGGCAGGCCTTTTCGCACTTGCCGCAGGCAAAGCACTTGTCCGTGAAGTTGGGCAGGTAATAGCCGTATTTCAGCGGGGTCTCCATGGCCCCTTTCAGCTGGCGGGTGCGCTGGTGCAGCAGCAGACGGAAGTCCACGCCGCTGTCGTCGGCGCTGCGCAGGCCGGGCAGCATCTGCAGCAGCTTTTTGGTGCCGCTCTTGGAGCCGTGGCTCACCTGCTCGAACATCTCGCGGCGGCTGATCTCCTTGACATGATAGGGTGCGTCGTCCTGCTCATAGGCCAGCGTGAAGCGGGCTTCGAACATGGGCTCACCGAAGAAATCCACCAGCCGGGCCAGCTCCTTGCGCAGCTGAGCGGCACAGATGTCATTCTCGCACTCGCCGCAGGGGGTCAGGTCCAGCACGATCTTTTTGTTCAGGGCAAGATATGCCAGCGTCTCCCAGGAAAGGGCGCAGATGCAGTTGCGCACCATGCTGTTCTTGCGAGTGGATCTTTCGCAGCCGATCCAGATGGTGTCATTGTCGGTGTCGGCTGCAGAAGTGTCCCGCTGCACCTGCTCCTGAGAGGGCGAGATGCAGCCGCTGCGGCAGGCAGACACGCACAGGCCGCAGTCGGTGCAAGGGTCCCAGTCCTTCACGAGGTTCGGGCGGGTGAAGATCTGGTCGCCGTAGGGACAGATATCCTTGCACTCAGTGCAGGGTTTGCGGTGAGGGTGCAGGTTCCAGCACTGACGGCGGCTGATTTCCGGGTGAGAGGTCTTCATCAGCATGTCCATCGCGGTTCGTGTAAAAAAGCCCATCGTTTACTCCCCCTCCACAACAGAAGTGATGTTTGCATGATCGATCAGAAAGCGCTGCACCTTCTGGCTGGTGACGGCAGAAGCCACGGCGTCCCGGCTCAGCACCTTGCGGATCTCGGCCTCCGGGGTGTCGTGCAGCTTTGCAAGGCGGGCATATTCAGCGTCCACCTCTGCGTTGGACACGGTGATCTGCTCGGCTTCGGCAATGGCCCGCACGGCCAGAATGCTGCGCATTTTGCGCTCAGCGTCCCGGCGGAAGGCAGCGCGCATCTGCTCCGGTGTGGTATTGCCGGCCTTGCAGTAGAGCTCCATGCTCATTTTGCTGCGGGTGAGCCGCAGTTCCAGCTGCTTCATATCGCGGTCCGCGTTCTGCTCCAGCACGTCGCCGGGCAGCTCTGCAGTCAGGTTGGCCCCGGCCATGTCCAGCAGGGCGGCCCCGGCAATGCGGTCGGCGTTGGCCTCATGGGAAGCGCGCTTCTTTTCCCGGATGCTTTCCTTCAGGGCATCCAGAGAATCATAGCCCAGAGTCTTTGCAAAAGCGTCGTCCACGGCGGGGGTCTGCTTCTGTTCCACCGTGTGCAGGGTGATCTCGAACTGTGCCGTCTTGCCGGAGAGCTCTTCCACGCGGAACTCTTCGGGATAAGTAAAGTCGAACCGGAAAGTTTCGCCGGCCCTGTGGCCGTAGACGGCGTTCTCGGCGGCGGGCATCAGCTGGCCGGTGCCCAGCAGCACCGTGACCTTCTCCATGCGGCTGTCCGGGATGGGTTCGCCGTCCATGAAGCCCTCAAAATCCAGTGTGACCCGCATTCCTCGGGCGGCGGGCAGTTCCACCGGCACGAAGGGGGCGTGGATGCGGGCGAGGTTTGCTGCCTGCTGCTCCACGGCCTTTTCCGACACCGGGCGCACCCGGCGGGTGAAATCCAGCCCCTTGTACTGGCCCAACGTGACCTTGGGCAGGTTGTTTGCAGTCTGTTCCATGGGAAATACTCCTTTTATATCCAAAGCATTCGCTGTTCATTACAATCCGTGATTGGTGAGCCAGGCTTCGGCCACCTGCGAGAACATCTCAGGGTAAAGCGCATCCTCCTGCGCAAAAGCGTTGAGATAATACTCCACCTCAGCCCGGTCGGCAGGGACAGTGCGCTCCCACACAGTGAACACGGTGCCGTTGCCCATGTCAAAGCTGGCGGCCTGGGTGAAGTGGTCGTCCCGGGCGGCGCAGAAAAGGGCGTTCCACCGGCCGGAGAGCTCCCCGCTGCTGACAAAAGTCTGGGGGAAAGGGTCCGCCGTGATGACATATTTGGCTTCAAAGAACCGCACCGGGAACTCATGCGTGCCCGGGATGGAGATGCCGGCCTGCAGCTTATCCTTGAGCTGGATGTCTGGCAAGGCAACATACTGGAACATGTCGGAATTGTACAGCATGTCGTGGGGGATCATGTAGGCGAACTCGCCGTCCGCACAGTGAACGTCGATCCAGTCGTCCAGCGCCTGAATGGCGGCGGCATCGGTGCGGTTATAAGTGAGCCCATCCAGCCGGACGAACTCCGACACAGCCTTGATGGGAAAGTGATCCACCACAAAGCCCGGCAGGGCCACGGTGGTCAGAGGGGAGCACCGCACCGACAGGGCGAACGCCATGGTGAACAGCCAGTAACCAAGCTTGAGGTTCCGGTGTTTTTTGATGCCCTCTGCCAGTGCTGCAGCACCCACGAGGAACAGCAAAAACCACCCCGGAACGAACAGCAGCATCTGGTGAGAACCGGTGTTCTGCACCCGGGTGAAAAGCACAAGGCTGACCAGAAGCTCGCACCCGGCAAGGCAGGGCAGGGCGGGCAGGCGGCGCTTTGCGGCAAACCACAGCCCCAGCCCGATGAGGATGAAATTCAGCAGACCGATGCGCATGGCCTGTGCGGTGAGCTCCAGCGTGATGCCGCCGAAGTTGTAGTAAGAGTAGCGCCCGGCGTAGTCAAAGCCAAGGATCTTGCGCACCATGGGCAGCAGCAGGAGCACCATGGCCCCGGCGGCGCACAGGCCGAACACCACCAGCCGCACCATACGGCGCACAGCCCGGCGCTGCTGACCGTCCTTTGCCAGCCGGATGCTGGACACTGCCAGCAGCAGAACATAGGCGAAGCAGTAGCCCACCACGAAATATAAGTACCACCGCCGGGTCAGGATGACGCCTGCTGTGGCGGCAAAGATGAGCAGATAGCGGGGAATGTCGATGTGGTCGAACCGGTAGCTCAGCGTCAGCAGCATGAGCATGAAGGCGAAAATCATGCCAAACCAGTCCGGCTGGCCCAGCATGGCTGACATGCGCAGGAAGGGGAAGGTGATGCACCAGCCAAGCCCCATGAGGAAGTACCAGAAACGGTTCTTCACCTGCAGTATCTGCCCGGCTTTGACCACCAGTCCCGCCAGCAGCACCAGCAGGGTGGGCAGAACACTGAACACCTGACAGAATGCGTAATCATCGCCGGTCTTGCCGCTCAGGCAGAATGGGAACTCGGTGAACAGGGTAATGAAGTTGGTGTAGTCCTCGGTGATGGAATCAAGGATAAATTTGAAGCCTGCCCCGGCCCCTTCCAGAAAGGCAGCTTCGGCGTTGTATTGTTTTAAGATGTAGTTGACGTAATCCCAGTGGTAGATGAAGGTGCGGCTGTTCAGCGCCCAGAACGCATAGAGCAGCGCCGCCGCCCAGATACCCACCAGCACCGCCCGGTGGAACAGATCCAGCTCCACACCGGACACCCGCAGCACCGCCAGCGCCAGAACGAACAGCGCGAGGTCAAGCCACAGGCTCACCAGCGGGAAAAACAGGCTGCTGCCCGGCAGCGCAAAATTCAAAATCACAAGCACCAGCGCTCCGGCGGCAAGGCCAAGCCCGGCTTTGCTCAGAGCAGACAAACGGGAAACGATTCCACTCATCCCAGAAAATTCCTCTCTTAACAGATAATATCACAGCTACAGTATAGCAATCAAAACCTGCACTGTCCAGCCAAAGACGGCTGGAAAATGCAAAATGCCCCACCGCATTCAAAGCAGATGGGACATTTTGGAATGAATATTACTTTTTGGAATCGGCTGCGGCCTTTGCAGTACGGGTGGCCCTGCGCTTCTGGGCCATGGCCTTGTTGGCGCTGATGCGGGCCGCGTCCGGGTTCGGGGTCTCCGGCGTCAGCCGCAGCAGGCAGCTGCCCATGGCGGGCAGATCCACCGTGAGGGTGTAGTCCCGGCCAAAGACGCCGCCGTCGGTGGTGTGCAGCTGGGTCTTGCGGCGGCCCTTGAGTGCGCCGCCCCATTCAGAGGCTTCGGTGTTCAGCACTTCCTCGGCCCCGCAAGGGAACTTGAGGTAGAGCGGGAACTTTTTGTGGGCATGATCCTGGGTGTTCATGATGCACAGCAGGTTCTGGCCCTGACCCTTGCGCAGCCAGGCGTAGACGCCCTCGTCGCGGCTCTCGCAGGCCACCCACTCGAAGCAGTCGGGGTTGTACTCGCCGTCATACAGGGCGGGCTCAGTGGAATACACCCGGCTCAGGTGGGCAAAATATTTCTGGAAGGCATCGTGGAAGGGATATTTGAGCAGATCCCAGTCCAGCTCACGCTTTTCGTCCCACTCCCGGAAGTGGCCCAGCTCGTTGCCCATGAAGTTCAGCTTCTTGCCCGGGTGCATGTACATATAAAAATAGAGGGTGCGCAGCTGGGCGCATTTTT
>CAVKKE010000160.1:0-6213 GCA_963656875.1 Barnesiella intestinihominis | reverse complement strand
TGTTGTCCAGCTCGGGCATGACTTCCAGCGAAGCAAAGCTGGTCTGGCGGCGGGCGTTGGCGTCAAAGGGAGAAACGCGCACCAGGCGGTGCACGCCGTTCTCGCTCTTGAGCAGGCCGTAGGCATTGGCACCCTTCACCATCATGGAAGCGCTCTTCATGCCGGCTTCATCGCCGTCCTGGTAGTCCAGCACTTCCACGCTCATGCCGTGGGCCTGTGCCCACTTGTTGTACATACGGTACAGCATCTCAGCCCAGTCCTGTGCCTCGGTGCCGCCGGTACCGGCGTGGAAGGTCAGGATGGCATTGCTGTGGTCGTACTCGCCGTTCAGCATGGTCATCAGCTGCAGCTCGTCCACAGCCTTGCCCACGGCGTTCACGGCCTCTTCGGCCTCGGGCACCATATCGGGGTCGTACTCCTCGTCCAGCATCACCAGCATTGTCTCGGCGTCGTCGTACAGGCCCTGCAGCTTTTCAAAGCGGCTCAGCTTGCCCTTCAGATCGCCCACTTCGTCAAAAACCTTCTTGCTCAGGTCGGCGTCATCATAGAAGCCGGGGCGGGACATGGTGTGCTCCAGCTCCTGCACGCGCTTGCGGGAAGCGTCGATGGCCAGGGCCTCTTCCAGGTCCTTGACCGCCTTGCCGTAGTCGGCAAGCTGCACTTTCAGTTCATCAATGGTGATCATTCTCTTGTTCCTCTCGAAATGATAATAAAGTAAAGTCTTTCGTGCAGGGAAGCATCCTCGCCCTCTCCGTCATTGCTTACGCAATGCCACCTCTCCCAAAGTGAGAGGCTTTGGCATTCCCCGCAAAGTTTCCAGTTCTGCCAAGGGCTCTCCCTTTGGGAGAGCTGCTGAACGAAGTGAAGCTGAGAGGGCGAGGACGCTAACCGCTGAAGGAGTCCAAAAGACACAGTTTATACACAGATACTTCATTAGTATACCTACAATCCGTGGTAAAGTAAAGGGGTAAAACCATTATCCTGCTGGAATTTTGAAGATTTTCACCTTTTC
Organism: Barnesiella intestinihominis; assembly: GCA_963656875.1. Taxonomy (GTDB): domain Bacteria; phylum Bacillota; class Clostridia; order Oscillospirales; family Ruminococcaceae; genus Faecalibacterium. Next base: position 5,201 of record CAVKKE010000160.1, on the reverse strand, counting down.
TTTTCCCTCTCAGGGGAGTATAATACCAGTATGAACCATAAATCAGGAGGAAACCATGCCGAAATATTATGGCTGTCCCTGCGAGGGCTGCGGAAAGCCCCTGACCCTCAAGGATGACATCGTCGTCTGCCCCGACTGCGGTGCTCCCTATCACCGTGACTGTTACGACAAGCTGGGCCGCTGCATCCACACCCCCGCCCATGGTGCGGGCTATGAATGGAAATTCCCGTATCAGGAAGTCGAGCTGCGCACCTGCCCCGTATGCGGAGAGCGCACCCTGCGCAGTGAGCCCAACTGCCGCTGCTGCGGTGCCGTGATGCCGCTGGAGTCCACCGTAGAGCCCAACGACCGCCGCGCTGCGCAGGACGAGCAGAACGAGAACTTCGACTACGACAGCTTCTACCGCCAGAACATCGCCGAGCCCACCCGTCAGAACGTCCGCACCGCTTTCGGGCAGGACGAGATGATCGACGGCATCCCCAGCAGCGACTGGAGCGACTACATCGGCAAGGCCGCGCCCATTTATCTGAACGATTACAGCCGGATGCAGCTGCAGCACACCAAGATCTCCATGAGCTTCAGCGCCCTGTTCTTCGGGCCGTTTTATTTCTTCTACCGCAAGGCCTGGAAGCCCGCCTTTGCCTTCATGGCGGCGGAGCTGGTGCTGGCCCTGCCCACCCTGCTGGATCTGATGCAGATCACCGGCAGCCCCCTGACCGCAAACCTGAGCACCAGCACGCTGGTGATTCTTTCGCGGATCATGTCCATCCTCAGCTTTGTGCTGGTGATGGTGCGCACTCTCTTTGCCAAGTGGCTCTACCGCAAAAGCGCCGCCGAGCACATCAGACGCATCCGCTGCGAGTTCCCGGATGCAGCACAGCGCCGCGCAGTGTTGTCCGCACAGGGCGGAGTGAGCTGGGCCGCTGTGGTGGGTTCCGTCGTGCTGCTGATGGTGATCGGTGCCTGCTTCACCCTGCTGCTGGGCCCCAACCTGGATGCACTGGCAGGTCTTGTGGGCTGAACCTTTGTTCTCTGCGGCGGGCCGTACCCTGCCAAAGCATTATTATGATGAATGGGAGAAAGAATCATGAAAAAAGTCACAAAAGCCGTCATCCCTGCTGCGGGTCTCGGCACTCGCGTGCTGCCTGCCACCAAGGCCATGCCCAAGGGCATGCTACCCATCGTGGACAAGCCCGCCATCCAGTATCTGGTGGAAGAGGCTGTCCGTTCCGGCATCACCGACATTCTGATCATTCTGGGCCGCAACCAGAGCATCATTGAGGATCACTTCGACCGCAGCCCTGAGCTGGAAGAAAAGCTGGCCAAGCCCGGCAAGGAAAAGGCTCTGGAAGAGTGCCTGGGCATCGCCAACATGGCCAACATCTTCTTTGTCCGCCAGAAGGAGACTCTAGGGCTGGGCCATGCCGTGAACACCGCCAAGGCTTTCACCGGCGACGACCCGTTCGTGGTCATCTACGGCGACGATGTGATCTGGGGCGAAGACCCTGTCTGCGCCCAGCTGATCCGCGCCTATGAGGAGTTCGGCCGCCCGACTGCAGGCGTTTCCGCTGTGCCCTGGGAGGATGTGAGCCGCTACTGCAGCCTGAAGACCACCCCCATCCACGACAATTATTTCTTCGTGGACGATATGATCGAGAAGCCCAAGAAGGGCCAGGAATTCAGTAACTATTCCATTCTGGGCCGCGTGCTGCTGACCCCGGAGATCTACGATATCCTTGCCCACACCAAGCCCGGCGCAGGCGGCGAGATCCAGCTGACCGACGCCATGGCCGAGTATGCCCGCACCCGCGGCGGCATGACCGCCGTGGAGTTCACCGGCAAGCACTACGACATGGGCAACAAACTGTGCGTCGTGGAGGCGCAGGTGGAGCTGGCTTTGCAGCATCCCGAGATCGGCGAAGCTTTCCGGGAGTATCTGAAAGAGTTCTGCAAAACGCTGTAACAGTAAAAGCTTTTCTTGACTGATGCAAAAACGGGAATGCCTTTGGAGCATTCCCGTTTTTCGTTTGCTTTCCGTTCACCCGGAAAAACGCAATTCGCCTGCGGATGTCTGAAAAGCCCGCTTAATTCTGTGCAGGGTTCAGACGCTTCTTCTCATAAACTGCGGCCGCGATGCACCAGATCACGATGGAGCTGTTCGTGCTGCTCTGGCTCATGACAGACATCCATGTAGCCACAGGCACCTGCATGGCCTGCGCAATATCCGGGATCACGACGAGCACAATGTTCCATGTGACCGGGTGAAAGACGAGCATCCACCGGGGATAGCGGGTCTTGCCGGCAAGCAGCATCGCAAAATGGATCCCAATCGTCAACACCATCGGAAGATACATCGGGAGAATTGCGATGAGCATATCGTCCTGATAGGCGGTGACCGCTGCGACTGCAGCCTCTGCCCCGATCCGCGGGCCCAGATATGTGGTGAACCACGCCAGCGTAGCCGACCAGGTATGGATCGCCAGAGCCACCGCAACGGTGAATATCCCGCACAGATACTGGACAGCTTTTGTTTTCCGGTATTTTGCATCGATGTCCGCATTCAGCGCTTTTACCATGAAGTAATAGAGGAAGCACCCGATCGCTCCCAGCCCGACGATGAGCACGGGACGCCACAGTCCATAGGAGCCGGACAGATAATAGGCCCTGTTGAACATTCCTGTATCTGCCGCCTGAAGCGGAATGCAGCCAAGCATCCAGTCACCAGCAGCCATGAACACCCCGCCGACTGCGCCAAGGATACACCATCGGATGAACTTTCTGCGTTCTTCTGCCTTCATTTGTCCCGCCTCCCGCTGCAGTTCATGACAAACTTTCATTCCGGACATGTCAAATCCCGGTCTGCCGAGTTAAGTATAACATACTCCATCATGAAAAGCCACTCATATTCAGGGAAACCGGGCCATTCTGCTACGTATTTCTATAGACAAAAAGCCCCATGCCCGGCACCTCAGCGGTGCAGGCACGGGGCCTGATGCTTTAAAGAATCATTCTGCCTGGTTGGGATGGCGCTGCGGCGGCATCTTGGTGAAAAGTGCTTTCAGTACCAGCGGGGTAGCCACGCTGGACACCACAATCAGCAGGATGACTGCCGTGAAGTACACGGCATCCACCACGCCGATGGCAAGGCCTTTCTGGGCCACGATCAGTGCCACTTCGCCGCGGGTCATCATGCCGACGCCCACCTTGAGGGAATCACCCCAGTTGAAGCGGCAGACCTTCGCGGCCAGACCGCAGCCAATGATCTTGGTGATAAGAGCCACGATCACGAAGCAGACGCAGAACAGGAAGATCTCCGGCGTCAGGCCGCTGATGTCAGTCTTCAGGCCGATGGATGCAAAGAACACCGGGGCGAACAGCACATAGTTGCTGATGTCCACGCGGCGCTCCACATAGGGGGCATCCGCCATGGTGCACAGCACGATGCCGGCAATGTAAGCACCCGTGATGTCCGCAATGCCGAAGTATTCCTCGGCGATGTAGGCCATGGCGAAGCAGAACGCCATGCTCACGATGGTGATGCGCTGAGTGTGGGGGTTGCGCTTGTCCAGCCACTCCATAGCGGAGTGGACCACGACGCCCACACCCACGGCAGTGGCGAAGAACAGCAGAGTGTTCAGCAGCACCTTGCCCAGACCCGTGCCGGTGCCGGAGCTTGCGCCCAGCACGCAGGTGAGCACCACGATGCCGATGACGTCATCGATGACGGCGGCGCTGACGATGGTGGTGCCGAGGAAGCTTTTCAGGTGGCCCATCTCCTGCAGCGTTGCCACGGTGATGGACACGCTGGTGGCGGTCATAATGGTGCCGATGAACAGCGCCCGGTAGAACTCCGGGCTGCCCACGGCGGAAAAGCCGTAGAACGCGCTGTACAGCAGCGTGCCGCCCACCAGCGGGACAAACACGCCCACGCAGGCGATCAGGGTGGCGATGGGGCCGGCCTTGATGAGCTCTTTCAGATTGGTGCCAAGGCCCGTGGAGAACATCAGCATGACCACGCCGATCTCCGCAAAGGTGGAGATGGAATCACTGGTCTGCACCAGATTCAGAATGCAGGGGCCGATGATCAGGCCCGCAAGGATCTCGCCCACCACCTGCGGGGCCCTGCATTTGCGGGCCACAAGGCCAAAGAACTTTGCACTGAGGATGATAATTGCCAGATCCCGGAAAACCGAATACACAAAGCATCCTTCCTTTACTTTTACTTTATAATATACTTTTTATCCCTAGCCTGCTTTGGAAGCTCCTTCAGTCTCGCATTCGCTCGACAGCTCCCTCGGAGAGGGAGCCTCTGGCGAAGAGATGAGGCTTTCCGCTCTGCCAAGGCCTCCCTCATTGAGGGAGGTGGATGCGACCAACGGGAGCAGACGGAAGGAGTCCCCGAAAGCGACTATATTATAGTCCTCTTTCACAAAAAAATCAAAATATTTTTTATTGCATCTTTTTTCGAAAAAAGCTTGACAGATTCCGCTGGGCTTGCTATAATAAATTGCTGTCTGAACAGACACGCCGCACACGGACGCGACGCCGTGCCCGTGTGTACCCTTGGTCCTGTGATTGCAGGACCCTTAAGTCCAAAAGGAGGTGCTACAAAATGGCAAAGTACGAAACCATGCTGATTACCAGCGCCGCTCTCGACGAGGAGGCTACCGCCGCTCTGGTTGGTAAGTTCAAGTCCCTGATCGAGGCTAACGGTACGATCGATTCCATCGACGAGTGGGGCAAGCGCCGTCTGGCCTACCCCATCAACGACGAGGAGGAAGGCGTCTACACCGTGATCAACTTCACCAGCGAGCCCAGCTTCCCCGCTGAGCTGGACCGTGTGTACAAGATCACCGAAGGCGTTATGCGCAGCCTGATCATTGCTCACGAGGAGTAATTTCCTTGTGACCGAAAAGGAGATCGTGTTATGTTGAATGTTGTAGCCATCATGGGCCGCCTTGTGGCAGACCCGGAACTGCGTACCACTACGCAGGGCACGAACGTGTGCAGCTTCCGTATCGCATGTGACCGCAATTTTGCGCGTCAGGGCGAACAGCGCCAGGCCGATTTTATTGATATCGTTGCATGGCGCCAGCAGGCAGAGTTTGTGAGCAAGTATTTCCAGAAAGGCAGTCTGATTGCCATTGAAGGCAGCCTGCAGACCCGCCAGTATCAGGATAAGAACGGCAACAACCGCACCG
>CAVKKE010000159.1:0-6286 GCA_963656875.1 Barnesiella intestinihominis | reverse complement strand
TTTCCAGAAGTGGTGACCTCTGGAAAGGAATTGCTCAAGCGAAATATTCAATTTGAAGTATAACCTTGGGGGTGTGTTTCAGGGTGTGTTGGGCTCCCAGCTGAGCTAATCCCCCATAATTTTCCAGAAGTGGACGCTTCTGGAAAAGAGATGCTCAAACAAGAAACGATTTATGAAGTTCAGTTGTGGGGGTGCGTGAGCGCACTGCTTGGGCTCCCAGCTGAGCTAATCCCCCATAATTTTCCAGAAGTGGACGCTTCTGGAAAAGAGATGCTCAAACAAGAAACGATTTATGAAGTTCAGTTGTGGGGGTGCGTGAGCGCACTGCTTGGGCTCCCAGCTGAGCTAATCCCCCATAATTTTCCAGAAGTGAAAGCCTCTGGAAAAAGAGATGCTCAAATAAGAAATATTTTATGAAGTTCAGTTGTGGGGGTGCGTGAGTGCACTGCTTGGACTCCCAGCTGAGCTAATCCCCCAGATGGCTTGTCGTGCCTGACGACGTGACTTATTATACCAGCGGGAGGGCGGCTTGTCAACTGTTCCGGCAAAAAATGTGAAGAAAAAATCCCCCGCGGGGCGGCAGGCCCGGCGGAGGACGGCTTTGAGGACGGAATGGGTGCTGTTATGCTTTGGCATACTGCCGGTCGAAGATCTGCGGAGCCACACGGCACAGCAGAACGGCTGCAATCATGGTGAGCAGCGTTTCAGGCAGCATGTAGCTGCCGTTGTACACCAGGCTGTAGGTCCATGCAGGCAGGCCGTCGGTCAGGTTGCCCCAGATGAGCACGCCGGACAGAAAGCTGCACAGGAAGCGCAGGAAGCCGGACACGAAGGTGCCCACAGCCACGCCTACGGTGCGGTTCTTGAAGGGACGGGCAAAGAACTCTGCGGTGCCCAGCGCCATAAAGGCCAGGACGTAATCCAGCAGGACTTCGCCTGCATAGCTCAGGAAGTTGGGCGTCGGGGGTGCCCAGACACCGCCGATCAGCATCTGAAGGCAGCTGTTCACGAATCCGGTGAACAGGCCCCATTTGACGCCGTGGCGGAAGGACACCAGCACGAAGGGCAGGGCGCTCAACAGGGTGATGCTGCCGCCGTTGGGCAGCGTGAAGAACTTGATGTTGGACAGCACGGTGCCCAGCGCGATCATCAGTGCGCACTCCACCAGCACGCGGGTCTTGGAGTAGGTTTTTGACATCGGGATTCCTCTTCTCTTAATATAGTACACAAAAACAAAAATGCGCCCGCTTTTCAGCAGGCGCACGGGGTTTGTGAAAGAACGGACAGTTCTGCAAACTCCCACGCCGGCATTGTCCGGTCAGGTGAAAAGGGTACTCCGCAAAACGCGGATCTCAGCCTTTCGGCACCCCTGTTTTTATGTCCATAAAAAAGTATAACGCATTCTCGGCAAAAGTCAAGCACGCACACGGAATATCCTGCGCCGTGGCCGCATAGGCTGTAGCATAGCTCATGCAGGGGGAATCCACGATGAAAGGAGATCCGGAACAGCGTGCGGTGCAGCTGGGCGAGTACATCGCGGCCCACGGTGCCACCGTGCGAGCCGCGGCTGCAGCGTTCGGGTGCAGCAAATCCACCGTGCACAAGGATGTGGCGGTGCGGCTGCGCACTCTGCAGCCGGAGCTGTTCGCGCAGGTGCGGGCAGTCCTGGCCCGCAACAAGGCCGAGCGCCACCTGCGCGGCGGCGCGGCCACCCGGCGCAAATACCGCCGCAGATGAAAAGCGGCACGCTTTCCCAGCCGGGAGGCGTGCCGCTTTTTTGCTCACTTTTGGGTGTGGAACTGGTTCAGCGCGCCCTTTTCCAGCCGGCTGACCTGCGCCTGACTGATGCCAATCTCCTGCGCCACCTCCATCTGGGTCTTGCCCTGCAGATAGCGCAGCTCCATGATCTTCTTTTCCCGCGGGGTCAGCCCGGCCACGGTCTGGCGGAACTGCAGCCCGCTGATCCAGCTGTCTTCGCCGTCTGGGTCACGCACCTGATCAATGACATACATGGCGTCGCCGCCGTCTGTGTAGACGGGCTCTTCCAGGCTGATGGGCTCCACCACCGATTCCAGCGCCGCCGTCACCTCCCGGCGGGACAGTCCGGCCTGCTGCGCGATCTCGTCCATGGTGGGCTCACGGCCCAGCTGTTTTTCCAGCGTTTCCCGGCTCTGCATGGCCCGGTAAGCCGTATCCCGCAGGCTGCGGCTCACCCGCAGAGCATTGTTGTCCCGCAGAAAGCGCCGGATCTCGCCGATGATCATGGGCACGCCGTAGGTGGAAAAACGCACCGGCTGGGCCGGGTCGAAGTTGTCAATGGCCTTGATGAGCCCGATGCAGCCCACCTGAAACAGGTCGTCCAGGTTTTCGCCCCGCTGTGCGAACCGCTGCACCACGCTGAGCACCAGCCGCAGGTTGCCCTCCACCATCTGCTCCCGGGCCTGCCGGTCTCCGGCGCGGATGCGGACGAGCAGGGCCCGCTTTTCCGCCTCGGTCAGAACAGGCAGCTGGGCGGTGTTCAGGCCGCACAGCTCAACTTTGTTGTACATCCCCATGCCCCCGGTCTTGTGAACTTCACCGGGAGTATGGCCCTGCGGAGGAACCGCTATGCGTGGAAAAAACTGCGCGTCCTTCCGTTGAACAGGAAGAACGCGCAGGGTGCATTGTTTTTTGGTGCGATTTATGGTATGCTGTACCTGCAGCGGAAACGCTGTCATCAGGCGCTGTGCCCACAAACGCAGGCGGCTACCCTTCTTACCGGCTGATCAGGCTCTCGTTTTTCACGGAACGATCCGAAGCAGCCCGGGAGGAGGTTCAATCTGATTGAGCAGCACTTCCCGGAGCCTTCGGGCAAGGGGAGGTGAGCAGACATGACGATCTCGGAGATCATCGCAGCGCTGGCGCTTTGCGTCAACGCCGTCCGCACAATGTTCGACATTGTGTGGAAGATTTACATGGAACGCAAACATGCAAAAAAAGATTGACCGCCCACGACTCCCAATCAGTGACGGTCAATCTTTTGACATAAGCCGGTAAGGAGCTAGCCGTTTGCAGGGCCAGCGCCTTTTGCAATTTCAGTATATCCAATACAGTGCGGATTGTCAAGCCCGGTGGGCGGCAGTTCGTGCTTTTTTTGTGGTTTATTCTTCTTCCAGCTGGGTCTTCAGGGTACGGATGATGCGTTTTTCCAGCCGGGAAATATAGCTCTGGCTGATGCCAAGGGTGTCGGCGGCTTCCTTCTGGGTGCGCTCGATGCCGTCCGCAAGGCCGAAACGCAGCTCCATGATCTGCCGTTCCCGGGGCGACAGCCGCTCCACGGCCCGGCGCAGCACGGCACGCTCCGACGCCTGCTCCAGATGCTGGCTCACCTGATTTTCGTCACTGCCCAGAATATCCGAAAGCAGTAGTTCGTTGCCGTCGCCGTCCACATTCAGGGGCTCGTCGATGCTGGCCTCCTGACGGCGGTTGGAGCTTTTGCGTAAGTACATCAGGATCTCGTTGCCAATGCAGCGGCTGGCGTAGGTGGCCAGCTTGATGCTGCGCTCCGGCGTGAAGGTGTTCACGGCCTTGATGAGCCCGATGGTGCCAATGGAGATCATGTCCTCGCTGGGCACGCCGCTGCTTTCGTACTTTTTGGCAAGATACACCACCAGCCGCAGGTTGTGGGTGATGAGCTCATCCCGGGCAAAAGCGTCTCCGTCTGCCATCCGGGCCAGCAGCTCTTTTTCCTGCTCCGGTGTCAGGGGCGGCGGCAGGCTTTGCGTTCCCGCAAGAAAGTGGGCCCCGCCGCAGTAACGCAGCTTTGCCAGCAGATCCCGCCACAGCCGAACCAGAAACACGACCATATAAGACTCCTCCTGTACATTTATAGGCATAGGTGTTTAAGGATGTTCCAGCTCCCGGGCCAGTTCGCTGCCCAGCAGCACTGTCCAGTGCTCTGCCGGGACATCCGGCCCGCAGAACGCTGCCAGAAAGCCGGAGACCCGGGCATGCCCGGCCTGAAGCGTCTGCCCCGGAACTGCCGGCAGCAGGCATTTCCCGGCAATGGTGGAGCAGGGCACCAGCCGGATGCCCAGCCCGGGCGGCGGCACAGAGCTTCCGCCGGAAAAATAGGCGTCCAGAAACTGCCGCAGTGCATCCGGGAGCTGCTCCCGGACGGAAGGGTAGTGCACCAGCACCACGGCCCGGCCGGTGAGCGGGTCCTGCACTGAAAAGCCCGTGTCGCAAAAGGCCTGCACCGGCAGAGCTGCCCCTTCCAGCTCCAGCACAGCGCGGAAGCTGCGGCCCTGCGCCCGCCCGAAGCAATACACCACCCCGCGCAGCACAGCGTAAACCGCCCCGCAGCTGGCCAGCAGCCGCCCCGGGGACAGCGGCAGGTATACGCACAGGTTCGCGCTGTGAGCTCCGGGCAGCACCACCGCCCCGCACAGAAGCAGGTTGAGCAGAACGTACCATCCGCACAGCCGGGCAAAGCCGCGGGCACCTGGCAGGCCGTAGGCAGCGGCCACGGCGGCGCAGCAGGTGGCTGCTTTGTAGAGCAGGGCCAGCGGCCCGGGCAGCTCCGGCAGCAGCAGGCCCAGCGAGGCCAGCCCCGCCGCCGCACTGCCCAGCACCAGCCGCCCGCCACTGCAGGCCCGGCCGCACAGCAGCCCTGCCCCAAGCAGCAGCGCCGCTCCGGCTGCGAAGTTGACCAGCAGCAGCTCGTCGAGATAGATGACCGTCTTCATGAAGTGCCTCCTTTGGCTGCCTGCACTGGATTCCATTATCTTCCAGCAAAGGGAAAAAGGCTGTCAAATTGGCAAAAACACACGCTGCTGTAAGCATTTTGATAAAAACTTTTCACACACTTTCACACAGTTTCACAGTTTTTACACTTTTTTTCAAAAACCCCTTGAACATTTCTGGAAAGTGTGGTATATTATTGCCATCCTAGTAAGGAACGTGAGCCGCACAAAGCGGCTTGCAAATATCTTTCTAATTTTGAAGGGAGTAATTTCATTATGATGATGCCTGCAAACTTCTCTGCTGTTGCAGAAAACGAAATGACCTATGTTGTTGGTGGCGCTAGCCTGGTCGATGTCCTGGCTCCTGTCATGACCACTGAGAACTGGCAGAATGTCAACTACAACCTGATCCAGATCGTTGGCAACACCTTCCTGCAGACCAATGTCAACAACGCATTCACCTCCATCTTCAGCGGCACCTACCGCGTTGGCGATGTGACCAAGGACGCTTGGGACTACTTCAAGGGCGTTTGGACCGACAACGACAACGGCAAGGGTGAGGATCACTGGGCATTTGCACACGCTGCTCTGAACGGTGGCCTGCAGATCGTTGGCACTCTGGCTTCCATCTACACCCTGGGCTCCGGCAAGGTCGGCCTGGCTGTCAAGAACTTCGAGGCTCCCAAGGTCTAATCGAGACTCTTGATTTCTGAGGTGTATACCAAAGCAGCTCTTTGAGCTGGTTTGGTGACTGACACTGAACCAGAATCCCGCACACAACGGAAACCATTGTGTGCGGGATTTTTGTTTTGCTCAAAAGCGCTGTGCAGCCGCATGGCCGCCGCTGTTCTGCTGTGCCGTGTGGCTCCGCAGATCTTTGACCGGCAGTACGCCAAAGCGTAACTGCACGCATTTCATCCTCAAAGCCGTCCTCCGCCGGGCCTGCCGCCCTGCGGGGGATTTTTTCTTCACATTTTTTCCGGAAACAGTTGACAAGCCGCCCTCCCGCTGGTATAATGAATCACGTCGTCAGGCACGACAAGCCATCTGGGGGATTAGCTCAGCTGGGAGAGCGCTTGCATGGCATGCAAGAGGTCACCGGTTCGATCCCGGTATTCTCCACCAGAATGAAAAGCACTGCACAGGAATGTGTGGTGCTTTTTCTTTTTGTAGCACGGGGCGTCTTGTGAAAAAGATGGGATTATGGTACAATGTTTTTGAAAGAGGATAGAAAGCGAGTGAACCGATGTCTGAAAACAAAATGCAGCAAGAACTGGATTTTGAACGTAAACACGAGCAGGATTTGCAGCGCTTGAGAGGGTTGCGTCTGATTGATGATGATTTTATGGCAGCGGTTTTTGAAGACCCTGCTTGTGCAGAATTTTTGCTTCAAATTATTCTCAAACGAGAGGATTTGAAGGTTCGTGAGGTGCATGGTCAGTACAGCATTAAGAATTTGCAGGGACGTTCCGTTCGGCTGGATATTCTGGCTGTTGATGAGCAAAACCGAGCATATAATATCGAGGTGCAGCGCAGTGACCGTGGTGCAAGCGAAAAACGCG
>CAVKKE010000158.1:2690-6474 GCA_963656875.1 Barnesiella intestinihominis | reverse complement strand
CCACCTCCGGTCTGGAGATGAGCCAGAACTCCGAGCGTCTGAGCTGGACCTTCGAAGAGGTCGATGCAAAGCTGAAGGGCATCATGGAGGGCATCTTCCATGCTTCCTATGACGCATCTGTGGCTGCTGGCTCCGAGGGCAACCTGATGGTCGGTGCAAACTGTGCCGGCTTCCTGAAGGTTGCTACCGCCATGATGGCTCAGGGCATCACCTACTAATTCCCATAGCATTTTCAAGGGCTGCGTCCGGCTGGGCGCAGCCCTTTTTGTTTATGCCAAGGGGCTGTGTGCTGGCAGCTTTCTCCTCGGACAGTCCGGGACACCTGTCCCGCCCCAACGCCTGCGCGTCGGGGCCCCACCTCCCGGAAATTCTCGGAGAAACTACCAGTCCGCAGCCCGGAAAAGTACCCCAGTCGCCGCGGACGACAAAGCTGGGAACAGGTGGATGCAAACAGAGTGAGCAGACGAAAGGAGTTTCTCTGTATAAAGCTCGCCCTTCGGGAGAGCCGGCACGGCGAAAGCCGTGACTGAGAGGGTTCTCCCGCATAAATCTCCTATTCCCCGCCCATACTCCCGGTATCTTCTGCTGGAAAGGGAGTATCTTATGGACGAACTGATGTTTTGTTTTCAATGCGAACAGGCCGCGAACTGCACCGCCTGCACCGGCAGGGCCGGAGTGTGCGGCAAATCCGCCGACACAGCCGCCGCGCAGGACCGGCTCACCGGGGCGCTCATCACCTATGCCGGTCAGCTGACCGCAGACGGCCACTCACCTGACCCGGAGCAGGCGATGCTGCTGATGCAGGGGCTCTTCACCACCATCACTAATGTCAATTTTGACGCAGGCACGGTGGACGAGCTGACCGAAAAAGTCCACGCCGCCTGCCCTGCCGTCGCGCCGGACTATGACATGCAGCGGCTGTGGCACGAGCCCGACCCGGACGTGCGGAGCCTGAAAAGCTTCGTGCTGTTCAGCCTGCGGGGCATGGCAGCTTACAATTATCACGCCCGGGTGCTGGGGCACATTGACCCGGAGCTCGACCGCTTTTTCTGCACGGCGCTGGACACCCTGAGCGCCGAAGGACTTTCCATGGAAGAGCTGTGGGCGCTGGTGCAGAAGACCGGCGAGGCCAGCTACCGCTGCATGGAGCTGCTGGACGCCGCCAACACCGGGGCCTTTGGCGACCCGGTGCCCGTGGAAGTGCCCCTTACCATTGAAAAAGGGCCGTTCATAGTGGTTTCCGGCCACGACCTCTACGACATGCAGCAGCTTCTGGAACAGACCAAGGGCACCGGCATCAGCATCTACACCCATTCGGAGATGCTGCCCGCCCACGGCTATCCGGAGCTGAAGCAGAAATATCCCCACCTGAAAGGCAACTTCGGCACGGCATGGCAGAACCAGCAGACCGAGTTCGAGGACATCCCCGCGCCCATCCTGTTCACCACCAACTGCATCATGCCCCTGCGGGAGAGCTATGCCGACCGGGTGTTCACCACATCGGTGGTGTCCTACCCCGGCATCGTGCACATCGACGAAGGGCGGGACTTCTCCCCTGTCATCCGCCGGGCTCTGGAACTGGGCGGTTACAAAGAGGACACTCTCGTGCCCGGCATGAACGGCGGCAAGAGCGTTGTCACCGGCTTTGCGCGCAGCGCCGTGCTGAGCCACGCGGGTGAGATCGTGCAGGCCGTGAAGGATGGCAAGATCCGGCACTTCTTTCTGGTGGGCGGCTGCGACGGCACGCGGCCTTCCCGTCGGTACTACACCGAGTTCGCCAAGCTCACTCCGCAGGACACTGTGATCCTGACGCTGGCCTGCGGCAAGTTCCGCCTGAACGACCTGCCGCTGGGCAATGTGCCCGGCACCGGCCTGCCCCGCATTCTGGATGTGGGCCAGTGCAACGATGCTTACAGCGCCATCCGCATCGCGCTGGCTCTGGCGGACGCCTTCGGGTGCGGCGTCAACGACCTGCCGCTCTCGCTGGTGCTGTGCTGGTTTGAGCAGAAGGCCGTGTGCATCCTCATCGCCCTGCTGGCGCTGGGCATCCGGAACATCCGGCTGGGCCCCACCCTGCCGGCGTTCCTCTCGTCGGGCGTCGTGAAAGTGCTGCAGGAGAAATACGATCTGATGGCCGTCACCACGCCGGAAGACGACCTGAAAGCTATTCTGGAGAAATGAGCTGCAACATCACTGCAACTTATCATTGGCCAAATTGCCTGATAAATTGTATGGCATTTTATTCACTCCCACAAAATATGGTGGAAGGCCTTGCATTTTGGCCCCATTTGTGCGTATTCTAAGGGTAGAATTTTTGCAGGAAAGGGGAGCAATTGCCATGAAGATCAGAGCGTTTGCGTTCACGCTGATGTTTGGAGCACTGCTCTGCCTTGCCCCCTCTGCCGCTGCGCTGGATGACCAGCCGGAAGATCTGGCTCCTGACGCTTTTTCTGCAGTGGAATCTGCCGATGCCGCCGAAACGGAACAGCCCGTTCTGCCGGAAGAGCCCGCTGACCTTCTCGAGGAAGTGCCCATCCTGCCGGAAAATCCGCCCACAATGATCAGCTCCACCACGCCGGAAGAGATCGGCTTTGTGTGGGAGGAAGAAATCATCCTTGAAGAGCTGCTTTTGCCGGATGAGCTTGAACAGCAGGATGATGAAGCGGTCCCCGACGAAGACGCTGTCCCCTCTGCCGACATTCCTGCAGATACCGCACGCTCCACTGATCCCGCTACCGTGCCTGCTGACACTGCCGGCACTGCGCCGACGGTGCCCACCCTGCCCCAGACCGGCACACCCAGCGGCTTTGTGAGCGCCGCCCTGTGCTCCGTCGGCGGGCTCCTGATCGCTGCAGGCGTCTGGCTCACCCGCCATACGGCCTGATTTTTCACTCAAAAATGTTTCTGCACCTCTGTGCCCAGCCCGGGCATGGAGGTGCTTTTGTTTTTGGGGCCTGTCACAAGCCGCAGCGCTCCATTACAGCCCGCAACAGCTTGCAATATTTGCGCAACTGCTGTGTAACACAAAGTATTCAGTTTACCAGACAGATGCTAAAATTTTCCGGTTTCATTTTGTGCATTCATCCAAAAATATTGCATTCAAGCATCTTTTTATACAAAACCTCTTGTATTACCCCCCCCCCCCGGTGGGTATTATAATATCAGTAGGACGATGCAACATTTTGTACAACTGTACAGCACATCAGCCCCTATTTGCGGACACAGGCTCCCCTGTTCGAAGGGCCTGTGATCACGAGAAAAAAGAAAGGATCAGAGTATGAGAAAGAAACGTATCGTGGCCATGGCGCTGGCGATGTCGATCTTTGCCAGCACATTCGGGACGCTGGGTGCGGCTGCTGCTGACACCGAGCCCATCGAGGACACCGCCGGGGCACCTTTCACGGTGACTGTGGTTTCCCTGGACAGTAGTGAGGACGCAGCCGATAGTGACACAGCTGTGGAGCCTGCCACTATGGACACTCCCACTGTCCTGCCCGCCATCACCGACGGTGCAATGGCTGTTGTAGCCGAGGAACCCGCTGACAGCGAGGACACTGACAAGGAGCCGGATTACTCCCAGATCGAGCGGCCCGACCAGTCCGACACAGTGGAGACCCTGCCGGGCGATTCCAAGGACAATGAGGAGCACATCAAAGGCGAGGACAAGGCCGACGGCAAGGATGACGCTTCTGAGCCGGAAACCCCTGCTGAAGGCGAGGACAAGGACACTACCGAAACTCCCGCCGAAGGTGAAGACAAAGAAACTCCCGCTGAAGATGACAAG
>CAVKKE010000158.1:0-2680 GCA_963656875.1 Barnesiella intestinihominis | reverse complement strand
ATTATGATGTTGCCTACGATGAGAAAAATGGTCACTTTAAAATCACCTTCAACATCAAGGAAGACGCTGAGGGCGACCAGACCATCGAGCTGAGCAAGGTTCAGGAAATTGTCAACGATTACGGCAAACAGGCTGTTGAAGAATATCTCGTAAGCCTCGACCCCGATTCGGAAGAGTATAAAAAGTATGATGATTATCTCTACTATGGTTGGCCGATCGACTGCAAGCTTCCCAATGGATTGACTTTCAACTACGACCCTGTTTCCAAAACCGCTTCCATTGTGGAAGAGCCCGGTTGCACCACCGTGTTTGATGTTTCCCTTTCCAATGGCAGCAAGCATACTTACGTTTATAAAAACAACAGCTTTACCGTTTCCACTCCGGACATGAGCAACACCGACAAGACCGGCACGATCGGCTTTGATGGTCAGGAATTGCCGGAAGAAGTAGTGAAGGCTTTGCTCAAACTGGAAGTCAGCCTAGACCCCAATGATAATGGCTGCCTTGAAGAACTTGTTGACAAAGCTCTCGCTGAATGCGGATATAAAAATACGTTCCGAATTGACAGCGATGGTTCTAGCACTGGCACGACCAGTACTTATGTTTCTGCCGGCACTGAGCTTGTCAAAATTGGCTCCTACTATTATGTAAAAGCTGGCGATTATTACTTCGGACGCCTTAATCTTACCGAGAAGGATTACGACGTCGTAGACGGCAAATATTACCTGAAAAACGACAAGACCAATGTTGACAACTTTGCCTATACTTCTACTGGCACAAAAGCCAAGGAGCCCGTCCAGCGTGGCGGCAAGGGCACTTTGTTTGCAACATCCGGTAACATTTCCAGTGCGCTCGGCTCTTATCTGCGCAAGCATAACACTGACATTTCTTCTGAGATCCTGAACTATTACAACGAGAAAGACAGCACCTCTTATGAGACAGTCGCCGACCTGTACCTGAACAATAAGGAAGCCGCTGAAAACCTTTCCAAGTCCGGTGCTTCCACAGGCCAGCGCATCACCGTCAAGACCCCTGAATTCTACGACAATTTCTACAAGAACATTCTGAGCTTCAATGTTGGAAGCAAAGATGATATGGATCAGTTCCTACAGGACAGCGATCACTCCACTGAGTACGGCCACGAACACGGCGAATGGGCCAACGATGGTTATCAGATGACCATCGCCGATTACATGACCGATAAGCTGAATTCCACAGAAGGTGCCTGGGATAAGGCAAATGCCTACTTCAACCAGCTGCTCCAGACCGGCATGTCCCCCAACGAGGCTACCTGGGCCGCCTTTACCATGGCTGTCAACATCGATGGCGAGTATGCAAACAACAACTATCAGGATTCCGCTTGGAACTGGTACGCTTCCATGGTGCTTGAACAGGCTGACGGCAAGTTTGAGCTGATCAAAGCTGACGCCGATGATCCCACGAAAGTGATTGGTGAGGATGGTGCCGAGGAAGACCAGACCAGCTTCTACCTGTGGACCTATGGAAAAGATGAGGACGGCAACGATACCACCCTCTACTACACCAATGTGCCGGACGAAGTGGATGAGGACGGCAACGTGACTAAGCCCGGCTTTACCGGCTGGGCCAAGTATGACCCCGACAACAAGAACCTGACCTATACCATCACCACCACCAACGGCAAGCTGGACATTGACTATGACCTGCTGAAAAACGTGGTGTACTATCTGCAGGAAGCCGCTGCCCCCGAGGGGTACGACATCGACACCACTGTTTATGTCATCTGCGACAGTGAAGAAGAGTTCAACAAGATCAAGGAATCCGGCCAGATCATCACCAATGTGGCCGCCGGTACCACTTCTTCCTCTTCTGATTTGAGCTACATCGGTGCCATCACCCCGGGCGGCCCGACGCTGACTGTCACGTTCGTCAACAGCAAGACGATCACCCCCGACCCCGACCCCAATCCTGATCCCGATCCGGTTCCTCCTCCCGTTCCTCCTGTCAACCCTGTTGACCCGGAGAACCCTGACGTTCCCGTTGACCCCGAGAACCCGGATCTGCCCCCTGTGCAGGACGCTACCCCAGACGCAGAAGCTCCGGTGCTGCCCGAGAACCCCTCAAACCCCGCTGTGCAGGATGCCCGCGCTGACGTTCTGCCTCAGACCGGCACCACTTCCTGGATGGCTGGTGTGCTGATGGGCCTTGGCTCCATGCTGATGGCCTGCGGATGGTTCTTCACCCGCAAACAGCACGCGCCCAAGCACTGAGTGCACAGCCACCCGAAAAGTCACACCAATGCTTGATGACCGCCGCATCCCCTGCCCCGCAAAGGCAGCCGGATGCGGCGGCTTTTGTTTGCCGTGGGTGGACGATCTTGCCGGTTCGCGGCGTTTCGCACAAGAAGCGGTGGAAAGCAGCTGTTATATTTGGTGCAGCTGTCACTTGAAGATTTTTCAGCGCCCGGTATAATAATAGGTACCGGAACAAAGGCGTTCCGCAAGGGGATATTCTGCCCCTTGCGGGGCGCTTTTTCTTTTTGTCGCAAAATGCGGAGGGTGCCGCATCCGGTGAGGATTTGATTCAAAAGGATGGGAAAGTCTATGGAAAACTTTACAGAGCAGAAAAACACCCTTGGTCTGTACAATCCACAGTTTGAGCACGATGCCTGCGGCATCGGCGCTGTGGTGGACATCAAGGG
>CAVKKE010000157.1:0-6474 GCA_963656875.1 Barnesiella intestinihominis | reverse complement strand
AACATCGAGATGGGTAATCTTACTGTGAAATTCGCAAAGCCTTATAAGTTCGAGGGCACCGAGTACGATGAAGTGGACCTGTCCGGCATGAATGGCATGACAATTCAGGACATGATCGACATCCAGAAGAAGCTTGCGGGCGAGATCGCAACGCTGGCAGCAGTGGAAGCTACCACCTCTTTTGCACAGGAAGTGGCGACCAAGGCCAGTGGCAAACCCGTGGAGTTTTTCAAGCTCATGCCCCGTGCGAAGATCAAGCAGGTGCAGACGGCAATCCTGAACGCTATGAACCCGAAGGTGAAGAGCAACCCTGAGACCCACGTTGTGAAGTTCGACAACGCCTACACCTACAACGGTGACAGCAAAGAGGATATCAAGGGCAAGAGCTTTGAATCTGTGGACCTGTCTGGCGTCGGCGAGTTGAACACCATGAGCGAATCCATGGCAGAAAACCGCATGGTGGCGGGCGGCTTCTCCCCGCTGAACACTGGCCGCAACTACCTGTACGTCTGTATCATTGCCAGCATGGGCACCGGCTACCCGGAGGATTTCTTCACCGGGCTGCCGCTGTGCGAGGCAGCAAAGCTGCGTGACGCTGTGGACGCTGATTTTTTCGAGTAAAAGGCGGAGCAAAGGCACTGCGAAAAGCAGCGATCCAGCTGTCCATTGCGACGCACTCTAACCTGACGGACTATCTTTCCATGCCAAGGAAAGATTTGATCGAACTGTGCCAGGAGGTGTCAGACGTATGGCAGGAAATGGGGCGCTAGACCTCAGCATCCGAATCATGGGCAAGGTCGATCCTTCGCTGGCGCAGAGCATCAGCCAAGTAAAAGGACTGACCGGCTCCCTGACGGATGGGCTGAAAGGCACAAATTCTCTGGCGGGCACAGTGGCAAAAACACTGGGCGTAGTCGGAAAGGCTGGCCTTGCGCTAGGCGCAACGCTGACAGGCAGCGTATTGGTTGGCGTGAAGCAGGTCACAAACGAGGCGGCAAAGCTGGAAGCGCAGATGGCCCCGGTCATGCGCTATGTGGATGGTCTGGCGGACGCTTCCGGCAAGGCATCCAATGCGATGGCACAGAACGGCAAGACATTCGCCCAGAACTATGCCGACATGAAGAATTACATCCAAGACCTGAGTACGGAAATCCCCCGTACCACGGAACAGATCACGACCATGAGTGCCGCTCTGGGTCAGTCTGGCAAGAATGTAACAGAGCAGCTGCAAAGCGGTATTCTGCGCGATACGGCTGTTGCCGCCACCGCTATGGATTTGGATGACCAGACCGCTGGCGACTACATGGCAAAGTGGGAGGTTGCGTTCACCAAGAAAGATGCTGAGGGCAACAAGACCAATTACAGCCATGACGATGTTATGCGTCTGATGAACCAGATCAACTATCTGGGCGCAAACAATGCTACCACGGCAGCGGAGATTGCGTCCAGCGTAAACAAATCGGCTTCCATCGGCCAGCTGGCTGGCGTTGATCCTTCGACCACCGCAGCCATTGCAACGGCAATGCAGGCTACGGGCGTTGACACAGAACGCACGGGCACCACGATTTCCAGAATCTATACCAACATCTCCAAAGGCAGCAGCGCAACCAAAGCCCAAAAGGAAATGTGGGAGGAACTGGGATTCACGGCCACGGGCGTTGCATCCTCCATGCAGAAAGACGGCACAGGGACCCTGCTAAAAGTTTTCGGAGCGGTCAACCAGCTGCCGGACGAACGGAAAATTGCAGCTCTGAACACGTTGTTTAACCAGTGGGCGGTTGAAGGCAGCGCAAAGGTCACAAACAACCTCGACCTGCTGATGAAAACACTGTCCGAAGTGAGCGATGAATCTGCCTACTCCGGCAGTATGGAGCGAGAGTTTGCTATCAATACGGGAACGGAAGAAAGCCTGCGCACCATGCGGGATAACGCCAAGACGGTGCTGATGCAGGACCTCGGCGATTCTTTCCTGCCGGCGCAGAAAGAATTGACCCGGTTGCAGCTGGACATCTACAAGGGCATTGACGAAAACTTGCCCGACCTGTCCAATCTGGCAAACTCCATCCTGCCGCTGCTGCGCACGGCGGTTGAGGGAATCGGGGCGGCAGCACAGTGGGCGTTGCCGTGGATTCAGAAGGGCGTGGACTACCTTGCGAACAACGGCCCGCAGGCGGCGGGTGCCATTGCTACAATTATTGCAGCGTTTGGGACCATGAGCATGGCTCCTGCTGCATATAGCGCAGGCAGTACCGCGCTGAACGTGGTGAAAAACCTGACGATCGGTGGTAAGGCCAGCGGTGCCCCCGGCGGGAGATTTGGCGGGATCACCGTCGGGAACCTGCTGGGGCTGGTTAGTCCGACCAGCCTTTTCCAAAATACCGTTTCCAGCGGAAAGGGACTTTGGAGCAACCGGGGCAACATCCTGAAATCGGCAAAGATGGGCGCATGGATGGCAAACAGTTCTGGACAGGGAGGTATTGCCGGGCGGTTGAGTTCCTTGGCTGGTGGTGTAATCGGTGCCTTGAACTCGGATGCCCTGACGAGCGGAAAGAAAAAGCCCATGCAGGCCGTCGCCGGAAAAATCTTTGGGGCGGCGGGCTACATCAACAATGTGGCGAACATCCCGACCAATGCGATGAACGCCATGATTGCAGCGGCGAACCCGGCAGGCACGGCGACGGCGACCATCGGAAACGTCCTCGGTGCAGGCGCAAAAGCTGTCTTTGGAAAAGGCGGCTTAAACCTGACGGGCGGCATTGGAGCTGTGGCCGGGAAACTGGGCAGCGGATTCATGTCACTGCTTGGAATGTTTGGCCCAGCCATCACGAGCCTGGGCATGATGGTCGCGGTGGTTTCTCTGCTGGGAGATCACTTCGAGGACGTTCGTACCATCGTCGGGCAGATTTTCGGCGAGGGCGGGCTTGCTGTCTTTGATGCGTTCACCGGGAAACTCTCGGGCATCGGCGACACGATCAAGCAGGTCTTCGGCCAGCTCACTACCCCGGAGGGGCTGCAAAGCATCCAGCAGAAATTGTCTGGCTTCAACATCGGCGGACTGAATCTGGGCGATGTGTTCTCGGCGGCAATGCCTGCCATCCAGACGGTTATGCCCCTAATCCAATCCTTTGCTGGTGTGTTCTCTCAAATCGTAGATTTGGGGGTGAACCACATCAAACCGCTGCTGGTTGAGGTATTCGGCTTTGTGGTGAACCAAGGAATCCCGGCGGTTATGCCGCTGCTGTCCACCGTTGTTAGTCTGGTGGGCACGGTTCTTGTGAACGCAATCAAGACGGTAATTGACGTAATCGGAAAGTTGCTGCCGGTGGTGGAACCTGTGGTGCTGGGTATCATCGGGCTGGTGAAGGGCATTGTCAGCGTTGTGGTGAACGTGGTGAACGCTATCATCCGCACGCTGAACAAGGTCAATTTCACGGTTCCAGACTGGGTGCCTGCTCTGGGCGGAAAGCAGTTCGGCTTCAACCTGACCGAGGTGACATTGCCGAAGTTCGCAAATGGCGGCTTTACCAACGGCCCGTCTCTGGCAGGCGAAGCAGGCACCGAAGCAATCATCAGCTTCCGCCGCTCTCAGCGTGAACAGAACATCGACACATGGATGCAGGCCGGCAAGATGCTGGGCGTTCCCATTGCGTCGGCTATGTTCCAAGGGTCTGATTTTGGCGTGGCATTCCAGCGCACGACGGAACTCGCCAACTATGCGGCGGATGCGCTGGAAGGCGCAGCAGCATCGGGCAATGCGACGGCGCAGAAGGTTCTGGACAATTCCAGAGTGCAGCAGGCGTTGAGCCTTGTTCGCAGAGCGGACGTTGCACAGGCTCAGCTTGAACAGCTGTCCAATCTGGATAACTACGACCTGAGCAACGTGACCCTGTTCCCGACGGCGGGTGATCCAGAGCTGACAAGGCAAAACCTTGCCATGATGGAGAACCTGCAGAACCACCAGCAGGAAGTGAGCGTGCCGGACATCGGCGGCTCTGGTTCTTCCGGGCAGAGCGAAAGCTCCGGCAGCGGTGGCTACCAGAGAAGCTACACCAGTTCCAGCGGCAACACCTACGTTTACGCTCCAAACTTCATCATCTACGGAAGCATGGAGGCAAACGACCTGCGCTCTCTGCTGGATGAGGGCTATGAGAAGTTCTGCGAGTATGTGGAACGGTACGAACGTGAAAAGAGGCGCACACAATATGGCACTTGATTACACAACGAAGTCCGGCGACACATGGGATCAGATCGCTTACAACGTGTACGGCAGCGAGCTGAAAACCGATTGGCTGATGCAGGCAAACCCTGAGTATATCGAGATTACCCGGTTCGATTCCGGGACGGTGCTGTCAACACCGGCTCTCCCAACCGAAAAGAGCGGCACCCTGCCGCCTTGGAAAGTAGGTGCATGAGATGTTGCTGGCAGCAGCGAGACCCAAAGGAAGACAGGCGGCGATCCTGCTGAAATATGAAAACAAAGATATTTCGGAAGAGATTGCTCCGGACATTGAAAGTTTTCGGTATACGGATGTGGCCGCCTCTCAGAGCGACAGTGTGAGCATCACGGCAAACGCCCGGGCCGACAAGTGGAAAAACGACTGGATGCCCGAAAAAGGTGTGAAACTCTACCCGACCATTGCCGTTAAGAACTGGAATATCGGCGGCGGTGGCAGCGGCTACCGGGACTACAGTGCCGAGTGCGGTGCTTTTGTGCTGGATGACCTGAGCTTTTCCAGCACCCCGGACACGCTGACGATGGGCGGCGTGGCAAAGCCGAATGATACCAGTTTCAGCGAACGGAACCGCACCTTCACATGGAAGAAAACCAGTGTGAAGAAGATTGCGGAGGAAATCGCCGGACGGTATGGGCTGGAATTGAAGTTCGACGGTGACGACCACGACATTGACGCAAAGGAACAGGATGCCACGGACAGTGCGTTCCTGCAGGACCTCTGCGATACCTATGCGCTGGTTATCAAGGTGTACACGGAAAAACTATGGGTGTATGACCGGGAAAAGTACAAAGCCAAGGATGCCGCGTGGACGGTGTACGAGGTGGCACCCATTGCAGACCCGACCGCCCTGTGCGTGGAAGAGGGCAGCTTTAAGTGGAGCACGAAGCTGACCGGGACATACACGGGCGGCGTGTATACCTACACCAACAAGAAAAAGAAGATCAACATCAACGTCAAGGTCGGCACCGAGGAACGGCAGCTGAAGCTATCCGGCAAGGTGAGCAGTGAGGCGGACGCAAAGGCCCGGCTGATCGCAAAGCTGAAAAATGCCAACCATGGCGCAACGACCATCAGCTTTACCGTTCCGGGCTACCCAGTGGGAGCATCTGCCCAGTGCATCAATGTGGTGGGCTTTGGGAAAATGGCTGGCAAATACTTCATCGACGAGATGGAGCACAGCTATTCTCCGTCCGGCGGTTACAAAACACAGATCAAGGCCAGCAAGGTGGAACAGGAGGAATTTGCATGAGTGAGTTCAGAATCGGCTATGTGAGTTCCATCGACTACAAGAGCGGCTTGTGTGAAGTCCACTACCCGGATCGGGACGATACGGTAACAGAAATGGTGCCTTTTATCTCGAACCGGGAATACCGTATGCCGGAAGTGGAAGATGTAGTGGCTGTGCTGCACCCGGGAGACAGCCCGGAAGACGCTGTTGTGCTGGGCACGATTTGGAACGAGAAGATCAAACCGGCAGAGGGCAAGAAAGGTGTCTACCGCAAGGAGTATTCCAACAAAGACGGGCAAGCGTATCGAAAGTTCGATGCGAATACAAAGGAACTGACGGATCATGTGGGCGGAAAGAAAATTCTCGAAGCCGAAAGTCTGGAAATCAAAGTCGGCGGTGCAACTGTTACGGTAAGCAAGAGCGGAGCGGTCACAATCGACTCCCCGGCGGGGATCACCGTTAAAGCTGCGGGCACTCTGGAATTGTCTGCCAGCACCATCACGGTCAGTGCCGGAACGGTAAACATCAACGGCGGCGGTGGCGATGTGGTGGTGTCCGGCAAGTCGCTGGTGAACCACACCCACACGAGCGCGAACCCCGGCTCCCCAACCAGCCCACCGAATTAAGGAGGTGCGGAAATGTATGTAGGAATTTTCGGAGACGTGATTTTCTCCGTGGGACACCTGCGGACACTGACACTCTCCAATTTCAAGGGAACTTCCGGCGCAAAGTGGGTGGATCACGAAGTGATTGGCGGAAAAGCAAAGTCGGAGTACATCGCTCCAAAGCTCATGGAGTACAGCTGCGATATTCTGCTTGATGCGGACCATGGCGTGAATCCGAAAAAGATGCTGAATCGGTTGAAGCAAATGACGGAAAATGGAGAAGTCCATTATTTCATCATCGGCTTTGCCCCGCTGTCAAAGAACAGGTTCACCATTACCAGCCTGAGCGAAAGCTGGGATGCCGTGATAAAACACGGCTTGCTGGTACAGTGCAAGGTGAGCCTGA
>CAVKKE010000156.1:0-6542 GCA_963656875.1 Barnesiella intestinihominis | reverse complement strand
TTCTGGATGTTGAGATCGTAAAAGGCTTTATGCGGATGTGCAACGATGGCTGGCTTCAGGGCTGGCACGAGCGCAACGGCGGCAACCTGACCTACCGCATGAAAGATGAGGAAGTGGCCGAGTGCCGCCCCTTCTTCAACGCACAGCCCCGCGAGTGGGTCAATATGGGCGTGCAGGCCGACAATCTGGCTGGTGAGTACTTCATCACCACAGGTTCCGGCAAGTTCTTCCGCAATGTGGAACTGGACCCCGTCCACAGCATCGGCATCGTGGAAATCAACGACAAGGGCGACAGCTGGCGCATCGTCTGGGGTCTGGAAGATGGCGCAAAGCCCACTTCCGAGTTCCCCAGCCACTTCATGAACCACAGCGTCCGCAAGGCCGCGACCAACGGCGCAAACCGCGTCATCTACCATTGCCACGTTACCAATGTCATTGCACTGACTTACATTCTGCCCCTGACCGACCGCGATTTCACCCGTGCCCTGTGGCAGAGTGCCACCGAGTGCCCGGTAGTGTTCCCGGAGGGCGTAGGTGTCTGCCCGTGGATGGTGCCCGGTGGTGCGGATATTGCTATGGCAACCAGTGAGCTGATGAAGACCTATCAGGCAGCAATCTGGGCACAGCACGGTCTGTTCGCTTCCGGCCCGGACTTTGACATCACCTTCGGTCTGGCTCACACCATCGAGAAGAGTGCCGAAATTTACGTCAAGGTGCTGAGCATGGGCGGCGGCCTGATCCGCCAGACCATCACCGACGATGATCTGCGCGCCATTGCCCACGACTTCGGAGTGACCCTGAACGAGAACTTCCTCGACTAAGGAGCAGAACATGGAACACATGGCATGGAAAGGCCGCATCAAACCCGGCTGCAAGGCCGAATACCAGAAGCGTCACGCGGAGATCTGGCCGGAGATGGTCAAGGTGTTGAAAGATGCGGGCATCTGCAATTACAGCATCTTCTACTGCAACGATGAACTGTTCGGCTACTATGAGTGCGAAAAGGGCGTGGCCTACGCCGAGAAGGTGCAGGCTGAAAGCCCGGTCGTTGACCGCTGGAACGAATACATGAAGGACATTCTCGAACTGGAAATGGACCCCGTGACCGGCGCACAGCCTAAGCTGGAGCAGGTATTCCGGCTGGATTAAGGGGCAATCTTTTATAAAAGCAACCTGTCAAAAGCCATCCGTAACAAGATACGGGTGGCTTTTGCTGTTTGTACTCAAACAATATTGCGCAGAAAAAGAGGCCGAATTGATCTGAAAAATTATTTGTATGTAGAAAAATGGCAAAAAATATTGGCCATTTCAACAAAACAATAGAGAAAAGAGCAAAAATGTATACAACATAAGCGCAATATCGTTTGAATTTTGGGCTTCATTCGCAATTCTTTGCGAGAAAGCCGACCCCAAAGACTGTATAATTATAACCAGAAAGTCGCACCGAACAAGCAAATCATTTAGGAGGAATGACAATGAAAAAGACATCAAAAATCTTGTTGACCGTCATTGTCGTCGTGCTGCTGGGAATCGGAATTTCCACCTTTTTTAAGGTAAATGGCAGCATCGGCAGTGACAAGATCCAGCTCCGGCTGGCGCACGGTCAGGCGGGCGATTCCGAGATCGGCGGCACGATCGCATATCTATCCGATTTGGTCGCAGAGGACGACAGCATGAACATGGAAGTTTCCATCTATCCCAGTGGTGTTCTGGGTTCTGAAACAGCCATGGTCGAGTTGGTGCAGGCCGGTGTTCTGGACATGGCAAAAATCAGCGCCAACACGCTGGGCCAGTTTGATGACCGCTACACCATCTTCTCTCTGCCGTATCTGTTCAAAGGGCAGGAACACTACTACAATGCAATGGCAAACAGTCAGGTCATTCGTGAGCTGTTCAATGCCACGGAGGATGCAGGCTACATCGCGATTGGATATTATTGCAATGGTGCGCGCAACTTCTATCTGAAAGACGATGTGGCAGTTACTTCTCCCGCCGTGCTGAAAGGCAAAAAGATTCGCTCCATGGTCAGCTCCACTTCGATGGACATGATCGAAGCAATGGGCGGTTCTCCGGTTCCCATGTCTGCAAGCGAAACTTACACCTCTTTGCAGCAGGGCATCGTGGACGGTGCAGAGAACACCGAGCTGGCTCTGACCGTTGACAAGCATGAGGAGATCGTCAAGTCCTACACCTACACCGAGCATCAGTACACCCCTGACATTTACATCATCAGCACAAAGGTCTGGAACAAGCTCTCCAAGGAGCAGCAGGACTATCTGCTGGAATGCTTCAGCAAGCTGAATGACAACTTCGTACAGAAATACAATCAGATGATGGACGATGCCATGACCGAGGCGGAGAGCTACGGCGTACACGTTTACCGTGACATCGACAAGACTCCGTTTATCGAAGCTGTGCAGCCCATTCACCAGAACTTCCTTGCAAAAGGCGAGTCCTACCAGAAGCTGTACGATGATATCCAGAGCTATGCGGAGGATACAGACAAATGAAAACACTGAATAAGATTTTAAGCTCTGTTCTCGCCTTTATGGTGGCGGCGATGGTCGTTGTCTGCTGCTGGCAGGTCATTACCCGCTTCGTACTGGGCAACCCCAGCAAATACACCGAAGAAATCCTGCGTTTCGCACTGATTTGGCTGACGATGCTGGGTGCGCCGTATGCCTACGGTGCCAAGCAGCATCTGGCCATCGACCTGCTGGTCAAGGGTTTTGAACCTGCTGGTCAGCACCGCACCCAGATTTTTGTAGAGTTCGTTGTTCTGGCACTGAGTGCTGCGGTCTTTGTGGCAGGCGGCATCGCCGTCACGATGAACGCCCACGGTCAGATTTCGGCGGCTATGAAGCTGCCCATGGAGTGCTACTACGCCTGCATCCCCATCGGCGGTGCGCTGATGATTCTTTACAGCCTGAATAATCTGTATCATCTCTTCCGGGATAAAGACAAGGAGGTCGCTTAAATGGAACTGCAAGCCGCTATCCTTCTGGTGGTCAGCTTTGCGCTGCTGCTGATGTTCAGCGTACCTGTTTCGTACAGCATCGTTGCATCTGCATTTATCACTATCACTGCTTTCCTTACCCCACAATTCGGTATGTTCGTTTCTGCCCAGAAAGTCATCGCAGGTATTGATAGTCTATCCCTGATCGCTGTTCCATTCTTCATCTTAGCCGGTCTGCTGATGAGCAACGGCGGCATCGCGCACCGATTGGTTGACTTAGCCATGCTGGTTCTGCGCCGGGTGCCCGGTGCGCTGGCTCTGACCAACGCCGCTGGCAACGCAATGTTCGGTTCTATTTCTGGTTCTGGTATCGCGGCTGCTACCGCAATCGGCGGCGTTATGCTTCCCATGGAAAAAGAGGAAGGCTATGACGAAGGCTTCTCCGCTGCTATGAACGTGGCCACCGCTCCGGTCGGCCAGCTGATTCCCCCTACTACCGCATTTATCGTCTACTCCACCGCAAGCGGCGGCACTTCTGTTGCAACCCTGTTCATGGCTGGCTGGATTCCCGGTCTGCTCTGGACTGCCGCCTGCATGGTCGTTGGTTATTTCATCGCAAAGAAATACGGCTACGTCCGTAAGGGTGACAAGGCTCAGAAGCTGAGTGTCAGCGAGACCTTGAACACCATCTGGCGCGCCATCCCCAGCCTGCTGCTCATCGTCATTATCATCGGC
This sequence comes from Barnesiella intestinihominis, assembly GCA_963656875.1. Classification (GTDB taxonomy): domain Bacteria; phylum Bacillota; class Clostridia; order Oscillospirales; family Ruminococcaceae; genus Faecalibacterium. The sequence continues at coordinate 2,851 of CAVKKE010000156.1, read as the reverse complement.
GGCATCCTGTCCGGTGTGTTCAGCCCCACGGAGGCCTCCGCTGTGGCTGTTGCCTATGCCTTTATCCTGTCGGTTTTCATCTACAAGTCCATCGACCTGAAAGATATGCCTCGTATTCTGGTGCAGACTGCAAACATGACTACCGTTGTCATGCTCATCATCGGTGCATCCTCCGTCCTGAGCTTTGTTCTGAGCTTCACCGGTCTGCCTGCTGCTATCAGCAAGATGGTTCTGGGCATCTCCGACAACAAGTACGTTCTGTTGCTCATCCTGAACATCTTCCTGCTGATCGTCGGCACTTTCATGGATATGGCACCGGCTCTGCTGATTTTCACCCCGATCTTCCTGCCCATTGTCCGCACCTTCGGCATGAGCGATGTGCAGTTCGGTGTTATGATGGTCATGAATCTGGCGGTCGGCACCATCACTCCTCCTGTTGGCAATGTCCTGTTTGTGGGCTGCTCTCTGGCAAAGCAGCGTCTGGAAAATGTGATGAAGAGTCTGGTTCCGTTCTTTGTGGCGATCTTCATCTCCCTGATGCTGGTCACTTACATCCCCGCTCTGAGCGAGTGGCTGCCTACCACGCTGGGACTGATGTAAAGCTCCCCTGTGCGAGTGCTTGCCAAACCTGAACAGATATGACATAATCAAGGCAAAGGTTCCTGCGGCAAATGCCGCAGGATACCGCCTGTTCAGGAGAAAAGGAGCCGTTCATGGAAACAACATGGCTACACAGTATGGTTCAGGGTGATGCGACCCAATATTACCGCAAACAAAACGGTATTATGGTGGAGCACATGGTTCGTCCGGCAAACTTCGATATGCGGTATAACCATTTCCATCAGGAATACGAAATTTATCTTCTGCTCCGTGGGCAGCGTCAGATTTTCTTTGAAAACCGCGCCTATGAAGCGCAAGCTGGAAATCTGATCCTTGTGGACAGCGGCCAGATTCATATGTCCCATTCCATCGTAGGCGACCCGGAATCGGAGTACGAGCGGGTAATTCTCTATGTAGACCGGGACATTGTGGAAAAGGTCGATAAGATGTACCCGGAACTGAAAATCGGCGCGTTTTTCCATAAGCACTACGGTATTTACAAACTTACCACAAAACAGGTGGCGAATACCAGTCGGCTGTTTCTTCAAATCATGGAAGAACTGGACAAAGCAGAACCAATGAGCCAGACGGCGATTCTTTCCGAATTGATTCTTGGATTCATCCACTTCCGGCGCAGCAATCAACAGATTCCTTATTTGAGCGATGTGCAGGAAGGAAAGGACAGCAGTGGAAAGTTCGATGCGGTCTACCAAATCTCAGACTACATTTCTGACCACTTTCAGGAGACGCTCTCGCTGGACAGCCTTGCGGAACAATTTTATATCAGCAAGTATTATCTGAGCCGTTCCTTCCATGAAGTGACTGGCTTCGGCATCAACGAATACATCAACATCCTGCGTGTAAAAAAAGCGCAGGAGCTGCTGGAAACAACAACACTTTCGGTTTCCGAAATCGCAAGCCGTACCGGGTTTGAAAGCATTACCTATCTGGGGCGCGTGTTCAAAAAATATCAACACGTTACACCAGCACAGTATCGAAAATCGCTTACTTCAACCGCTGAGAAAAACAACACAAATAAATGAGGTGTTTCTTGTGGCAAACGAAATCAAAAAAGAACTGATTCAGAAAAAGCTGGATCTTGTTATCCAGAAGCTGATGCACCTTGGTGCCCCCGAAAACGAGGACACCTTGAAAGAGGGCGGCGAGGCCATCGGATTTTTTAGCCGTGACTTCGGCATCAAGGAATGGGACTGGCCGCAGGGCATCGGCCTGTACGGATTGCTCAAAATCGCCAAGATGCAGGATTCAGAGGAATACCGTACCTTCCTGCATGACTGGTTCAAAGAGAACATTGCGCAGGGCCTGCCTTCTCGCAATATCAACACGACCACGCCGCTGCTGACTTTGTGTGAGCTGAATGAAACTTACAACGACCCTGAATTTGAGGCTCTGTGTGTGGACTGGGCAAAGTGGCTGATGGAGTGCATCCCGCGCACCCGTGAGGGTGGCTTCCAGCACGTCACCAGTGCCAACGGCGACCGTCAGGGCGTTCGTCTGAACGAGAGTGAGATGTGGATTGACACCCTGTTTATGACCGTCCTGTTCCTCAACCGGATGGGCCAGAAGTACGGCAAACAGGAGTGGATCGACGAATCCATCAAACAGGTGCTGATGCACATCAAGTATCTGTACGATACCCACACCGGTCTGTTCTTCCACGGCTGGTCATTCAACCGCATGGACAACTTTGGCGGCGTGTTTTGGTGCCGCGGCAACAGCTGGTTCACGCTGGGTATTCTGGACTATCTGGATATGTTCAAGGGTACTCTGAATCAGGGCGTCAAGACATTCATTCTGGACACCTACAAAGCACAGGTGCGCGCGCTGCGTGACCTTCAGGGTGAGGACGGCCTTTGGCATACGGTTCTGGATGACCCCACCAGCTACGAAGAAACTTCCGGCTCTGCTGCTATCACCGCTGGCATCCTGAAGGGCATCCGTATGGGGATTCTGGACGATTCCTATCTGCCCTGTGCCCAGAAAGCTATCCGTGCAATCCTCAAGAATATCGACACCGATGGTACGGTGCTGAAAGTATCTGGCGGCACGGGCATGGGATACGACCGCGACCACTACAAGAACATCCTGATTGCTCCCATGGCATACGGCCAGTCGCTGACCATCCTTGCACTGGTGGAAGCTCTGGAAACTTTTGAATGATTTTTGTAAACTTTAAGGAGGACTACTATTATGGCTATCTGCACTCCCAAGTCTTTTGACCTGACCGGCA
>CAVKKE010000155.1:0-6778 GCA_963656875.1 Barnesiella intestinihominis | reverse complement strand
TTGTTGTAGTTCTCCCGCTCCTTGATGCCGCACTTCTGCTTGACCTGCGCGATATAGAGATTAGACACCTTGAGCTGATGATGTTCCCACACATAATCCCGAATCTCATTGTAAGTTGCCTTGCTCTCTGCGGCAGTCACATCCAGCTCATCCATGCTGAATTCTGCTTCAATATGTCATTCGACATTGAGTTTGGTCAAAAGAAGAACTGCTTCGCAATGCCGGGTTCTTGGGAAGAGGTCTACCGGCTGCACTTTCTCTGCGTGATACCCGTTCTGTTCCAGCCAGGCGGCGTCTCGGGCGGCGGTGGCGGGGTTGCAGCTGACATAGACCACCCGGCGGGGGGCCATGCACACCACGGCAGAGAGGGTGGCTTCGTCGCAGCCCTTGCGGGGCGGGTCAAGCATCACGACATCCGGGTGCAGGCCCTCGGCGGCAAGGCGCGTGGCGGCCTGACCGGCGTCGGCGCAGAAGAAGCGGCTCTTTGCGACGACGTCTGCACCCATGCGGGCGGCGTTGGCTTTGGCGCTGTCGATGGCTTCCGGCACGATCTCCACGCCCACCAGCTCACGGCAGTGCTCCACCATCGAAAGGCCGATGGTGCCCATGCCGCAGTAAAGGTCCAGCAGCAGATCATCCGGGGTCAGCTGGGCATATTCAGCGGCGATGCCGTAGAGCCGCTCGGCGGCGAGAGTGTTGACCTGATAGAAGGACAGCGGCCCCAGCTGCACCGGCACACCGCAGAGGGTGTCTTCAATATAGCCCGGCCCATACAGGGTGCGGGTCTCTGTGCCCAGGATCACGTTGGTGTTTTTGGCGTTGACATTCAGCAGAATGGTGGTGATGTCCGGGAACTGCTCCTTCAACAGGGCACAGAGCTGCTCGGCATGGGGAAGCTTCGGGCGGGTGCAGACCAGGCAGACCATGATCTGCCCGCTATGAGCGCCCCGGCGCAGGAAAATGTGCCGCACAAGGCCCCTGCCCGTTTCTTCACTGTAAGGCTGGATGCCATTTTCCGCAAAAAAGGCGCACGACGCATTGCCGATGTCGTTCAGCACGCCGGGCTGCAGGCGGCAGTCCGGGCAGGGGACGATGCGGTGAGTGCGTCCGGCATAAAACCCGATGCAGGGCTTGCCGCTCTTGTCCAGCCCCACCGGGAACTGCACCTTGTTCCGGTAGCGGTCCACCTCCGGCGAACCCACGATGGGCAGCACCGGCACGTCCAGCCCGCCGATGCGCGCAAAGGCATCGGCAACATTCTCCTGTTTGGCCTGCAGCTCGGCGGTATAATTCAGGTGCCGCAGGCTGCAGCCGCCGCAGGGGCCGGCCACAGTGCAGTCCACCGGGATGCGGTCGGGCGAAGGCGTGAGCACTTCGTCCAGAATGCCGAAAGCATAGCGTTTGCAGTCCTTGACGATGCGCACGCGGGCTTCGTCGCCGGGGGCCGCGCCGGGAATGAACACGGCTTCGCCCTCCGGGCTGTGGGCCACGCCGCTGCCGTCGCTGGACAGCCGCTCGATGCGCAGGGTCAGGATCTGGTTTTTCTGTAAGGGCATGGAAGTCTCCTTTTACTGGTGGTCACTGGGTGCGGGGTTTGCCGGAGCATCTGCCTGCGAGGCAGCAAAATACTTGCTCGGCGGCACGCCCTTGGCGCGCTTGAACACCCGCGAGAAATAGAACTGGTCGAAGAAGCCCACCGACACGGCGACCTCTGCAATGGACAGGTTACCTGCCCGCAGCAGCTTGCAGGCCTCGTTGATGCGGTACTCGGTGAGATAGTCGATGGGGCTCTTGCCCACGTTGAGCATGAACACCCGGTAGAGGTGGCTGCGGGAAACACCCACGCTTTTTGCCACATCATCGATGGAAATGTCATGCGAATAGTTGAACTGGATATATTTGATGGCGTTGAGCACATACTGGCTGGAAGAGGACGCCGTGTGGGGTTTGCCAGCGATGGTCTCCTTCATCAGGGCCGCAATGAACAAATAGAGGTAGCCCACCATGGCGGCTTCATCCTGAGGCTGCAGCCCGCGGGCCGAGTAGATGTTGGCCAGTGCAGCACGCATGGCTTCCGGGTCCTGCGCACGGTGAACAGGGGAGTCGTCGGTGAAAGGCAGCTGTGCCGCCAGCTTATGGGCGCAGGCTCCGTTGAAGCCCACCCAGCTGTACTCCCAGGGATGCTGCTCATCGGCGGTGTAGCGGATGAGCTGGCTTGGGCGTGCAAAGAACAGGTCACCGGCGCTGACCTCCCAGGTGCGGCCGCCCACTTCAAACACGCCCTTGCCCGAGAGCACAAGGTGGATGAGGTAGTGGTCGCGGATGCCGGGACCCCAGGTCTGGCCCGGGGCACAGCGCTCGATGCCGCAGTTGAAAATGGACAATTCGATGTTATTCGTATAGTTCTGCTTGAAGGACTGCTTATAAACGTCTGGCATAGATGCTTTTCCTCCGTCCTGTCACGTTCTGCCCCCAGTATACCACAGAATGCCCCGCAAATTCAACAAAAGTACATCTTATTCTTTGAGCTGGACGACAAAATTCGAGCGATTTCCGCGATAGAAATTGAAAATGCCGCGCGGATGCATTACAATAGGCATAACAAATCGTCAAAAACATCTTGAGGAGGGAATCGGGATGGCGACCAGTGGGCTTCTCCGTCAGCAGATCGCGGCGGGAGCATGGGACGAAAAACTCCGGGCGCTGTATGGTGATGCTCCGGCAGAGCTCAGCCGTCAGCGGGCGCGGTACTGCGCGGCGCTGGAGCAGTTCGAGATCTATTTCGGGCCGGGGCGTCAGGTGCAGGTGTACTCTGCGCCGGGCCGGGCGGAGCTGGGTGGCAATCACACCGACCACCAGCACGGCTATGGTCTGGCGGCAGCTGTGACGCTGGATCTGGTCGCTGTGGCCGCGCAGAACGATGACGGCTATGTGAGGGTGAAATCCCGCGGGTTCAATAAGCTGGACGTCATCGACCTGACCGTGGCCCAGCCGCAGGAAGGGGAAGGCACCCATTCGGCCAGTCTGATCCGCGGCATTGCGGAGGGGTTCCGCGTGGCAGGGAAGACGCCGGGCGGCTTTGATGCCTACACTGCCAGTGATGTGCTGCGAGGGTCTGGCCTGTCCAGCTCGGCGGCATTTGAGATGGGCATGGCTGTGATCTGGAACGGCATGTATGACTGCGGCTTTGCCCCGGCGGAGCTGGCAAAGATCTGCCAGTATGCGGAAAATACTTACTTTGGCAAACCCAGCGGCCTGCTGGATCAGCTGACCAGCGCGGTGGGCGGCGTCATTTTTGCAGACTTTGCCGACCCCCGTGAGCCGGGAATCGAAAAGATCCATGCCGACGGCCTGCTGCCGGAAGGCATGTCCCTGTGTGTCACCGACACCCGCGGCAGCCACAGCGAGCTCACCGGCGAGTTTGCGGCCATCCGGCAGGAGATGGAGCACGTCGCGGCCTGTCTGGGCCGGAAAGTGCTGGGGCAGGTGAAAGAGGCTGACTTCTGGGCAGCGCTGCCCGCCCTGCGGAAGCAGTGCGGCGACCGGGCCGTGCTGCGGGCGATGCATTATTTTGAGGAGAACGCCCGGGCGCTGGCGCAGCACGATGCCCTGCGTGCAAAACGTTTCTCAGAGTTTGCGCGGCTGGTGCTGGAAAGCGGGCGGGCATCCTTTGCACTCTGTCAGAACGTCTACTGTGCCACAGATGTGCGGCACCAGGGGCTTTCGGTGGCACTGGCTTTGAGCCAGAGCATTCTGCAGGGCAGCGCAGGCGCATGGCGGATGCAGGGCGGCGGCTTTGCGGGCACCATTCAGGCTTATGTGCCACAGGAGCTGCTGGCACGCTATCACAACGAGATCGAGCGGGTGTTCGGCGCGGGCAGCTGTTATGTGCTGCGTCTGCGGGAACAGGGAGCCGTGAGACTGGAATGAATAATACAAAAAAGGGCTGCTGCACAAATCAATGTGCAGCAGTCCCTTTTTCATTGTCAGATGCTCAGACGGCCGGCCGCTGAGCAGACTCACTGTTTTTCCGTTCCGTGAGATACTGAACGACTTCCTCGCTTTCCTGCGAGAAGCCGAAGAAACGGGAAAAATCGTTGTAGACGTCAAGAGCCACATCGATGCCGGTCTTGACCACGTTGAACAGCAGCATGGGGACAAAGGTGAACGAGAAAGAGATGAGCCCGCCGCCAAAGAAGAGATCGTCCAAATGGAGATTGTTAAAGAATACATTCAGTGCATTACCCAGCGGCCCGCCGCCGGAAATGGACGTCTGCTCATTTTCGGGGATCATGGCATAGGAATGCGGCATCTGAAGGTCTTTCATAAGGAATCGGCTCCTTTCTCATCATTTGCAGGGGAAGTCAGGCTCAGGCAGCGTCTGCGCCTGCAGCAGCGGTTTCAAAATTCGGCATTGGGTTGAAGACCGCATCATAGAGGTTGCGGAGAGAACGGAAGATGCTGACAGCCTGCACACCGACATAAACACCGGCCAGACCTGTCAGGCCAATGGCACCAATGCGGCTGCCCGGAGTCTCCAGACGGTTCCATGCGTGCGCAACAGAGCCTGCGATGGACAGGCCGTTCTTTGCGCCGGACTCAAAGATGTTGGTGACATAGCTGAAAGATGCACTAAGCAGGTAATAGCCGAAATTGCCGACCACATTGGCGCAGAAGGTCAAGAACTGATCGGTGTCAAGGACGAGCCGATAGCCAAAAGCCTGACCAAGGACAATATCGCTGCCACCACCCAGATAGGTCATTTCTTCTTCCGTGATAACGGCATAAGCTGCCGGCAGCTGCATCGAAGTCTGATAGGGATGATCCATAATGGAAAAACTCCTTTCGCTCGTAGCGTCCGCAGAAAAGCAGACCATATACTATCTGAATTGTAGCATAACTGAATAAAAATAACAAGAGAGCGTGCGATTAAAATTGATGATACATTTGTGAACAAAATGTGTCCTGAAAGTAGATAAACTGCGAAAGAACGAAAAAATGATTCCCAAAGCCTTCCTTTTTCCCGCCGAAAAAATGTTCTGCGCCCAAAAAGAAGACGCCCGCAGCACAGTGCCGCAGGCGTCCGTTTATGGGGAGAAAATGCAGGAAAATGTCGTTATTGTGCCCGTTCATACAGACAGGTCAGGCCGGCGATGTGTTCGGCAAGGCCTGCCGGCAGGGGAGCGCTGAGCCGCCACTGCCAGTTGGAGCCCTGTGTGCTGGGGGTGTTGATGCGGGCTTCGCTGCCCAGATGCAGCCAGTCGGCCAGCGGGATGACCGCCATATCCGACACGCTGCCAAGGCAGGCGCAGATCATGGCTTCGGTCAGGTCTTCCGGCTTGCAGCGCAGATAGCGGCAGGCGTAGGCAACATCTTCGGCGCTGGCATTGGTGCGCCAGCCCTCGGTGGTCACGTTGTCGTGGGTGCCGGTGTAGACCACGCTGTTGTGGTGGTAGGTGTGGGGCAGGTAGTTGCCGGACTCGCGGCTGTCGAACGCGAACTGCATGATCTTCATGCCCGGGTAGCCGCTTGCCGCCAGCATGGCCTTGACCTCCGGGGTCAGGTAGCCCAGATCTTCGGCAATGATGCCGCCCTCGCCCAGAGCTTCGTGCATGGCATTGATGAAGTCGAGGTCGGGGCCCTTTTCCCAATGGCCGCCCGCCGCCGTTTTGTTCCCGGCGGGGATGGAGTAGTAGCTCTCGAAGCCGCGGAAGTGGTCGATGCGCACCACATCGTAGATGGAGGTGGCATGCTTCATGCGGCCCTTCCACCACGCAAAGCCGGTGGCCTTGTGGGTGGGCCAGTCGTACAGCGGGTTGCCCCACAGCTGGCCGTCCGCAGCGAATGCATCCGGCGGGCATCCGGCCACCTGGGTCAGGTGCATCTCGCCGTCGGTCTGGAACAGCTCCGGGTGGGTCCACAGATCGCTGGAATCCGGGCTGACATAGATGGGGATGTCGCCCACCAGCTGGATGCCTTTGCTGTTTGCGTAAGCCTTGAGGGCGTTCCACTGAGTGTAGAAGAAGAACTGCACCGCTTTGAAGTAGCCGATGCTGTCGGCCAGCCGCTCTTTTGCGGCGGCAATGGATTCCGGCTGGCGGCAGCGCATCTCGTCCGGCCAGTCGGCAAGGCCGGCCTGATCCTGCTCAGCCTTGACGGCCATGAACAGGGCGTAGTCCTCCAGCCAGGAAGCCTGCGCTTTGCAGAACGCTTCGTAGGCGGGGGAGGGGGAAGCCAGCAGACGGTCGGCGGCCTTTTTCAGCACCACGGGCCGCTCGTTGTAGAGTGCACCGTAGTCGATGGGGCCCACCGGCTTTTCGGCAGGGATCTCGTCAGCGGTCAGCAGGCCGTCCGCGGCGAGGATGCGGTAATCGATGAAGTAAGGGTTCCCGGCAAAGGCGGAAAAGCTCTGGTAAGGGCTGTCGCCGTATCCGGTGGGGCCGATGGGCAGGATCTGCCAGTAAGTCTGCTTCGCCTCGGCAAGAAAATCGATGAAGGCAAAGGCTTCTTTTCCCAGCGTGCCGATGCCGAAGGGCCCGGGCAGGCTGAAAACAGGCATCAGAATGCCGCTTGTACGCATACTGCGCACCTCCTTAACCCTTCACAGCGCCTGCAACGACGCCCTCGATGATGTACTTCTGGCAGGTCGCATACAGGATGATGATGGGGATGATGGCGATGATGATGCAGGCCATCATGGGGGCCAGCTCCACGCGGCCGTAGCCGCCGCGGAAATACTGGATGGCCATGGGGATGGTGCGGTACTTCTTGATGTCCA
>CAVKKE010000154.1:0-6794 GCA_963656875.1 Barnesiella intestinihominis | reverse complement strand
GGTCTTGACCTCCTGCCGCTTGGAACCGCCGCCGCCATTGTCGCACATGGTGCAGTTTTCGGTGAAGCGGCAGGCGCACTGGATGAACTCGAGGTCGTTGTACCGCTTCCATGCGAGGATGTCCTCTTCCTTGATGCAGTACATCGGGCGGATGAGGGTCATGCCGGGGAAGCTGGTGCTGTGGAGCTTGGGCGGCATGGCCTGCAGCTGAGAACCGTAGAACATGCTCATCACAGTCGTTTCGATGACGTCGTTGAAGTGGTGGCCCAGCGCGATTTTATTGCAGCCCAGTTCCTTGGCCTTGCTGTAAAGGTGGCCGCGGCGCATCCGGGCGCAGAGATAGCAGGGGTTCTTGTCGGTGTTGTTGGCCACAGCGAAGATGTTGCTCTCAAAGATCGTCACCGGGATGTGCAGCAGCTCTGCGTTGCTTTCGATCTTCTGGCGGTTGATCTCGTTGTAGCCGGGGTCCATCACCAGAAAGACCAGTTCGAAGGGCACATCGCTGTGGCGCTGCAGCTCTTGCATGAGCTTGGCCATGAGCATGGAGTCCTTGCCGCCGGAGATGCACACGGCAATGCGGTCGCCGGCCTGCACCAGTTCGTAGCGCTTCACGGCCACGATAAACGGAGTCCAAAGCTCCTTGCGATATTTTTTGATGATGCTGCGTTCAATCAGCTGATAGGATTCCAGAGTCTTTTTCATGCGATACCTCTTATAATGTTACTGCTGGGTCAGGGCCTGATAACAGGCGTCGAAAGCCTGCATAAAATCCGTGATGTCCTGTTCGGTGGTCAGGTGGCTCAGGCTGATGCGCCACGAAGACAGCGCGTTGCGCCGGTCATGGCTCACGGCAAACACCGCCCGGGAGGGCAGGCCGTCCGAAGAGCAGGCGGATTTCACCGAGACGCACACGCCCCGGGCGTCCAGCTCCCGCTGGAATACGGTGCCCTTCACATTCTGCACGCTCAGGTTCAGGATCTGAGGCACAGCATGTTCCGGGCTGTTGATGCGCACTTTCGGATATCTGGAAAGCTCTGCGCGCAGGCGGGCATTCAGCTGGCGGATGCGCTCCAAGCGGCCGGGCAGCTCATTTACGGCCTTGTCCAGTGCCAGTGCCAGAGAACAGGCGAGGGCCACGGTGGGGGTGCCGCTGCGGTAAATGGTGGTGCTTTCGCCGCCGTGAATGAGGGGTTCCAGTGCGAGGCCGCGGCGTTTGACCAGCACGCCGATGCCGTTCAGGCCGTAGAACTTGTGTGCGGTCAGGCTCATGGTGTCGATGCCATCAAAACTCATCGGCAGTTTGCCAATGGCCTGCGTAGCGTCCACATGGAAATGGCAGTGGGGGTATTCCTTTAAAATAGAAGCGATCTCTGCCACCGGCTGCACCACGCCCAGCTCGCTGTCCACGGCAGTGACCGCCACCAGGATGGTGTCCGGGCGGATCAACTCCCGCAGATGTTCAAGGTCAACGGTGCCGTCCTGCTTGATGTCCACGAGGTCGATCTCATAGCCCTGCTCCTGCAGGGCGGTCAGGCTGCCGCTGACGGAAGAGTGTTCCAGCGGGGTAGAGATGATGTGTTTGCCGTGGTGCCGTTCCAGCCGGGCAATGCTTTTGATGGCAAAATTGTTGGCCTCGCTGGCACCAGATGTGTAGATGATCTCGGCGGGCTGCACATTCAGGCTGCGGGCGATGCTCTGGGTGGCTTCGTCGATGGCAGCTTTGGCGGCAGCGCCTGCCTGATGCCGGGAGTTGGCATTTCCCGGGCAATTGCGCTCTATTTCACAAAACCGCTGCAGCACCGCTTCGTCCACGGGGGTGTTTGCGGAATAATCCAGATAGATCATAGATCCTCCTGCTGACTGTTATACAGATTATAATAGTAGGTTATATTATAGTGCGCTTTTGCCCGGAATGCAAGAGAACGGCTTGGGAATTCCGGGGAATCCGCTCAAAACAGTTGCAGAGAAGGGAAAAGTCTGCTATACTGTTTTGAAGGACTGCGGGTCAGGGCCTTTTGCGGGGCACAGGCAGCAGCCATGCCGGGGGAAGCACCCGGCGGTTTGGAAAGAGCCTGAGAAGAAAGGGGAGAGCACGATGCTGCACACGAATCACCGACTGCGCCGCACAGCTTTTCCCATTTTCCGGGCGGAATCATTGTTCCCAAATTTCAGAGGCATTGCCGTTTGAACAACGGCGGTGCCTCTTTTTTTGGGGCTGGGAAATTCTGTAGGAGGCAGAAAAACTCATGAGTGAAAAAGTCGATTACTCCAAGGGCATTTACGACGCGCGCCAGCTGGGCGCAGGCCGCATGTTCATTCTGGGCGTGCAGCACATGTTTGCCATGTTCGGCGCAACCGTGCTGGTGCCGCTGCTCACCGGCCTGAGCGTTTCCACCACGCTGCTGTGCGCCGGTCTGGGCACGCTGCTGTTCCACCTCATCACCAAGAAGAAGGTGCCCGCATTCCTGGGCTCTTCCTTCGCTTATCTGGGCGGCTTTTCCATCGTGGCCCCCATGCTGGCTGATGCAGACGGCAACCTGACTGTGGCCAACACCAAGATGCTGCCCTATGCCTGCGCAGCCATCGCATTCTCCGGCCTGGTGTATCTGGCAGCCAGCCTGCTGATCTCTACCTTCGGCATCCGCCGCATCATGAAATTCTTCCCGCCGGTGGTCACTGGCCCCATCATCATCTCCATCGGCCTGATCCTGGCCCCCTCGGCCATCAGCAACTGCCAGGCAAACTGGCTGCTGGCCTTCGTGGCTCTGGGCGTGGTCATCATCTGCAACATCTGGGGTAAGGGCATGGTCAAGATCCTGCCCATCCTCATTGGTGTTCTGGTGTCCTATGCGGTGGCACTGGTCACCGGTGCGGTGGACTTCCAGAAGATCGCCGACGCTGCATGGTTTGGCATTCCCCTGCATAAGGAAGCCATGGGTCTGTTTGCCATCGACGGCAGTCCTGAGTTCATCAGCGCACTGTTCACCATCATCCCCATTGCTCTGGCGACTATGATGGAGCATGTGGGCGACATCGCAGCCATCAGCGCAACCGTCGGCCACAACTACATCAATGACCCCGGCCTGAACCGCACCCTGCTGGGCGACGGTCTGGCCACCACCATGGCCGGCCTGCTGGGCGGCCCGGCCAACACTACCTACGGCGAGAACACCGGCGTGCTGGCCCTGAGCAAGATCTATGACCCGCTGGTCATCCGCATCGCCGCTGTGCTGGCCATCATCCTGAGCTTCAGCCCCAAGTTTGAGGCGGTCATCAACACCATCCCCACCGGCATCATCGGCGGCATCAGCTTTGTGCTGTACGGCATGATCTCTGCCATCGGCGTGCGCAATGTGGTGGAGAACCGCGTGGACTTCACCAACAGCCGCAACCTGATCGTCGCCGCTGTCATTCTGGTGTGTGCGCTGGGCTTCAACTCTGTTGGCGGCGTGAGCTTCGCCATTGCAGGCGTCACTATCAACCTGTCTGGTCTGGCTGTGGCCGCTATCGCCGGCATCCTGCTGAACGCCATCCTGCCCGGCAACGACTATGAGTTTGATGCTGCCGACGGCGCAGAAGCTGCTTCCAGCAGCAACCTGCAGGTGTAAGTATTAAGCTGAAAAAGCAAAATAAGAACAGGCATGTTCCTCCCGCTCTGTTTCGGCATGGCAGGAGAGTGTGTGCCTGTTTTTATTATATAAGGATAGTCTGCTGATACGGGCAGGGCAAAGCGCCCAGTTTTCCGGCAAGGTTTTTGGCGACCTTGCTGGATTTTTATAAATAGGAATTATTATTAAAATTATCCTTGACTAACTAGGAATCATTCGCTATAATAAAGCTATGAGAAGTGCCGGTGAGTACCAACACCGGCACTTCAAAACCAGTGAATGATAAAGAGAATGATGGAGGTCTATTCTTATGAAGAAATACGTTTGCACCGTTTGTGGTTATATTGCTGAGGGCGAGATCCCCGCTCAGTGCCCTGTCTGCAAGGCTCCTGCTTCCGCTTTTGTGGAGAAGACCGGCAACACCTACGTCACCGAGCATGTGGTCGGCATCGGCAAGGCTGAGGGCGTGCCTCAGGAGATCGTTGACGGCCTGCGCGCAAACTTCGAGGGCGAGTGCAGTGAGGTCGGCATGTATCTGGCTATGGCACGCGTGGCTGAGCGCGAGGGCTACCCCGAGATCGCTGAGGCCTATAAGCGCTATGCTTATGAGGAGGCAGATCACGCTTCCCGTTTCGCTGAGCTGCTGGGCGAGGTCGTCACCGACAGCACCAAGAAGAACCTGATGATGCGTGCTGAGGCCGAGTGCGGCGCATGCGCAGGCAAGATGGATCTGGCCAAGAAGGCCAAGGCCCTGAACCTGGATGCCATCCACGACACTGTCCACGAGATGGCCAAGGACGAGGCCCGTCATGGCCGCGGCTTCGAGGGCCTGCTGAAGCGCTACTTCAACACTGAAGTCTGATTTTTCCCCGGTCATCAATTCTGCCGCTGCATGGTTTCACCGCCGTGCAGCGGCTTTTTGTTTGATTCCTTGACAGGAACAGAGCCGCCGGTTTATACTGAAAAGCAAAAAGGGGATGAGAAATGTGGAAATGCATTCCGCAAAAAAGGCCCCGGCGGGCCGTTATGCCTTGCTGGATGAGCTGCGGGGGCTGGATCTTATCAGCATGATGCTGTATCATGCATGCTGGGATCTGGCATTCCTGTTCGGCGTGCAGATGGACTGGTATGTCGGCAGGCCGGGCCAGCTGTGGCAGCAATCCATCTGCTGGATCTTTATTCTGCTTTCCGGCTTCTGCGTGCAGTTCGGGCATCACACACTGCGGCGCGGGGCCACAGTTTTCGGGGCCGGAGCGCTGGTCACAGCGGTGACACTGATTTTTATGCCGGAAGACCGTGTGGTCTTCGGCGTGCTGACCCTGCTGGGCACTGCCATGCTGCTGACCGGTCTGCTGGAGCCGCTGCTGAAAAAGATCCCGCCTGCCGTGGGTTTGGCAGTCTCGGCGGTGCTGTTTGCACTGACCTATCATGTGTCATGGCATTATTTCGGCATCGGCGGCTGGAAAATTTTCCTGCCGAATGGCTGGTATGCAAATTACCTCACGGCCTTTTTCGGTTTTTATCCGTGGGACTTTTATTCCACGGATTATTTCCCGCTGCTGCCGTGGCTGTTCTTGTTCTGGACGGGATATTTCCTTCATGGCATCATCGGGAGGAAACGGATGGAACCGCTGCGTCGGTCGGTGTGCCCGCCGCTGGGCTGGCTGGGGCGGCATTCGCTGATCCTGTATCTGCTGCACCAGCCGGTGATCTTTGGCGTGCTGACGGTCTGGCATTTTCTGAGCACCGGCGGTGCACTATGAAAAAATTGGGAAAAGGGCTTGACATAGCTGGAAAGCTGTGGTAATCTATCGGTGGTTAGAAGGTACTAACCAAATGAAAATGCGTCTGCGTGGTTGGACGCAATTTCATGGAACATAAAGTTAGAGATATCTAACTAATATTATTTTGAGAGAGGTCGATCCTTATGAGCAAAGTAGCAGTCGTATTCTGGAGCGCAACCGGCAACACCGAGACCATGGCAAATTGCGTCGCTGAGGGCGCAAACGGCACCATCGTGCCTTGCAGCGAGATGAACGCAGCCAAGCTGGCTGAGTTTGATGCAGTGGCTTTTGGCTGCCCCGCAATGGGCGCTGAGCAGCTGGAGGAGAGCGAGTTTGAGCCGATGTTCTCTGACCTGGAGGGTTCTCTGAACGGCAAGAAGATCGCTCTGTTCGGTTCTTACGGCTGGGGCGATGGCCAGTGGATGCGCGACTGGGTCGAGCGTGCACAGGGCGACGGCGCACAGGTGCTCAACGGTGAGGGCCTGATCTGCAATGAGGCTCCTGATGATGATGTGCAGGCTGCATGCCGCAAGCTGGGCGCAGACCTGGCTGCATGGTAAGCAGGTTTCAGGAAACCTTCTCTTGACAAAAAGAGTTTGCTGCGATAAACTATGGTAAGCCGGTTCGGCGTTTTTATAGGGATGAAAGTTAGAAGATTCTAACTTTTTGAAAGCCGCAGCAGCCTTTGTACAGGACAGCAAATGAGATCAGCGGCAGGGGAGAATGGGCACAGATGCCCTGGCCCCTGCCGTTTTCCGTTAGAAAAGGCGGTGTGTATGGCAATGGTTGCAGCAATTGGTGTTACGGTAGGCTTTGCATTTCTGCGTGGCGCAGTGCGCCGCGCTGCAATTCGGTCGGGCCGTAAAAAATAACAAAAATCAGGAGGTTCGGCCCCGATGTCAAAGGCCCCGAAAAATTTGGACAAGAAACGCGCAGACGAAAAGCTGCTGGTCAGCGAGATGATTGCTCTTTATTGCCGCAAACAGCACAAAACGCAAAAGGGCACACTGTGCCCCGAGTGCCAGCAGCTGCATGACTATGCGCTGAGCCGCATCGACCGATGCCCCTTTATGGAGACCAAGACCTTCTGCTCTGCCTGCAAAGTGCACTGCTATCAGCCCGCCATGCGGGAAAAGATCCGCGCAGTGATGCGCTGGGCCGGGCCGCGGATGCTGCCTGTGCATCCGGTGCTGTCCATCAAGCATGTGGCTGTGACTGTGAAAGCCAAACGCGACGCCCAAAAGGCTGGCTGATTTTTTTTGCATAAACTCTCTGTGCTCCGGGCAGACTAGCAGCAGAGAGGTGATAAACATGGAAAACATCGGCGTGACCTGTGATGTCTGCGAGTGCTGCCACAATGTGGGCGGCTGCAAGTGCGACCTGCCCCAGATCAAAGTGACGG
>CAVKKE010000153.1:0-6814 GCA_963656875.1 Barnesiella intestinihominis | reverse complement strand
ACTCATTCGTCTTTCTTTTTATTTACATCTGTAACACATCTATTGTAATCCTACACAGCGAAAACTGGTGCAGGATATATTCCACCCGTTTGATCTCGCCTGTCAGAGTTTTGGAGGAAACATACAGCGTTTCGCTCAGCTGCTCCAGCTTGATATACGCATAGGCCTTCTGCGTCAGAAGTGCCGCCAGAATGTACTCCACCCGTTCTTCGGCGTCCTTCGGGATCTGTATCACAGTTTTCTGCCGCTGGCAGAAAAAAGCATTCCACTTTTCCGTGTCCAGAATTTGAAGCCCATAGCCATAGCGCGGTTTTGAGATGATCTTTGCACCGTTTTGTTCTGCGGCATCCATGATCTCATGCAGCCGCGTCCGCACCGTTTTTTCACTGAGGGAAAGGCGACTGCCGATCTCCTGCGCCGTGATGTAACGGTTCTCCGATAAAAGTGAAAGCAGCGCTCTGTTTTTACTGTCCAGCATATTCAGCCCTTCTTTTCAGACAAATCACAATCTCCAATATTTTCACCTAGTATAGTGCTTTTCTGAAAGAAGCTCTCCATCATATGATGGAAAACATGGTATATGTTTTTGATGTTCATTCATTGCCGCTTTACGTACGCAAAACAAAATGGATGCCTCCCTCTAAATTCAGGGAGACATCCATGATGAAAGCTTAGTGATTCAATTTAAAAGAAACGATATGACAAAATCAGACAGTCTTTACCGGCTGCGCAAGCTTATCGTTATTCACTACATCCCGACGCCGGACAGCTTCACCTTTTTCCAGATGCTGGATGTTTTCAAAGCAGCGGCGGATCATGTTCAGGTCATTGTCAGCCGTGTTGCCGCCGGAGTGGGGAGTGATCACCACATTTTCCATCCGGTAGAAGGGGCAGTCCACTCCCGGAGGTTCCTGACTGAATGCATCCAAGCCTGCACCCATGATCGTGTGCTCCTGCAAAGCCTTTGCCAGAGCCTTTTCGTCCACCACACCTCCGCGGGAGGTATTGATGAGAATGGCAGCAGGCTTCATCATAGCCAGCTGCTGTTCACCGATCATATTGCGGGTGGCATCCATTAGGGGCACATGCATGGATACGATATCCGAAGTACGCAGCAGCCCTTCAAAGGGTACATATTGGATGCCAAGCCTTTTTTCCTCTTCTTCCGGGATACGGAATACATCGTAATACTGCACCTTTGCGTCGAAGCCCTGCACGATGTGGGCAACCTTGCGGCCAATGTTGCCCAGACCCACAAGACCCACGGTTTTTCCGGCCAGCAGCCAGGACCTGGAAGCAAATTCATCCTTGCACCACTGATTCTGCTTAAGGCGCGCATTCAGCGGCAGCAGATTGCGCAGCACAGCCAGCATATGGAGCACCGCCATTTCGGCCACGGGCTCTGCATTGACACCGCTGCACACCAGCACCGGGATCTCTTTGGCGCTGATGGAGGGAATATCCAGCGAGTCGTAACCGGCGCCCCATTTCTGGATTGCTTTCAGGTGCGCGGCTCCGGCAAGATCTGCACCGTTCAGCTTGATAGTGCGGATGATGATGTAATCTGCATCGGCCAGTTTTGCGTATTCTTCCGGTGAACGCACGTCGTAGATCTCAAACCCCTCCGGTACGGTCTCATGCAGCACCCGGCGGGTGTTCTCGTTGTATGGCCCGGTCAGTGCAATTTTTTTGTTCATATGATCCTCTCCTTTGGTCGCAGCCTGCTTTTATTTTGCCATCATGTCCAGCACCCACTGCGGTGCCAGCTGGGGCAGCGGCTTGCCCTCCGCCTTAGCCTTGACATACTCCCGGATAGTCTCGTGGCGCTTATTCTCATAAGCTTCCTTCTTTTCAGCTGCGGCAAGTACCCGATCGATCTCGGCACGGGGCACCACGCACACGCCGTCACAGTCGCCAACCACAAGGTCGCCCGGCTCCACATGCACGCCGCCGCACTCAATGGCAGTGTTGATGCTGCCCTCGCTCTTCTTGTAAGGTCCGCGCGGCAGCAGCCCGCGGCTGAACACCGGGAACTTGAGTTCACAGTTGCCGTCGTAATCGCGGGTGCAGCCATCGATCACAATTCCCTTGTAGCCCACAGCCTGACAGGCACCCATGATCAAATCGCCCAGATAGGCGCGGCCCGTGTAGGCCTTGCCATCGATCACCATCACGTAGCCTTCCGCAGGAGCTGAATAGCTTGCCACATGGATGGGGAAGTTGTCGCCGTCGGCGGTCTCCACGGTCATGGCTGTACCTACCAGTTTAAAGGACGGATGAATGGCGTGGATGCCAAACTCCAGACAGCCGCCGTTTGGGATATCCAGTTCCTTCATGCCATCACAGATTAATGTGCTGCACAGTTTTTCTGCACGTGCAAGGATCGCGTCGTCCAACAGCTTCGGAAACTCGTTCATCATAATAATCTCTCCCTCTCTTTTTTCGGGCTGTGCCCGAGCATTCAAATCGTTTTTATTATCCGTGCCCGTTTACAGGCATGGCAGCAGGTTGGAATTGTACACCACTTTACCATTTTGCACAGTAAGCAAATTTGCCAGCATCTGATTGCCATCCAGCATTACACCGCCTGCATCCATAAATCGGCAGGGGCGTCGCTGCACGGTAAGCACAGCAAGGTCTGCTCTGGCTCCCAGAGTCAGGGTTCCGCTTCCGTCGGCAAGGCCCAAAGCCTTGGCCGGAGTTATGGTGGTGCGCTCCAGTACGTCGTTCAGCGTCATGCCCATTGCCAGATACTTCGACATCAGGAACGGAAGGTTGCGAGCCATCCGGCCACTCTGCACAGTAGCCGCAGTAAGGTCAGTACTGATGATATCCGGCTTGAAGCCCTGCTTCAGCGCCGCCTTGGCTACGGCAAAGGCAAAGTTGTTGCGTCCGTTTGCGGCATCCATCCGCACCCCGCGCTCCTGTGCCTGCCATAACTCCGGCTTAACCTTACCGTTTTCGTCCAGGATCGTGGAGCCCTTGCCATGAAATACATGGCATAGCACATCGCCGGGGCGCAGAGCTTTGGCCAGTTCCTCCATAGGAATGCAGGCATCCGTGCTGTGCACCACAACGGGCAGATCCAGTTCCTGCGCGTTCTCAATGGCTTTATACAGCGGTGCGCTGCCCAAGGCGCCCACAATGCTTCGGCTGATACGTACCTTTACGGCGCGGATCTCGCCGGGATAGCGGCGCACCAGTTCCCGCATATCATCCAGCCGCACCAGCGCCGGATCCAGGTTTTCGTTCAGGCCAGAGCCCATCTGCCCCATGGGAGACAGATTCAGGAAGGTGAAGGTACGCACTTTATGGTTCTGCAGCTGGCAGTGAAACGCCTCATATGCCGCCGTACCTGTTGTGCCGGCATCCACAGCGGTAGTCACGCCGCTGGGCAGCATCAGGTCGGCATCAAAACCAAACTGGCTCCCGCCCTCAAACAGGTGGGTGTGGTAATCGATCAGTCCTGGCACCACACAGCAGCCACCGGCATCAAAAACTTCGCCCTCCGTGGGTTCCAGTTTGCCCAGTGCGGTAATGCGGCCATCGGTGATCTCCACGTCCAGCAGTTTGTCGATACCACTGGACGGATCCAGTACACGGCCATTCTTCAGATAGATTCTGGATCTCATTTCAAGCATTCCTTTCTTTGTGCTGCTCCTATCAGCTCAGGGGCCACAGAATGGGCAGCAGTACCACGCAGAGAATAAAGGTGAGCAGCAGCAGTGACCAGTTGCTCTTGCCGTAATCCTTGAATTTGAGACCGCCGTTGCCGTAGATGATAGTTGCGGGCGGGCAGGCCACCGGGCTTACATAGCCGCAGGTTGCTGCAATGGTAGCAGTGACGATCAGAGCCGCCGGGCTCACATGGATGGTCTCGCCGATGGCAACCACGATGGGCACCAGCAGATTGATGGTAACCACATTGGAGGTAAATTGGGTCATGAAGCAGGAGACAAAGAACACCACTGCGGTGATCAGATACACATTGCCCGATCCGCCGCAGATGGCAGACACCACATCTGCGATCATCTGTGCAGCGCCGGTCGTTTTCAGGGCAGTACCTAATGGCAGCATACCAACGTACAGAAATACGGTTTTCATATCGATCAGGTCATACACTTTTTTGCCCTTGACGATGCGCAGTGCCACAATGGCAATGGCGGCCAGCAGAGCGATCATGTACAGCGGCATACCGATCTTGCCGGAAATACACATACCCACGAACACGAACACCATAGCGGCAACGGATGCGATCTGCTGCCACAACGGGGCTTCTGCCTTGTCGGCATCCTTGGTGTTGAACACAGTGCTTTCAGGGGTCTTGCAGTCGGGCAGGACCTTGTAACCGTAAACCAGCAGCCAGATAAAGGTAAGTATTGTAATAGGCAGGCCGATGCGGCCAATATCAAAGGGTCCGAAGGTGCCGCCCAGTTCCTGAATGGCATTCTGTGCAATTGAGTTGACAGTAGCGTCGCCCACCAGAGTCAGACGGCCGCCGCACATCACGCCTAAAAAGCCCGCCATCATCAATTTGGAAGCGCTGTAGCCCACCGTTGCCTGAATGCCAAGCAGCAGGGGGATCATCATAGCCATAACACCGGTATTGTTCAGCATGGCGGAAAGCACAGTACCCAGACAAAAGACCACCAAAATCATCTGCCGCTCGGTCTTTGCAAGTTTGATGGCTCCGCGGGCAATTTTCTCGGTCACGCCGCTCTCAAACAGCGCTGCGCCCACAATGATCATAGCAACCAGAAGGATCACCGTGGAGTTGGAAAAACCGGCAATGGCATCTGCCGGAGTAATGATACCGGTAATGACCAGCGCTGCCATGCACAGCATTGCAGTAAGCGGAACCGGGAGCTTTTCTGAAATGAATAGGACGGCCGCAACAACCAAAATGATCAACGTTATAATCGCTTGGCTCATAATAGATACTCCTTTTCTTTTTTGTTTTGCGACATGTCCTGCAGGCCCATGCCTTATGCTAGCTTGATTATAATCGCTGACCGTCAAAAAGAAAAACACAGTTTCTTTGTTTTTTCACAAAAAATTCTTGTTGCGTGGTATAATATTATAGCACACACACCAGAAAGGACACGATTTTTGTATGGACACGCAAAGCCTGATTTATTTTGTAGAATCTGCCAAGGACCTGAATTTTACCAAAACTGCAGCACGGCTGTTCATCTCGCAGCAGAACCTCAGCAACCATATTTCCCGGCTGGAGCAGCACTACGGTGTGAGTCTGTATGACCGCAAGCCCCGCCTTGCGCTTACTTATGCCGGCGAGACGCTGCTGCGCTTTGCGCTGCAGTACAAAATGGATGAAGAGAATCTGCGCGGCGCGCTGGCCGATATCGTGCAGAAACAGCAGGGTCGGCTGAACATTGGCTGCAGCCCCCACCGCACCAGCATCGCCATGCCCATTCTGGCCGAGAAGTTCTCACAGAAGTACCCGCACATCCAGCTCAACTTCTGCCAGCAGCACTCCGATGTGCTGTTTGATATGATGCAGGCAGGCGAGCTGGATTTTGCCATTGCGGTGGATAAATTCGACTATCCGCAGTTTGAAAGCATCCTTCTGTTTCAGGATACGGTATACCTGATGGTTTCGCGCAGTCTGCTGACCAAATATTATGGTGTCTCTGCCGAAGCCATGCAGCACGCCCCGGCACAGGGCATTAAGCTGAAGGATTACGCCCAACTCCCCTTCTACAACATCAAATCGGCCAAGCTGACCCGGGATGTATTCCGCAGCTGCGGGTGCGAGCCCTACTTTGCCGTAACGCAGAGCTACCCTCAGTATTCCATTACCGGCAACTTTGAAAACATTGCCGCTTCTATCATTACCAAAACAGTCTACCTGCACCTGAGGGAACATGTTTCGCCGGATATCATATTCCTGCCCATCCACACGCCCGATTCAGTACCGATCCATTCCATTGCCTTTGTGCACAACCAGCAGAAATATCTTTCTGTCTATGGCAAATATTTCCAGCAGCTCACCATAGACTACTTTCATCAGCTGCTAAATGCTGACACGCCCTGTGAAGATTGAAAAAATCCCTGTTCCCCGCAGTGGTTTCCAGATGAGTCGACCCAGAATGCACAAAGTCTCATTTCAGCTGTCAATGGCTGCATCGCGAATTATATAGTCTATCTCCAAAGAACGGCTTCGCTGTACTAAGAGAAGCACCGTTACGCTTTGCTTTTTCCTGCTCGTCGGCCCCACGAGCAGCTTCTTCCATATCATTTCTATGTTAAAACTTCCGATTGCACTAGTTGAAACCAGTATCAAAACGTTGATGGACGAAAAAGACGGCTGAAATTTCCCATGCAAAAACCGCTCTGGCTTCCTGTTACGGAAACCGGGGCGGTTCGTTATGATTTATTTATGCTTTTATTCGCACATTTTCAAATTCTCACGCAATTACTTGCGGGAGTTTTTGATCGCAGCCTGGGCGGGTGCCAAAATTACAGAGCATTCGGAACAGCGATGATACGTCATTCATGATTTTTCAGCTTGCCTTACTCCATCTCTGCAATGATTTTCTCCAAATTTTCTTCCTGCAAATAGAATTCTGGCAGTTTTGTTTTGTCATACCGCATATAGGGGATATTCTTCGTCCGCTGTTCCAGCAAGCTCGTGAAGAACCGCTCCCAACTGAAAAATTCACTGCTCTCAATGAAATCTGCCGGGTGTTCCAAAATCTCAAGAATATCCGGCTGTCCAATCAAATCCGCTTTCAGGAGCAGCCATTCCAGAGATTCCGGCAGGTACAAACTGAATTTTGCACTGGCTTCCTGC
>CAVKKE010000152.1:0-6818 GCA_963656875.1 Barnesiella intestinihominis | reverse complement strand
ACTCATTCGTCTTTCTTTTTATTTACATCTGTAACACATCTATTGTAATCCTACAATACCAGATTCTTTAAAGGAAATAATAGCGCCAGAGCCCTGTTTTGACGAAAGGAGTTTTCACAATGAAACATGAATCGAACACTTCCTCTTCCGGAATGCTGCTGGGCATGGCGGCGGGCGCGGCACTGGGTGCTGTGGGCGTCATGGCAGCCACCCAGAACCAGCGCCAGCTGCGCCGCACCACCCGCAAGGTGATGAAGGGCGCGGAGAATGCCGTGCTGCAGCTGGACAAGATGGTCGGGGACTTTGTGGAAAAACACATGGAAGGGTAAAACAAAGAGCGGTGTTCCGACCGGAACACCGCTCTTTGTTTTGAAAAATCATTTGTTCCAGATGCACATGCGTGCTGTGGTGTTGATCTCGCCCAGAACGCTCAAGTCCATCTGAATGTTGCAGGTGACGGTCAGCGCTTTGTTGGCGTCGCTGCCGGTCAGGATGGAAGCAGGCAGGTTCTTGATGGTCAGCACAGCGGTGCCCTTGGACACGTCACCGGAGACAGTGCCGGAATAGGTCACGTCACCGATGGTCAGCCCGGACAGATAGCCGGTGACGCCCATCTTGCTCACCTGCTGGATGGGCAGGGTGAGGGTGTAGGTGCCGTTGGACTGGCGGGTGATGGAAGCATCACGGCCAGAGTCGATACCGGTGTTGGCCATGGACTCTTTGTCGGATTTTTCTTTCCAGAACTTGACGCCGACATTGAGGCTGGCAGCAGCGCTGGCACCAAAGGTGAAGATGCACAGCAACAGCACCGAAAGCACAGCGGCGCTCATGCGTTTATAGCAAGTGGTCATAGTAATCAGCCTTTCCTGCCGCAGAAGGCGGCCTCCTCCGGCTTTGAAAACGCACCGAAACAGTGCACAAAAACCGGTTTGTCAATGCTAAAATAGCATGGCTGCGGAAGATTGTCAATCGGCTTCGTGAAGCTTTCACAGAAATGTTGCACATTGAAAAGGAAGAATTGATGATTTTGCTTGACGGCCTCGCCCTCTCCGTCACCTTCGGTGACACCTCTCCCAAAGTGAGAGGCCTTGGCATAAAGATGAAGCTTGCATGGACTGCCAAAGGCTCCCACTTTGGGGGAGCTGGCATCGCGCAGCGATGACTGAGAGGGCGAGCCTGCGGACTGCAGATAAAGGTTTGAAATATCGCAAAAGCAAAATGGCAAAGCCTGCAGGCTCTGCCATTTTGTAATTCGATTAAACTGTCAGAACTTAGACCTCAAAATTGGGGTCATCCTTCAGCACATGGATCTCGCTCATGAAGGGGCTCTGCTCCGGGTCAGTGAAGGGAGCCTTCTTGATATACTGGTTCAGCTGAACAGCAGTGCGTGCGGGGTCGGCAATGGTACCGGCACCGCCGATGCAGCCGCCCGGGCAGCCCATGCCTTCCAGCAGGTAGCCGTTGTACTTGCCGGCCTTTGCCAGCATCAGCAGCTTCTTGCACTCGGCCAGGCCCTGTGCGGATGCGATCTTGACCTCCATGTCGGGGTGCCATTCCTTGATCTTGTCGGCGACAGCCTTTGCCACGCCGCCGGACTGTGCAAAGCCGCGGCCGGCAGCAGAAGCAGCGTGCAGAGCTTCTGCCTCGTCCACCTCCAGCAGGCTGGCGTCGATGTCCTTGGCCTCAATGATGCCGGCCAGCTCCTCGAAGGTCAGCACGAAGTCCACATCAGAGCGGACGGTGCGGCGGGAAGCTTCCAGCTTCTTTGCAGCGCAGGGGCCGATGAAGCACATGCGGGCCTCGGGGTCCTTCTGTTTCATCATGCGGGCGGTGAACACCATGGGGGTCATGGTCATGGAGATGTTCTTGGCCAGATCCGGGAATGCGGTCTTTGCCATCATGCTCCATGCCGGGCAGCAGGAAGTTGCCATGAAGTTCAGCTTCTCGGGCACTTCCTCCAGGAAGTCGTGGGCTTCGTCCACGGTGCACAGGTCGGCACCGATGGCAACTTCGACCACGTCATAGAAGCCGACAGCCTTCAGTGCGGCCTTCAGCTTGCCGGTGGAAGCCAGGCCCGGGAACTGGTTGATGAATGCGGGAGCCACCAGAGCGTAGATGCGGTCGCCACGGTTGAAGCCCTGGATCAGCTGATAGATCTGGCCCTTGTCGGCGATGGCGCCGAAGGGGCAGTTGACCAGGCACTGGCCGCAGGAAACGCACTTGCTGTAGTCAATCTCAGCACGGCCCAGCTCGTCGGAGTGGATGGCGCCCATGCCGCAGGCTGCAGCGCAGGGACGCTCGGTCTTGACAATGGCGTTGTAGGGGCAGACGCCGACGCAGCGGCCGCACTTGATGCACTTGTCCTGATCGATGGTGGAACGACCGCTCTCCCAGGTGATGGCCTTCTTGGGGCACACTTCCATGCAGGGGTGAGCCAGACAGCCCTGGCACAGGTCGGAGACCTTGATCAGCTTTTCGGGGCAGCGGTTGCAGGCAAACTTGATGACATTCACCAGCGGGGGATCATAATACTTATCGGCAATGGATGCATCCTCCAGGCCGGAGACGACGCTGTTGTGCTCGTCCATACGGCGGGTGGGCAGACCCATGGCCAGGCGCACACGCTCTTCGACGATGGCGCGCTCCAGGAAGATATCCTTGCGGAGTTTGCCTTCCTCACCGGGGATGATGGTGTAGGGGATCTTGCGCATCAGGTGGTTTGCCTGTTCACCCTTGACGTTGGCATAAGCCATGCGTGCGACTTCGGTGAACACCTGACGGCGGATCTGGATGACCGTGGTGTTGATTCCTCTGAAACTCATTCCAATCTCTCCTTGCTTTGCGAAAAAACGAAGTGGGCGCACCATGCCCCGGCAGCGAGCCTGCCGCGAAAAACATGGCGCATCACGGGCTGCATTGGTAACGCACTGCTGCAAACAGCGCTGCAGCCCGGAAAATCCACCTTCATTTTATCATAAAGCAGAACACAAGGAAAGAGAAAATTGCAAAATTTGTTAAAAATTTGTTGTATTCGTTTCTATGCTCAGAATAAACAAAAATTAACGAAGTTTTTCAGCACAGTGCTGCCCGCACGCGCTCACCGTCATACTCGCCCAGCCGGACATGGACGATCTCGCCGCTGGCATGGCCCGGGGCAGAAACCACCACGGGGATATACAGCCGGGTGTAGCCGGTGAACAGGGTGCCGGACAGCGGTGTTTCCAGCAGCACATCGTCCTCGGTGCCCACATGAGCGGCCAGAACTTCCCGGCGGATCTCTTCGGCCTGGGCGTTCATCACGCGGCTGCGCTCCTGCTTTTCGCGCTCGTGCACCTGCTCCGGGAAGTTATAGGCCGGGGTGCCGCTGCGGCGGGAATAGGGGAACACATGCACCTTGAGGAAGCCGACCTTTTTCAGAAATTCGCAGCTCTCTTCAAAATCAGCCTGAGTCTCGCCGGGGAAACCACAGATGCAGTCGGTGGTGAAGCTCACCGGGCGGCTGCCATAGGCAGCGCGGATCTGATCCACCACCTGCGCATACTGCTCTGCGGTGTAGACCCGGCGCATCCGGCGCAGGGTGGCGGTGCAGCCGCTCTGCAGGCTCAGATGGAACTGCGGGCAGAGCTTGTCCACGGCGGCAAGGCGGGTGATGAATTCCGGCGTCAGCATGTCGGGGTCCAGGCTGCCCAGACGGATGCGCTCGATGCCCTCCACCTCGGCGCAGTGCTCCACCAGCTCCACCAGGTTGGTGCCGGTGTCCAGGCCGTAGCTGGGCAGGGAGATGGCGCTGAGCACCACCTCCCGGTAGCCGGAAGCGGCCAGCTGACGCAGCTCAGCCAGAATGCTGGCTTCATCGCGGCTGCGCACCGGGCCACGGGCACGGGGGATGACGCAGTAGGCGCACTGACGGTTGCAGCCGTCTTCCACCTTGATAAAAGCGCGGGTGTGGGTCTCGAACCGCTCCACCGGCAGCTCTTCAAACTTTTCGCCGCGCTGGTGGGGGGCAATGGCCACAATGCGCTCGTGGCCGTCCAGCAGCTTGAGCACATTGTCCAGAATGGCCTTGCGGTCACCGTTGCCGCACACCAGGTCGGCTTCCAGAAACTGAGCGGCTTCCTCCGGGAAGGCCTGCGGGTAGCAGCCGGTGAGCACGGTGACCGCGCCGGGATTTTCGCGCTTGGCGCGGCGCAGCCATTTGCGGCTTTTCTGATCGCCGAAGTTGGTTACGGTGCAGCTGTTCACCACAAACACGTCCGCCGGTTCGCCTTCCTGCGCAATGGTAAAGCCGTTGGACCGGAACATCTGTTCCAGTGCGCCGGTCTCGTTCAGGTTGACCTTGCAGCCAAGGGTATAAAAACAAACTCGCATGAGGGGATATCCTTTCGACAAAAAACAGGGGTGCAAATGCATTACTCCTTATTATATAACACGGCAGCCCTCGGACGCAAGAGTGGATTTTGCCCGGCGGCACGTTCCAGCGTGCAAAAAATGCGCAGGTTCCCGGGCTGGTATTTTGCTGCCGCCTGCCGCATACACTGCACCAGACAAGAGTTTGCGGGGAGGGTGCAGGAATGGAACGGAGAAATCTGGCATTGCTGTGTGCAGGCGTGGTATGTTTCTGGCTGTTTGCGCTGGCATTCGGCACAGCGCAGGGCAGGGGGCTGCGGGTGGAAACGGCGGCCCCTGCGGTGCAGACTCAGGCGGCAGCAGAACCGGCCCTGCCCACGGCGGCGGCCCCGCAGCTGAACCTCAACTGCCGGGCGGCCATGCTGGTGGAGCAGACCACCGGAACGGTGCTGTATGAAATGAACGCAGACCAGCAGATGCCAATTGCGTCCATTACCAAGGTAATGACGCTGCTGCTTACCTTTGAGGCCGTGCATGACGGACGCCTGACCATGGACACGCCGGTGCCGGTGAGCGAGCACGCCTACCACATGGGCGGCAGCCAGATCTGGCTGGAGCCGGGGGAGCAGTTCACGCTGGATGAGATGATCAAGGCCATCTGTGTGTCCTCGGCCAACGATGCCGCCGTGGCGGTGGCAGAGCTGGTGGGCGGCAGCGAACCGGCCTTTGTGGAGCGCATGAACGCCCGGGCCGCTGAGCTGGGCATGAGCAGCACCACCTTCCACAATGCCTGCGGGCTGGACACGGAAGGGCATCTTTCCACGGCGCGGGATGTGGCGGTGATGAGCTGCCAGATCCTGAACACCTGCCCGGAGGTGCTGCACTACACCGGCATCTGGACCGATACCCTGCGCGGCGGAGCCACCCAGCTGGTAAACACCAACAAGCTGCTGCGCCGCTACAACGGCATTACCGGGCTGAAAACTGGCACCACCGGCGGGGCAGGCGTGTGCATCAGCGCCAGCGCCGCCCGGGACGGCCTGCAGCTCATCGCCGTTGTGCTGGGAGCACCTTCCAGCAAAGACCGTTTTGAAGCGGCCACCACCCTGCTGGACTACGGCTTTGGGGCATGGCAGGCCGCACCGCTGCCCGCCATGGAGAACCGCCCGCTTCAGCTGCAGGTAACGGGCAGCGCAGAGGACAGCGTGCCACTGGACTACGCAGCCCTGCCTGAGACCCTGCTGCTGCCCAAAGAGGGCGCGGCGCAGCTCACCGCCGAACTGGATCTGCCGCAGATGCTGGAAGCGCCTGTGGAGCAGGGCCAGGCCGTGGGCAGCGTGCGGATCTGCAGCGGCGAAACGCTTCTGGGCGAATACGAGGTGCGCGCGGCGGCGGATGCCCCCAGGATGGATTTTGGCACGGCACTGCAGCTGCTGTGGGACGCCCTGACTGGCTGAAATGCCGAAACGGACGCTTCAGCGCACAAAAGTGCAAAACGGGCAGCCGGACAAAACTGGATGGCTGAACAAATCTGGATGAAGAAACAAAAAAACACTATTAAAATTGTATGAAATCCAAGGATTTTGACCTTGACTTTGCCCGGAGGGAACGGTACACTTATACCAAGATATTTCCTCGCAGGGCAAAGGCCCGGCGGATCGTTTTGGAGGTTACAATAACAATGAGTGTTGCACTGAACACCAAGCACCTCTCCAGCTTTATCAGCGAAGAGGAATATGCAGCCATCTATCCGCAGGTGGAAGCTGCCCACAACCAGCTGGAAGCAAAGTCTGGCCCGGGCAATGACTTCCTGGGCTGGATGTACCTGCCCCGTGACTACGATAAAGAAGAGTTTGCCCGCATTAAGGCAGCAGCCGCCAGGATCCGTGAGGACTCGGAGGTGCTGGTGGTGGCCGGCATCGGCGGCAGCTACCTGGGTGCCCGCGCCGTGATCGAGGCCGTCAAGGGCCAGTTCCACAATGAGCTGGAAAACGGCCCCAAGATCTATTTCTGCGGCAACAGCATCAGCCCCACCTATCTGAACAACATCATCAGCCTGTGCAAGGGCAAGCGCTTCTCCATCAACGTGATTTCCAAGTCCGGTACCACCACCGAGACCAGCCTGGCCTTCCGTGTGCTGCGGGAACTGCTGGAAAAGGAAATGGGCGTGGAAGAAGCCAATAAGCGCATCTACGCTACCACCGACCGTGCCAAGGGCACGCTGAAGCAGCTGGCAGACGCCCAGGGCTGGCCCACCTTTGTGGTTCCGGATGACGTGGGCGGCCGTTACTCCGTGCTGAGCGCTGTGGGCCTGCTGCCCATCGCCGCTGCCGGTATTGACATTGACGAGCTGATGAAGGGCGCTGCCGATGCCATGGAGCGCTTCTCCGTGCTGAGCAAGGACAACGATGCTTATAAGTATGCAGCCATCCGCAATATCCTGTACCGCAAGGGCAAGAGCGTGGAGATCC
>CAVKKE010000151.1:0-6964 GCA_963656875.1 Barnesiella intestinihominis | reverse complement strand
TTGCGCTGTTTTTTGTGCAAATTGCTATCGCATTTTTATTTTGCAACAGCCCCTTCTTTTTGCGCTTTTAAGAAGCCGTTTTCAGTTACGACCCTTTTGGTGAAAAACAATTTTGGAAAAGTCCGCAGACTTTTCCAAAATTGCAACTATAAAATAAAGTTTCCGCTGTTTGTGCCCGAAGCTGCGCGGAGGGCATTGAAATCGTTCTTTTTATAAGAAAATCCGGTTGAAATAACGTAAAAATATGGTTAAATAAAAAGAGGATATTTTATGTAAAAAAGGGGAACATCATGGAACAGCAACAGAACGCGCGCCTGCGCAATGCGGGCTTTGTGACCTTCTTTTTCAGCGGCATCTGCGCCATCAGTGCGGGCGTGGTGGTCAGCCTGCTGCAGGAGCGCTATGGCTTTGCCTATGGCATGACCGGCATCCTGCTCTCGCTCATGAGCGTGGGCAACCTGCTGGCGGGCCTGCTCATCGGCATGCTGCCCAGTGTGCTGGGCATGAAACCCAGCGTGCTGCTGCTCACCATCGGCTATGCGGTGGGCTACGGCATCATGGGCCTGACCGGCGTGGAGATTTTGCTGGCGCTGGCCTTTTTCGTGGTGGGCATCGCCAAGGGCAGCGTCATCAACACCTGCACCATTCTGGTCAGCGACAACTCTGCTGACCGCACCCGCGGCATGAACCTGATGCACAGCTGCTATGCCTGCGGCGCTCTGCTGTGCCCCTTCCTGATCGCAGCGGCAGCGCGGGTGAGCACCGAGCTGGCAGTGTTCCTGCTGGCGGCGTTGGGCCTTGTGCTGTGGCTGGTGTATGCCTTCACCCCGCTGGGCGGCGGCAAGGCCAAGAACGCCAAGGAAAAGGAAGCCATTGATTGGAGCTTCCTGCGCTCGGCACGGTTTTGGATGCTGACGGGTCTGCTGTTCTTCCAGAACGCCGCTGAGCAGAGCGTCAACGGCTGGATGGTCACCTATTTCAAGGACAGCGGCATCATTACGGGTGCGCTGGCGGCTTACACGGTCACGGTCATGTGGGGGGCTACGCTGGTAGGTCGTCTGCTCATCGCGTTCGTGTTCCCCTTCAAGAAACCGCGCAAGGCCATGGTGGGCATGAGCGTGCTGTGCACCTTCTTCTATGTGCTGCTGGTCATGGCCCATACGCAGGGGCTGGCTATTGTGCTGCTGTTCGCCTTTGCGTTCTCCATGGCGGGCCTGAACCCCACCGCTGTGGCCAGCGCGGGCCGCATGACCAGTGTGACCAGCATGGGCATCATGCTGCCGGTGGCATCCAGCGGTGCCATCATCATGCCGTGGATCATCGGCATCGTGGCTGAAAAGGCGGGTCTTGCCGCCGGTATGGCCTCCAACATCGTGCCCTGTGTGGGTTTGATCGTCTTCACTCTGCTGGTGGCGAAGCTGCCGGAAGAGTGAGCGAAGAGCGGCACCGGACACTCCGTCCTGCTGGCCGCTGCCCCAACAACGGCTCCCTGTTTCCACCGCAGGCGGCGGTCGCCGTTATTGCATCGCGCATCCTGCCGGAGTGTCCGGCGCCGCTTCAGGGGAAGTCAGCCTGTGAGATGCTGTTTCCCGCAGCGACCCTCTCTGTGAAAAAAGCAGGCCGGAAAAATCGGCAGATTTTTCCGGCCTGCAATTAAAATAAAATTTCCGCTGAATATAGCCGGAGCGCACGCGGAGGCTATTCAGATAGTAAAGTTTATTTTTCGATCCCTCTTGCCTTGGCGCTGAACTCGCAGCCGCAGTAATCCTGCCGGTACAGGCCGTATTCCTCCGAAAGCTGCAGGCTGCGCAGATAGCCGTTGTGCTTTTTGAAATCCGAGGGCAGATGCTTCACGCCGAATTCCGCTTCCAGCTCCTGCCCGATGGCGTTGATGCGCTTGGCGTCCTTGTGGGGGCTGATGGACAGCGTGGTGGTGAACCAGTCAAAGCCGTTGTCTTTGGCGTACTGCGCCGCACGGCGCATCCGCAGCCGGTAGCACACGGTGCACCGATTGCCCCGCTCCGGCTCGTTTTCAAGGCCGGTGACGGCGGAGTAGAACTCCTGCGGGTCGTAGTGGTCTTCCACCACAGTCACGCCCAGCGGGTGGGCAGTGGCAACGAACTTTTTCAGTTCTTCACCGCGGCGGTGATATTCTTCCGCGGGCCAGGTGTTCGGGTTGTAATAAAGCACGGTGATCTCGAAATACTGGCACAGCTGTTCCAGCACTGCGCTGGAGCAGGGCCCGCAGCAGGCGTGAAGCAGCAGACGCGGACGGGTGCCGCCCAAGCCTTTGAGCACGGCGTCCATCTGCTGCGCAAAATTCAATTGAGTTGCCATTTTTATCATCCTTTGTTATACTGCCTTTGCAGGAAAAGCTCTGCGGCCGGAAAGTGGGCGCAGAATGCACTTTCCTTTATTATAACATATTATTATTTAAAATACAGGAGGTCCCCATGACCCAGGAAAAGATCGCCCGCATCAATGAGCTGGCAAAAAAGAGCAAGACCACCGGCCTGACCGAGGCCGAAAAGGCGGAGCAGCAGGCTTTGCGCCGTGAATACATTGACGATATGAAAGCCAGTCTGCGCGCTCAGCTGGCCAACACGTCCATTCAGGAGCCGGACGGCACCATCCACAAGGTGACCCGCCGCGCAGACGCAAAGAAGCCCCGGAGCTGAACGCACAATTTTGCAGCTTTATTTTTGGAGGGAAACGCAGCCGAAAAGCCGCGTTTCCCTCTTTTTTTGCACGGCAAACTGTGCTATACTATACTCGCATTGGTATGTGCTTTGTGTATGCCTGCCAGTGTGTTTTCCCAAGGTGGCGTATCCCGGGCAAGGTGCACGGAAAAGGCTGTCTTTTGAAAAAAATGATAAAGAGGTCATTTATTATGCTTACTGCAATTACGGGTATCAACTGGGGCGATGAAGGCAAAGGCCGCATGGTCGATCTCATCAGCCAGGAGTATGACATCGTTGCACGCTATCAGGGCGGCAACAACGCCGGTCACACGGTGAAGAACGAGCGCGGCAAGTTCGTGCTGAATCTGCTGCCCTCCGGCATCCTGCGCCCCAATGTCGTCTGCGTCATGGGCAACGGCATGGTCATCGACCCGCATCATCTGGACGGCGAGATCAACAAGCTGCGTGAGCAGGGCATTGAGATCAGCCCCAAGAATCTGAAAATTTCCGACCGCGCAACCATCACCATGCCTTATCATGTGGATCAGGATGGTCTGGAAGAAGCCCGTCTGTCCAAGACTGGCGCACAGTTCGGTTCCACCAAGCGCGGCATCGCCTACGCTTACGGTGACAAGTACATGAAGAAGACCCTGCGCATGGGTGACCTGCTGCACCTGGATGACGCTGTGAAGAAGCGCCTCATCACCATGGTGGATTCCAAGAATCTGGTCATGGAAGGCAGCTACAACGCCGCTCCCATCAGCGTGGATGAAATGTGGGCATGGTTGGAAAAGTATGCCGCCATCTTCAAGGATTACATCTGCGATGTGGGCCAGTATCTGGCCGATGCCGACGCCGAGGGCAAGAAGGTCCTGTTCGAGGCTCAGCTGGGCGCTCTGCGCGACATCGATTTCGGCATCTACCCTTACACCACTTCTTCCAACGTCATCGGTGCTTACGCCCCCATCGGCGCAGGCATCCCGGGCCACAAGCTGCACAACTCCATCGGCGTCATGAAGGCTTACTCTTCCTGCGTCGGTGACGGCCCCTTCACCGCTGAGCTGGCTATGACCGAAGAGGAAAAGCACGATCTGCGTGAGGCTGGCCACGAGTACGGCGCAGCCACCGGCCGTCCCCGCCGCGTCGGCCCCATCGATCTGGTGGCAAGCCGCTACGGCGTTTTCTGCCAGGGCTGCGACGAAGTCGCTCTGACCCTGCTGGACGTGCTGGACTACATGGAGAAGATCCCCATGGTCACCGCTTATAAGCTGACCGACGGCAGCACCACCACCCGCTTCCCCATGGGCGAGGCTCTGGACACCGCACAGCCTGTGGTCGAGTATCTGCCCGGCTGGCACTGCGACATCACTGCAGCCCGCAAGTGGGAAGACCTGCCCAAGGAAGCACAGGCTTATGTGGAATATCTGGAAAAGGCAGTCGGCTGCAAGATCACCTACATCTCTGTGGGTGCTGAGCGTGAGGCTTACATCCACCGCGTCTGATCTCCCCGGCGTCCCCGAATGTTGCAGAAAAGGAAGCGTCACAGATGTTTGATATCATTACCGACAGCGCATGCGACCTGACGCTGGATACCGCCAAGAAGCTTGGCATTGAGGTCGTGCCCTTCTACGTCTCGCTGGATGGCGAGCACTACCGCAGAGAGGGCAAGGAGATCGCCGTGCGGGATTTCTACCAGTTCATGGTGGATAACCCCTCGGCCTACCCCAAGACCAGCTTGGCGTCCATCGAGGACTTTGAGCAGGCGTTCTGCGCCCATGCCGAAGCAGGCCGGGACGTGCTGTGCCTTGTGTTCACCGGCAAGATGAGCGGCTGCGTGGGCAGTGCCCGCAACGCCCGGGAACTGGTTCTGGAAGAGTACCCCGATGCCCGCATTGAGGTGATCGACTCCGCAGCGGCCACTGTCACCGAGTCCATTGTGGTGGAAAATGCCGTCTCCATGCGGGACGCAGGCTGCACGCTGGACGAGACCGTGACCTGGCTGGAAGCCGAGAAATCCACCAATCAGATCTTCTTCACGGTGGGCAATCTGGACTACCTCATCAAGGGCGGACGCATCGGCAAAGTGACCGGACGCGCTGCCAACATGCTGGGCATCAAGCCGATGATCTTGTTCAAGGACGGCGAGATCTTCTCCGGCGGCGTGGCACGCGGACGGCAGAAGAGCTTTGAAAAAGCGCTGGAACAGCTGATGAACTATCTGGACGCACACGGCGGCACTCCGGATGACTACCGCATCACGGTGGGCTACGGCTATGACGCCGACGAAGGCAAGCGCCTGTGGATGCAGACCCGTGCAGCTCTGCGTGCAAAGTATCCCGGAGCGCAGTGCGAAGTGGGCCTGCTGCAGATCGGCTGCACCATTGCGGTGCACACCGGCCCCTATGCGCTGGGCATGGGCGTCATGCGCCGCTGGAAAAAGCAGGGCTGATACCTATTTATAATAGCCGACGCGTTCGCTTTGGCGATAAATAGCGGAAATTATTTTTGATTTTGGAACTCCAGAAAATCTGCGGATTTTCTGGAGTTCTTTTTTCACGGGAAGGATCGAGACGGGAAGATGCACTCTCTGGTTTGCGACTCCATTGTGAAAAAAGTGTTTGTCGCTGCTCGCAAGCAGCGACAAACACAGATATAAAAATAAAATTTCCGCTGAATATGGCGAGAGCGAATGCGGCATCCATTTCAAATCATTTTCTTGCTGGCAAAAACTGTAAATTGCAAACTTTTTGTGAACCCTATTGACAAAGCAGGCAAATGAGAGTATATTTTTAGCAGTTGAACGGATGGAGTGCTAAAACGAAAACGAGCGGTTCGGCGGAGAGGAGCACAAACCTATGAAACAGAAAGGAAAAACAAAATGCTTCCGGTTCTGCTGTCTCTGCACACAGAACTGTTAGCACTTGAATGACTTGTTCGCTAAACTGAAACCTTCCGGTATGAATGGAGGCTTGACTTTATGAATACCAATCAATATACACAGAAGACCCTCGAAGCTCTGCAGGCAGCACAGCAGCTGGCTGTGGAGTACCAGCACAACCAGCTGGAACCCGAACATCTGCTGCATGCCCTCGCTTCGCAGGAGCAGGGATTGATCCCGCAGCTGCTGCAGAAGCTGAATGTTGACCCCGGCAGCTTTGCCGCCGCTGTGGCCGAAAAGCTCTCGGCTCTGCCCCGGGTGTCCGGCTCTGGCCGTGACCCCGACAAAGTCTATATCTCGCAGGCCACCGATAAGGTGCTGAGCGCCGCCGCCCGTGAAGCCAAGGCCATGAAGGACGAGTACGTCAGCGTCGAGCATGTGTTCCTCGGCCTGCTGGACGAGCAGAACCAGAACACCACCGAACTGTTCCGTGCGTTCAGCATCACCAAGGACAAGTTCCTGCAGCAGTTGACTGCCGTGCGCGGCAACCAGCGCGTGACCAACGACAACCCCGAGGACACCTACAATGCCCTGCAGAAATACGGCCAGGATCTGGTGGATCTGGCCCGCAAGCAGAAGCTTGACCCGGTCATCGGACGCGATCAGGAGATCCGCAACGTGATCCGCATCCTGTCCCGTAAGACCAAGAACAACCCCTGCCTGATCGGTGAGCCCGGCGTCGGCAAAACGGCTATCGCCGAAGGTCTGGCCCAGCGTATCGTGCGCGGTGATGTGCCCGAAAACCTGAAAGACCGCACCGTGTTCAGCTTGGATATGGGCGCTCTGGTGGCCGGCGCAAAGTATCGCGGCGAGTTTGAAGAGCGCTTGAAGAGCGTCCTGAACGAGGTGAAGAAGAGCGAAGGTAAGATCATCCTCTTCATCGATGAGCTGCACACCATCGTCGGCGCAGGCAAGACCGACGGCGCAATGGATGCAGGCAACCTGCTGAAGCCTATGCTGGCCCGCGGCGAGCTGCACTGTATCGGTGCCACCACGTTGGACGAGTACCGTCAGTATATCGAAAAAGACCCCGCACTGGAGCGCCGCTTCCAGCCGGTGCAGGTGGACGAACCCACCGTTGAGGATACCATTTCCATCCTGCGCGGCCTGAAAGAGCGCTATGAAGTGTTCCACGGTGTTAAGATCAACGACAGCGCCCTGATCGCTGCTGCCACTCTGTCTGACCGCTATATCACCGATCGCTTCCTGCCTGATAAGGCTATCGATCTGGTGGATGAAGCCTGTGCCATGATCAAGACTGAGATGGACAGCATGCCCAGCGAAATGGATGATCTGGCCCACCGCATCACCCAGCTGCAGATCGAGCAGGTGAGCCTGAAGAAGG
>CAVKKE010000150.1:0-7001 GCA_963656875.1 Barnesiella intestinihominis | reverse complement strand
TGCCCAGTGTATTTTGATTGCAGGCTATCCCAGCGATGATATTCCGATGGACTGGCTGAAATATGGAATCACCCGGAAGGGTTTGGAAGAAACCGCAAAAGGAAAGGAATGACCCACCATGACAGAGAAAGAAAAAATGCAGAAGCAGATGTTGTACGATGCAAACTACGACAAGGATTTGTTGCAGGAGAGAGCCAAGGCAAAAGACCTGTGTTACCAGTACAATCAGCTTCGCCCCTCCGATGAACAGGGGCAGCAGAAAATCATGAAGCAGCTGCTCGGCAAGACGAAAGGGGCAGTTTGCATCGTTGCGCCTTTCTGGTGCGACTATGGCTATAACATTGAGGTTGGTGAAAACTTCTTCGCCAATCATAACACGGTGATTCTGGATGGCGGAAAAGTGACTTTTGGCGACAATGTGTTTATTGCGCCCGACTGTGGTTTCCACACGGCGGGCCATCCCATTGATTTTGAACGCCGCAATCAGGGCTTGGAATATGCCTATCCCATCACGGTGGGCAGCAATGTCTGGATCGGCGCAGGCGTTCAGGTCATGCCCGGTGTAACGATCGGTGACAATGTTGTGATCGGCGGCGGCAGCGTGGTCGTCAAAGACATCCCCAGTAATTCCGTTGCAGTCGGCAATCCCTGCAAGGTCATCCGTGCGATCACAGAAGCGGACAAAAAGACCTGCTGGGATCGATAAATTCACTTTGCAGCTGCAGCGGATTTACAATCGCAGTAAATTTCCTTTGACCGACTGTGGATCGTATAATTCTATTCTTGTCAAGAGGGCTGGCACCGTCCAGCCCTCTATCTCTTTGCTAAAGTTTTTGATGTGTTTTCTTGCACTCTGCCGAGAGCAGCGTACTTTCAAAATTTCGCATGTATTGGTTCCCCCAAAAAACTCCCCCGCCGCAGATATGTGCGAATCTGCAACGGGGGAGTTTTTTGGGGGAACCGTTTATTCCGCCGGAAAGTTTCAGCCTGGGCTCCGGGGAACTTCAAAAATCAGGCTTCCTTCGTTTCTTTGTGTTCAAGATAAAGATAGAAGCCGATGTTCAGCACGACGCCTACCAGCGTGGAAGTGGGGGCTGCCAGACCGATCTTTGTCAGGCTGGCATTGGGCTGGATGCTCATGAAGTAAGCCATGGGCAGGCGGACGAGCAATGTCTGCACAAGGCCCTGCACCATGACCCAGACGGTCTTGTTGTTGCCGTTGAAATAGCCCACCATGCTGAACAGAATAGCGGTGGCAATGGTCTCAGGGGCAAAGCCTTTCAGGTAGGCAAAGCCGTTGGCAATGACGGCTGCATCGGTGGTGAAGATGCTGGACAGCAGGTCACCCTTGAACCAGACCAGCGCAAACACCGCGCAGCCGAACACAAGGCCGATGCCGATGCCGGTGAACATGGAATGCTTGGCGCGCTTTTTGTTGCCTGCACCGATGTTCTGCGAAACGAATGCGGCCATGGACTGCATCAGGGCGCTGGGGATCAGCATGGCAAAATTGACGATCTTGCTGGCCACGCCGTAGCCGGACGAGGCTTCCAGACCCAGACGGTTGACGAAGGCGCAGAGCGCCAGGAAGGAAAGCTGGGTCAAAAACTCCTGCAGCGCCAGCGGCAGGCCGATGCCGAGGAACTTGCGGCACTGAGGGTTCAGACGGAAATCGGCCCTGCAGAGCTTGAAAGAGCGCTGCTTTTTCAGCAGCATTACCACAGCGCACACCACGCTGATGGCCTGCGCAGCCACCGTGGCAATGGCGGCACCGGCGGCATCCATGTGCAGCCCGGCCACCAGAGCAAGGTCGCCGAAGATGTTCACGATGCAGGCCACCAGCACGAAGAGCAGCGGCGATTTGCTGTCACCCAAACCGCGGAAAATAGCGGACAACACGTTGTATGCCACAATGAAGAAGATGCCGGCGCCGCAGATGCGGACGTAGCTGGCGGTTTGCCCCACGGCTTCTGCCGGGGCCTGCATGAGCACCGAGACGGGCCGTGCAAAGCCCACCAGCACCACGAACAGCACCACTGCCATCATCGCGAACACCACAGTGCCGCCGCCGATGACCTGCCCGATGTATTGGGGATGCTTTTCACCCAGATATCGGGCGATGAGGACGGTGATGCCCATGGCAAACTGGGTGACCACAAAGGTCACAAGGTTCAGCACCTGGCTGCCGGTGGACACGGCGGAAAGGCCGGATGTGGTGCCGAAATGGCCCACCACCAGCAGGTCCACTGCGCCGTATGCAGCCTGAAGCACCAGTGCGCCCAGAATGGGTAGCATGAAGAGGGCCAGCTTTTTCAGGATGCTGCCCTGTGTGAAATCTGACTTGTCACTTTTCAAAAGAATCTCTCCTTTCATACATGATCTGATAAAATTTTTCAATCGTGGCAACCATGCATTTTGCATCTTCTTCGGAAATGCTTTCCAAAAAAGGAGCGAGCTCCCGGAAATAATCCTTGTCGTATTTCCGGGAGAGCTGCTTTCCGGCTTCGGTGAGAGACAGATAGGTCACCCGGCCATCTTCGGCAGACAGCTGCTTTTTCAGATAGCCTTTGGCTTCCATTTCCTTGACTGTCCGCGTGACGCCGGGCCGCGGCAGGCCCAGCTCATCGCTGAGGTCGGAGACCTTGACCCGCATACCTCTTGCTTCCATTTTCTGCAGTGCGTCCAGATATTGGATGTAGGAGGGCATCACGCCATCCGGCAGGGCGGGCAGCATATCGCGTGCCCGTTTTGCCAGATAGCAGGCGTCCATCATCTGCTTGATCAGCTCAACGGTCATAGAATACCTCTCTCAAAAAGATTGCCAAAGATAATTACCGCAGATAATTATATACACGAGATAAGATTTGTCAAGGGTTTTGCGGCTCAATTTCCGGCGGAAGGGCCGACAGCCTTGTTTTTTGAAGGGGCAGGCGCCCGGCATCCAGGCGGAAAATCCCGGTGCCGAAGGGGATTTTCCGGGTTGCAGTCCAACTGGACGGGGTTTCGTGATCCTGATGCAAAAATTCATTCGAAGGTCACATAAATCCATGGTTGAATGCATGGGAAATCTCTATTATTATAATGAGTTATTTTCACCTGACGGATGACGGAAGGTGCGCTTCTGCCCGTTCAGGATGCGCTGTACGGCGGTTTGTTTAGGAAGAGATTTTTCACCATTGTGTGATTTGTAAGGAGCTTATATAAATAATCAAGCGTCTGACAGCGGTCATCTGCCTTATGGTGCAGCTGACCCTGTTTGTCTGCACCGCTTCTGCAGCGGCCCTGCCGAAATATGAAACGAAGCAATATAGGGTATCCTTTTATTCTTATGACTGCTTCAACATGCAGGATGAGGACGGACAGCGGTATGGATACGGCTATGACATGATGCAGGACATTGGCAAGGCGGTGCTGTGATCCGGGCGGTGATGAACCCGGACGGGACGCCTTATTCCTGGTATGACGGGGACGAAGCGCACGGCATTGCAGCTGATATTTTCATTGAGACGGCCAACCGTCTGGGGCTGAACTATGAGATCGTTCCGGT
This sequence comes from Barnesiella intestinihominis, assembly GCA_963656875.1. Classification (GTDB taxonomy): domain Bacteria; phylum Bacillota; class Clostridia; order Oscillospirales; family Ruminococcaceae; genus Faecalibacterium. The sequence goes on along the minus strand of CAVKKE010000150.1, from coordinate 3,454 downwards.
GGCTGACAAAGAGGAATATGAAAATGCGCTGGCGTCCGGAGATATCGACATCTGGATGGATGCCGTTTCCAATTATGAGGACGAGCAAGGCGTTCTTTACAAGCTGACCGATCCCTATCTGTCCACCACCGTTTCCATGCTGCAGCGCTCGGACGCAACGGGCCGGGCCAAAAAGATCGCGATCCTGCAGGACAACATCGTCACCCGGCAGGTTGCAGAATCCAAGTGGCCGGAGGCGGAACTCGTGGAGGAAAGCAGCCTGGACGACTGTATGCAGGCTGTGCTGAACGGCAAGGTGGATGGTGCACTGCTGAAGACTTACACGGCCCAGCAGGTGGCCCGGAAGGACTCGCTGAACCGGCTGCGCACCAGCATCGTGCCGGGGCTTATGTGGAGCTGCAGATGGGCGTCAATGCGCAGGACAGCCACCTGTTCTACAGCCTGTGGGACAAGACCCTGACCCAGGTGGCCAGCCAGTACAGCGCCGAAGTGGTGCAGAACAATGTGGACACCGGTGCTGAGGAAACGCTGATCCGCTATCTTTACACCCACCCGGGCCTGTTCGTCACGGTGGTCATCCTTCTGTTTGCAGCGGTGCTGTTCCTGGCACTGTATCTGCAGTCTACGATGAACGCGCAGAAGCAGAAACAGGCTGCAGCCGAACTGGCCGATGCGCTGGAAGAAGCGCGGAAAGCCAACGAGGCCAAGCAGAACTTCTTCTCCAAGATGAGCCACGACATCCGCACCCCCATGAACGTGGTGCTGGGCGATGCCAGCCGCGTGAGTCAGATCATCATCAATATCGTGTCCAATGCCATCAAGTACACCGAGGCAGGCGGCCGGATCGATCTGCGTCTGGAGACGCTGCCGAATGACCGCTTCCGCTTCACCTGCGCTGACAACGGCATCGGCATGAGCGAAGAGTTCGTGCGCCATATTGGCGAGGACTATCTCCGTGCTGAGGACAGCCGCATCTCCAAGACCGAGGGAACGGGCCTTGGCATGTCGGTGGTGAAGGAATTCACCGAGCGGATGAACGGTAAGCTGACCGTGCGCAGCAAGCTGGGCGAGGGCTCTGTCTTTGAGGTGGAGCTGCCGCTGCCGCCTGCTTCGGAGGAACAGCGGCAGGCTGTGCTGCACCCGGCAGTGGAAAGGCTGGATGCGAAAAAGTTTGCAGGCAGGGAAGTGCTTCTGGTGGAAGACAACACCCTGAACGCGGAGATTGCAATGGAGCTGCTGAAGACCATCGGCCTGGAAGTGGATTGGACCGAAAACGGAAAGCTGGGCGTGGAAAAATTCGAAGCGTCCTTCCCGGGCCAATACTTCGCGGTGTTCATGGATATGCAGATGCCCGTGATGGACGGCCTCGAGGCTGCGAAGTGCATCCGCTCCAGCGCCCGGCCGGACCACACGGTGCCGATTTTTGCCCTGACGGCCAACACCTTCTCGTCGGACCGTCACCGCTGCAAAGAGGTGGGTATGAATGGCTACATCGCAAAACCTGTGGCGGTGAAGGACATTCAGGCGGCCATCAGCGAGATCACCAGCTCTGTACCCCCCCCCGAAAAATAAGCAGCTGAAAGAGCCTGCATATCACCATGAAAGTGTCTACGGCTACTTTTCCTTTGCAGGGTGATTGACAGGAAGAACCATCAGAAAGCGCCCTTCCCGAGGCTTTGGGAAGGGCGCTTTTTTCGCAGCAAAAAGCCCCGCTGACAGAGGGAAAAGTGTCAACGGGGCCTGTGGTAATGTCTAGGTAGCCTTCCCCCTCGGGGGAAGGTGGCGCGTCAGCGCCGGATGAGGGGAAGCAGTGTCCAGATTCCGTTCTATTGGAACGGGTTCAGAAGATAGCTACCCCTCATCAGTCACCTGCGGTGACAGCCGTTCTCCACTCTGCCGCTGGCGCGGCATCTCTCCCCGGCCGGGGAGAGTCTTTCCCCTCGGGGGAAGCCTTATCAATCGTCTGCACTCTCGTCCAGATTGCCCAGTTTCTTGGCCTGGTCGACCACGGCGGGCACCAGCATCTCAGGCAGGATCTCATAGCGGGCAAATTCAGTGATGAACCAGCCGCGGCCCTGCGTGGTCTGACGGATGAAGGTGGTGAAGTTGGCCAGCTCAGCCAGCGGCACTTCGGCAATGATGGTCTGCAGGCCGTCCTCGTCGGGCTCCATGCCCAGCACGCGGCCGCGGCGCTTGGTGACGTCGCCCATGATGTCGCCGGTGTTGTCATTGGGAACGTGGGCTTTCAGGGTGTGGATGGGCTCAAGGATGACCGGGCCGGCCTCGGGCATAGCGGCCTTGTAAGCCAGCTTTGCGGCCATGATGAAGGCCATTTCGGAACTGTCCACGGGGTGGTAGCTGCCGTCCAGCAGGGTGGCTTTCAGGCCCACGACGGGATAACCGGCCAGCACGCCCTTTTCGGCAGCAAGGCGGACGCCCTTTTCAACAGCCGGGAAGAAGTTCTTGGGCACGCTGCCGCCGAACACTTTCTCTTCGAACACGACCTGCTCGCTGTCGCAGGGCTCGAAATTGATGACAACATCGCCGAACTGGCCGTGGCCGCCGGTCTGCTTCTTATGACGGCCCTGCTTCTGGCAGGCCTTGCGGATGGACTCGCGATAAGCAATGCGCGGTGCTTCCAGACCGATCTCCACGCCGAACTTGTTCTTGAGCTTTGCCTTGACCACGTCGAGGTGCTGCTCGCCCAGGCCGCCGATGACCTGCTGATGGGTCTCGGCATTGTTCTGATAGCTCAGGGTGGGGTCTTCTTCCATCAGGCGGGCCAGAGCACTGGAGATCTTGCCCTCGTCGCCCTTCTTGGCCACAGTGACAGCCATGAACAGGCTGGGCTGCGGGAACACGGGTGCGGGCAGTTTGACCACGCGCTCAGCGTCGCACAGGGTGTCGCCGGTCTTGGTACTCACCAGTTTTGCCACAGCGCCGATGTCACCGGCAATGATGCCGTCCGAATCTACCTGCTTCTTGCCGATAACGGTCAGCGGCTTCGAGATCTTCTCGACATCGCCGGTGCGGGCGTTGGTCAGAGGCTCACCGGCGGTCACTTTGCCGCTGATGACGCGCAGATAGCTCAGCTTGCCCACGAACGGGTCTGCTACGGTCTTGAAGACGTAGGCAGCAGTGGGCTCGTCTTCGGTGCAGTGCAGCTCAACGGGCTCGCCGTTGGCGTCTTCGGCCAGAGTGCTGGCTTCGTGCTCCGGGCTGGGCAGCAGCTTATGCATATTGAACAGCAGCATATCCAGAGCCTGCTGGTTGACAGCGCTGCCGCAGAACACGGGGGTGATGAGGCCGTCCTTGACGCCCTTGCGCATACCTTCGACGATTTCCTCGGTGGTGAAGGGCTCGCCGCCGAAGAACTTCTCCATCAGCTCATCATCGGTCTCGGCAATGGCTTCGCTCATGGCCTCGATCAGGCCCTGGAAGCGGTGGCCGATGT
>CAVKKE010000149.1:0-7026 GCA_963656875.1 Barnesiella intestinihominis | reverse complement strand
AGGTTGGCGCTGGGGGCCGCAAAGGCGCAGCCGCTCTGCTCAATGACCGCGCGGGCCACCGGGTGGCTGGGCATCCGGATGCCCACGGTGTCCAGACCGGCGCAGCACTCTGCCGCCACTTCCGGGCCCCGAGGCATGATGATGGTCAGCGGGCCGGGGCAGAACGCTGCCATCAGCAGCTGGGCACGCTCAGGCACCTCACTGACCAGACCCGGCAGCATCTCGGGGCCGGTGACGTGGACGATGAGGGGGTTGTCCTGCGGGCGTCCCTTTGCCACAAAGATCTTCTTCACGGCCTCGCCGTTGCGGGCGTCTGCGGCAATGCCGTAGACCGTCTCGGTGGGCAGGGCCACCAGCTCGCCGGCCTGCAGCAGCTTCGCCGCCTTGGCGATGCTTTCCGCATCCGATGCGGGCAAAACTTCAGTTTTCATTTTCATACGAATCATCGTTCTTTCTATCATTCAAGTTTTCAAGGCTTCCCCCTCGGGGATAGACTCCCCCGCGCCGGGGAAGGCTCGTTTTAGCTCTGCTCATTGAGCCTTTGCAGCTTCTCGGTCTGCTCCCGGGTGGCCAGCGCGTCGATCACCTCGTCCAGATTGCCGTCCATGATCTTGGAAAGATTGTGCACGGTCAGGCCGATGCGGTGGTCGGTGCAGCGGTCCTGCGGGAAATTGTAGGTGCGTATTTTCTCGCTCCGGTCGCCGGTGCCCACCTGGCCCTGACGGCTGGCGTTGATGGCGTCCTGCTGCTCCTTCTGTTTCTGGGCCAGCAGGCGGCTGCGCAGAATTTCCAGCGCCTTGTCCTTGTTCTGGAACTGGCTGCGCTCGTTCTGGCATTCTACCACCATGCCGGTGGGGAGATGTGTCACACGGATGGCGCTGGAGGTCTTGTTGATGTGCTGGCCGCCTGCGCCGGAGGAACGGAAGGTGTCGATGCGCAGGTCCTTCATGTCCAGCGCAAAGTCCACTTCCTCTGCCTGCGGCATCACCGCCACGGTGGCCGTGGAGGTGTGGATGCGGCCCTGCGTTTCCGTTTCCGGCACGCGCTGCACCCGGTGCACGCCGCTCTCATATTTAAGGCGGTTGTAGGCTCCGGCACCGTCCACCGAGAAGATGGCTTCCTTCACGCCGCCAAGCTCCGTCTCGTTGAGGTTGAGCATTTCCAGCGCCCATCCCCGGCTCTGCGCATACATGGTGTACATGCGCAGCAGGCTGTGGGCAAAGAGAGCGGCTTCCTCGCCGCCTGCGCCGCCGCGGATTTCCACGATGACGTTTTTGCCGTCGTTGACATCCTTGGGCAGCAGCAAAATTTTGAGATTATTTTCCAGCTTTGCCACATCTTGACTTTTTTCGCTGATTTCCTGCTGTATCATCTGCTTGAAGTCCGGATCAAGAGCCCCCGGCTCTTCCAGCAGGGCTTTCGCCTGCGCCAGATGATCCTGCGCGGTCTGCCACGCCCGGTAGGCCTGCACGGCAGGCTCCGCGTCGTGATATTCCCGCATCAGTTTCCGGAACAGCGCCGGGTCGGCTGCCGTCCCGGGCTGGTTCAGGCGGACGGAAAGCTCCTCAAAGCGATGGCACACAGCATCCATTTGGGTGAACAGGTTTGACATATCCTGCAGTTCTCCTTACACAAAAACCTGAATGCGTGCGGCGGCGGGCTAGACCTCGCCGGGTTTGACCACCTTTTTGATGTTCTTTTCAATTTTGGCACGCGGCAGCATCACCTCGCGCCCGCAGCCGGTGCAGCGGATCTTGAAATCCATGCCGACACGCAGCACCTCGAAGCTGGACGCTCCGCAGGGGTGCTTCTTGCGGGTGAGGATGGTATCTCCCACAGCGATATCCATAAGCGTTTGTCGCTCCCTTCTGCCTGCCCTTTTTCAAAAAAGCGGCGGGCGATGTGTGCAGCGGCCCCGGCCTGCCGGGGCCGCTGCACATACAGATATAGTATAATGCAAAGCCGCACAAAATGCAAATATCCGCCGGGGCGGATGCATAGGTTTTAATAATCTCCAAAACAACAGAGAAAGAGGAATGAAAGATGATGCAAGCATATCGTACCGAAGGCAACTACCGCTCCGCTGCGCACCTGACTGCCGCCGAGCTCCGCGCCGCCATGGCAGGCCGCGAGATCCTGCAGGCCACCGCGCTGGCCTTTGACACCCAGCGCCAGCTCCGGTTCGAGATCGGCGGGGTGAAGGCTGTGATGCCCTTCGTCCAGTGCGCCGACGGGGCCGAGAACGGTACCGTGCGGGACATCGCTGTGCTGACCCGTGTGGGCCGCCCCACCTGCTTTGTGATCGATGCACTGGACACCGATGAAAACGGCCAGCCCTTCTACCGGCTCTCCCGGGCCGAGGCCCAGCGGATGTGCAAGGCGGACTATCTGGACGCTTTGCAGCCCGGCGACATCCTGCCCTGCACCGTGACCCACATCGAGCCCTTTGGTGCGTTCTGCGACGTGGGCTGCGGCATCAGCGCTCTGCTGCCCATCGACTGCATGTCGGTGAGCCGCATCTCCTCCCCTGCCGACCGGGTGAGCGTGGGGCAGCAGATTTTGTGCGCCATCCGCAGCCGGGACGTGCAGGGCCGGTTCGTGCTCACCATCCGGGAACTTCTGGGCACCTGGGAAGAAAACGCTGCCGGGTTCACCGTGGGCGAGACCGTGGTGGGCATCGTGCGCAGCGTGGAAGAATACGGCACCTTCATCGAGATCGCGCCCAACCTCGCGGGCCTTGCCGAGAGCTGCGCCGACCTCACCCCCGGGCAGGCCGTGAGCGTCTACATCAAAAACATCCTGCCCGAAAAGATGAAGATCAAGCTTGTGATCGTGAACCACAGCCTGAACCAGCGCCACCGCTTCGAGCTGAAATATTTCATCACCGAGGGCCATATCGACCGCTGGGTCTACTCCACCCCGGAGAGCTCCAAGCGGATCGAGACGGATTTTGCCGCTGCGGCTTGCAATCCGGCGTGAAACCCTTTATACTAAGAGGGAACATGGATTCACCTTTTCTGTCTGCTGGGCAGACAGTTCCAACGTTGAAATACAAGGGGGATGTGTGGAACAATGGCCGCGAATGATGCTTTTACCGCCGGTGTCCGCCCCGGCGGGCTGACCAGCAGCACCGAGATCCGGCTGCTGCTGTGTTATCTGGTGAAGAACGCCGGGCCCATTACCCGGCAGGAGATCGAGAACGCCCTGATGGAGGAAGCGCTGGTCAACTATTTTGAGATCGGCTCCTGCCTGGACGACATCACAAAGCAGCAGCTGGTCACCCTGTCGGGCGGCAGCTATTCCATCACCGAAAAGGGCCGCAAGGTGGCGCAGGAGTTGGCCTATGACCTGCCCCGCAGCGTGCGGGAACGGGCTGTCGCCGCCGTGCTGCGCTGCCAGACCTGGGCGCGCAAGGAAGCCAAGTACAGCGCCAGCATCACCGAAAAGGCGGACGGACACTGCACCGTCCGCTGCACGGTGAAGGGCCTTGACAGCGAGCTGTTCTGCCTTGACCTCGGCACGCCGGACCGGCTCACCGCCGAGCTGGTGAAAAAGCAGTTCATCCTCAAGGGCAATGAGATCTATCAGCTGCTCATCAACAAGCTGACCGAAGAGGAAAAGTGACGATTTGGAATGGCCGCCGCGTGCGCTTTGGCCATAAACAGCGGAATTATTTTTATATTCAAAAGCCGGAAAAGTCTGCGGACTTTTCCGGCTTTTGGCTTTCACTGTAAGGGTCGTAAGGAAAAATGCAGTTTGAAATTCGGGCCTTTCCCGTGAAAAAGCGTTTTGGAAGTGTCCGCAGACACTTCCAAAACGCAAATATAATAATTAAATTTCCGCTATTTCTGGCCAGAGTGAAACGGAGGCCATTCTAAATAAAAATCAGATCAGAATGCAGATGAGCCCGGTGCAGCCCTCATTGATGACCCGCTCCAGCGTCTCCTGCAGGCGGGTGCGGGCTTCCTGCGGCATGTGCAGCAGCTTGTTCTGCAGCCCCTCGTTCACCAGCTCGTGCAGGCTCTTGCCGAAGATGTTGGACTCCCACAGCTTTTCCGGGTCGTCCTCAAACCCGGCCAGCAGGCTGCGGGCGAGGTCTTCGCTCTGCTTCTCAGTGCCCACGATGGGGCTGATCTCGGTGTGGATGGTGGTCTTCATCATCTGGATGGACGGGGCGCAGGCTTCCAGCCGGACGCCGTAGCTAGCCCCCTGCCGGACGATCTGGGGCTGTTCCAGCTTCAGCTCGCTGACCGAGGGCATCACGATGCCGTAGCCGGTGGCTTCCACCTGTTCCAGCGCACTGCGCACCTTCTCGTACTCGCGCTTGGCCCTTGCCAACTCCATGATGCAGGGCATCAGGCCCGCTTCGTCCCCGATGGCAAGGCCGGTCTGCTCGCTGAGCACCTGATAGAAGATCTCCGGTCTCAGCTCCACCGTGATGCGCACGATGCCGTTTGCAAGGTCCACGCCGCTGATGGACGACCGCTGCACCGCGTCGCATTCCAGCGCAGGGGCGTCAGTGCCCGCCGGGACATCCTTCATGCGGGAGACTTTTTCCGCCAGCTGCATGGCGGCGTCATACACCTGCGCTTGCAGCCAGTGGCCGTTCTCCAGCATGGTGACCCACCGCGGCAGAGCAAAGTCCAGCTCCTGCACCGGGAACTCAAACAGAACCTGCCGCAGGATGTCCCCCAGTGCGGCGGCGTCCAGATCAACGCAGCTCACCGGCAGAACCGTGTGGTCGTAGTCCCGGGCCATGCCCTCGGCCAGCTGGCGCGTCTCGGGCGCGTCCGGGTGGGTGCTGTTGAGCAGGATGATGTAGGGTTTGCCGAGGGCATCCAGCTCTTCCACGATGCGCTTTTCAGTCTTGGCGTAGCCCTCCCGTGGGATGTCGCTCACCGAGCCGTCCGTCGTCACCACGATGCCGATGGTGGAGTGCTCACAGATCACCTTGCGGGTGCCGGTCTCGGCGGCGAGATCGAAGGGCACCTCGTGGTCGAACCACGGGCTTTTCACCATGCGGGGCTTGTCGTCCTCCTCGTGGCCCATGGCCCCGTCCACCATGTAGCCCACGCAGTCGATGAGCCGCACCCGGCATTCACCGCCGCCGTCCAGCTGCAGGGGCACTGCCGCTTCCGGGATGAACTTGGGCTCGGTGGTCATGATGGTGCGCCCCGCCGCCGACTGGGGCAGCTCGTCCCGGGCGCGCTCCCGCGCCGCCGCCGGGCCGTTCATGGCAGGCAGCACCAGCTGCTCCATGAACCGCTTAATAAAGGTAGATTTTCCGCTGCGCACCGGGCCCACCACGCCGATGTAGATATCTCCGCCGGTGCGTGCGCCGATCTCGCGGCAGATGCCAGTTTGTTCCTGATTTGCCAAATTGCTCTCCCCTTCCCACTTGCGCTGTGCACCGGACATGTGCCGGCCCGCTGTTGTATCGTATGAGGGGAGGGGTTTTATTATGACCGGAACGATTTGAAATGGCTCCGCATTCGCTCTGCAACGGCGACGACCGCTACCTGCGGCAGAAACAGGGAGGAGCTGTTGGGGCCGCGGTCTGCAAGATGCGAGTGCCGCCCAAGGCACGAAGCAGATGCAGGGAGCCGCAACCCGAACATTATCAGCGGAATTTTTATTTATTATAGAGCAATTCCCGGCAGACTGCGGTCTGCCGGGAATTGCATTTTTCACGAAAAAGGTCGTAAAGGCAAACTTCATCAAAGAGATGTCATGAACCGTCCGGGCTCCTTCTGTGAAAAAGTAGCTCCGAAACGACCGCAGTCGTTTCGGAGCTACAAATTAAAAATAATTTTCCTCTGAAAATAGCCAAAGCGCACGCGTCGGCTATTTTAAATCAAAATCACGGAGTCAGGCGGTTGGGGCCGCGGAACAGGAACTCTGCGTCCTTGATGGTCAGGCCGCACAGCAGCATGGTCAGGCGGTCGATGCCCAGACCGAAGCCGCCGTGGGGCGGGCAGCCGTACTGGAAGAACTCCAGATAAAACTTGACGTCCTCAGCCAGACCCTTTTCCTCAGCCTGCTTCTTCAGCACGTCATAGCGGTGCTCACGCTGTGCGCCGGTGGTGATCTCGACACCGCGCCAGATCAGGTCGTAGCCCTGAGGCACGCCGTTCTCGTCGCGCATGTGGTAGAAAGCACGCTTCTCGGCGGAGTAGTCGGTGATGAACAGGAACTCGTGGCCGTAACGCTTCTTCACCCACTCGTAGCTCAGGCGCTCAGCCTCGGTGGTCAGATCGCCCTTCTCGGACTCTTGATGGTCAGGCCGCACAGCAGCATGGTCAGGCGGTCGATGCCCAGACCGAAGCCGCCGTGGGGCGGGCAGCCGTACTGGAAGAACTCCAGATAAAACTTGACGTCCTCAGCCAGACCCTTTTCCTCAGCCTGCTTCTTCAGCACGTCATAGCGGTGCTCACGCTGTGCGCCGGTGGTGATCTCGACACCGCGCCAGATCAGGTCGTAGCCCTGAGGCACGCCGTTCTCGTCGCGCATGTGGTAGAAAGCACGCTTCTCGGCGGAGTAGTCGGTGATGAACAGGAATTCGTGGCCGTAGTGCTTCTTCACCCACTCGTAGCTCAGGCGCTCGGCCTCAGTGGTCAGGTCGCCCTTCTCGCTCTCATCCACGGTGTAGCCGAACTCTTCTTCCAGACCCTTGTACAGGTCAGCCAGCTTGACTACGGGGAACGGCGTGGTGGGAACAATGACTTCCTGGCCGAACAGCTCCTTGATCTGATCGCCGTAGTTGTCCTTGACAGCCTGCAGGCCAGCGGTGAGCAGTTCTTCTTCCATCTTCATCACGTCCTTGAAGGAAGTGATGTAGCTGAACTCCAGGTCAAAACCGGAGAACTCGGTGGAGTGCTTGTTGGTGTAGCTCTTCTCGGCGCGGAACACGGGGCCGGTCTCGAAGATGCGCTCAAAACCGGCAGCCATGGCCATCTGCTTGTAGAACTGCGGGCTCTGGGCCAGGTAGGCATTGCGGTCGAAGTAATCCACCTTGAACACCTCGGA
>CAVKKE010000148.1:0-7056 GCA_963656875.1 Barnesiella intestinihominis | reverse complement strand
TGCCCTCAATGTCCTCCACCGGCACATTCAGCATGGTCTGCACCGCAATGGGGTTCTTGCCGCCAATGGTCACATTGCCGATCTTTACTTCCCGTTTCAACTGCCGCATAAGATTCCCCTTTCTGTTACACTGCACCGGTCACAAGCCGGATAATATCATTATACGTTGCAAAGATCATCAGGCCGAACAGCAGGGCAAACGCGCCGACTGTCAGTGCACCCTGCAGCTTTTCCGGCACAGCATGGCCGGTGACGCCCTCGATGATCAGAAACACCACCTTGCCACCGTCCAGCGCCGGGAACGGCAGCAGATTGAACACACCCAGATTGATGGTGATCAGTGCCAGCAGCTCGAACAGATCCTGCCAGCCATAGCTTGCCGCCTGACCGATGGCCGTCACGATGCCCACTGGGCCGGAGAGGTTGTTGATGCTCTCCCGCCCGCACAGCAGGTCGGCCAGCGAAGTGAACACGATGCGCCCATAATAAAGGGTGCTGTTCCAGGCTTCCTTCAGCACGTTGAGCGGTGTTTTTTTGATGCCGTACACCACAAAGCCCAGGCTCATGTGGGTCTGGCCGTCGTCATCCTGCCAGGTGTCGAACTGCACATCCGGCAGATTGACCTTCTGGCCGTCCCGCTTCACGGTAAAATCCGCGCGGTACTGTTCGGTGCGCACCAGTTCATAGATGATGTCGTTGGCCACGAAGCAGCGCCGGCCATTCACCGCAATGATCTCATCCCCTGCCTGCAGGCCGGTCTGGCCGCAGAGGGCACCGTCCTCGATGGAGTAGATGGTCTTGCTGGTGACGGCTCCGTCCTGCGCGGCCACCAGAATGACCAGCACCACAAAGCCCAGCACAAAGTTCATGAACGCTCCTGCCGCCATGACCAGCGCCCGCTGCCACACCGGGGCATCATTCAAAGGGATGCCTGTGCGCTGGTCTTCCGGCACCGGATTCTCCGGTTCTTCCGTTTCCCGCTGGTCACGGGCATCCTCGGCCTGCTGGCTCTCGGGGCTCTCTTCCCCTTCCAGCGCCACAAAGCCGCCCACAGGCAAAGCACGCAGGCTGTACTGCGTGCCCTTATGGATCTTCTTCCACAAGACCGGGCCCATACCGATGGAAAACTCGTTGACCTGAATGCCGCAGAGCTTTGCCACGGCAAAGTGCCCGAATTCATGGATGGCGATCACCGCGCTGAAAACGATCAGCGCTGCGATCAGGGTGATAAAAACTGACATTGCGTCTCCTAAAAATCAAAGATGTGCCCGCACAAATTCGCGTGCCATGCGGTCGCACTCGTAGACATCGCTGAGGGTATAGTCACCGCCAAAGCTGTCGCTGTCTACAACAGCTTCCACCAGACGGCCAATATCGAGGAAGCCGATCTTATCCTCAAGGAAGAGCTTGACGGCTTCTTCGTTGGCACCATTGGCGGCGCATGGGCCAAGCCCGCCCTTCTTGATGGCCTTTTTGCAGGCAGCAAGGCAACGGAACGTCTCATCGTCCGCCACATCGAAGGTGAGCACCTTCAGGGCAGCAAAATCCAGTTCCGGCACCACACCCGGCACGCGCTTGGGATAGGTCAGCGCGTACTGGATGGGGATGCGCATATCCGGCACGCCCAGCTGTGCAATGACCGAATTGTCGCTGAACTGCACCGCCGAGTGGACGATGCTCTGGCGCTGCACCACGATCTGGATCTTCTCCGGGGGCAGGCCGAACAGCCAGACAGCCTCGATCAGCTCCAGGCCCTTGTTCATCAGGGTGGCAGAGTCAATGGTGATCTTTGCGCCCATGTTCCAGTTGGGGTGCTTGAGGGCATCAGCTTTGGTCTTGCCGCGCAGCTCTTCGGTCTTCATGCCGAAGAAGGGGCCGCCGGAAGCCGTCAGTAGAATTTTGGTCAGGCTGGGGGCGCTTTCCTTATCCTGCAGGCACTGGAAAATGGCCGAGTGCTCACTGTCCACAGGCAGCAGCTTCACGCCGTGCTTTGCCACAGCCTGCGTCACCAGATGACCGCCGGTGACAAGGCTTTCCTTGTTTGCAAGGGCCAGATCATGGCCGCTTTCAATGGCGCACAGGCTGGCTCCCAGACCGGCAATGCCCACCACGCTGTTCAGCACCACATCGGGGCCGTCCAGTGCGGCAAGCTCTTTCAGGCCCTCGGGGCCGGTGAGCAGCTTAGGTGCATCAGCACAGCCTGCCAGCTCAGCAGAAAGCTTTTCCGCTGCCGTCGGGTCAGTCATGCAGACGTACTTCGGATGGAATTCCTTGATCTGCTCCAAGATTTTATCCACATGGCTGTGGGCCGACAGGCCGAACACCTCATAGCCCTGTGCGCGGATCACATCCAGACTCTGGGTGCCGATGGAACCGGTGGAACCCAGCAGTGTGATTTTTTTCGACATCACATGCTCCCCCTTTTAATAGTAGAACACTGCGGTGATAATCATGGTCACGAAGGGCGCAATGAACATCACGCTGTCAAAGCGGTCCAGAATGCCGCCGTGCCCCGGGAAGATGGTGCCATAGTCCTTGATGCCGCACTGGCGCTTGACCACGCTGGCAAACAGGTCGCCGTAGATGCCCAGCACCGCCGCCACACAGCCCAGCAGGGCAATGATGACATACATCGACACACCGATGTTGGAACGGGTGAAAGCTTCCATGCGGTCAGCCGCCACCGAATACACCAGCGTGATGATGACACCAAACACCATCGTACCAATGACGCCGCCGATAGCACCCTCCACGGTCTTTTTGGGGCTGACCACCGGGCAAAGCTTGTGTTTGCCGAAGGCGCGGCCCGCAAAGTAGGCACAGGTATCACCGCCCCAGGCAAAGCAGAGGATCAGCAGAATGAAGAACACGGCATCATAGCCGAACTGCTCCACCGGCAGCAGCTCCTTGAGCCGGATGAAGGAGTAGAAGCAGAAGATCACGATGCCCGAAAACATCAGAAGGCCGCTGGCTTTCTGATAGCTGATGGTGCCGTTGCGCACCACCAGATAAATAGCATAGAAGGTGACCAGCACAAAGGACACCGGCATGACCAGCGCCCGCATGACCTGATAGTTGGAGGTCATGACCAGCAATGTATAGGGCACAAGAACCGCATACATAAGCCAGTCCTTCTTTTCAAAGCCCAGCGCGTTGTAGATCTCGTGGATCGCGATCAGGGTGATGGCTGCGACGACCAGATTGAAGATGATGGTGTTGAATGTGAACATGACACCGATCAGGACGATGATGCCCACAACAGCAGTGATAACTCGTGTTTTCATAGATCTTGTTCTCCTTTGCTCTTCCGGAGGGCACACCCCTCTTTCAGCGGCCCGCAGCCCGAGGAACAATCGGGCATTCCGGCCCCCGCACCGTGTGCAGGGATGATGGGTGATTACAATCCGCCAAACCGGCGGGAACGGTGATTGAATTCCTCAATGGCGGCGTCCAGGTCGTCCCGGGTAAAATCCGGCCACAGAACGTCCATTTCCACCAGCTCAGAATAAGCAGCCTGCCACAGCATGAAGTTGGACAGGCGCTTTTCTCCGCTGGGGCGCAGGATGAAGTCCGGGTCTTTCTGGCCCTCGGTGTACATGGCATCGCTGAGCATCTGCTCGGTGATGTCCTCGGGCTTCAGCTCCCCGGCCGCAGCCTTTGCGGCCAGAGTCTGCGCGGCCCGGACGATTTCCGGCCGTCCGCCATAGTTGATGGCGATGTTCAGGGTCATGCCGGTCTTGACCGAGGAGTCATTTTCCAGCTTATTCATCAGTTCCTGCAGCTTCGGGTCCAGAACCGTGCGGTCGCCCATGAATTTGATGCGGATGTTGCGGTTCTTATAATCAAAGCCCTTGAGCAGGTATTCGCCAAACAGCCGCATGATGGCGTTGACCTCTTCCAGCGGGCGCTTCCAGTTCTCGGTGGAGAATGCATAGAAGTACACCGACGAAACGCCCAGCTCATCGCAGTAATTTGCAATGTCGCTGAACACCTCTGCACCTCTTTTGTGGCCAGCGGTGCGGGGCAGGCCGCGGTTCTTTGCCCAGCGGCCGTTGCCGTCCATGATGATGCCGATGGAAAGACCCTCGGCAAATTCCTTCGGGTGAGCCATTGTTTCCTCCCGGCAGCAGATGTTGCCCCCTCAACAAAAGTGCCGCGCACCATATGAAAGCAACTCCTCCACCAGCGCACGGCACCTTGCGTCCTATTTCTGTTTTACGCAGCCGATCAGACGGACATGATCTCCTTCTGCTTTTCTTCCACAGCGGCGTCAATGTTCTTGATATACTTATCGGTCAGCTTCTGAACATCCTCTTCCATGGTCTTCTGGCTGTCCTCGGTCAGCTCGCCGGCCTTCTTCATGGCCTTGGCCTTGTCCATAGCCTCGCGGCGGATGTTGCGCACAGCCACCTTGGCGTCCTCGCCCAGCTTGGAAACTTCCTTTGCCAGCTGCTTGCGGCGCTCCTCGGTGGGAGCCGGGAAGTTCAGGCGGATGGTCTGGCCGTCATCGATGGGGTTGATGCCCACATCACTGGCCATGATGGCCTTGCTGATGGCGCGCAGCAGGGTGCGGTCCCAGGGGGTGATAGTCAGGGTGCGGGCTTCGCTGACAGCCACGGAAGCCACCTGCTGGATGGGAGTGGGTGCGCCGTAGTAGTCCACGGTGACTTTGTCCAGCACAGCGGGGTTTGCGCGGCCTGCGCGCACGGCGGCCAGTTCGCGGCCCAGATGCTCAACGGAGCTCTTCATCTTGTCTTCGTAAACCTTGGTGTTGCTGCTCATTGTGGTAGTCTCCTGTTCCTTTTATAATATGTTTTCAAGGCCGCACGGCAGTCCGCCCGCCGCCTTATTGTATGCAGTTTTTCAGCCTTCGTAGACCAGCGTGCCCACGTTCTCGCCCTGCACGGCACGGGCAATGTTGTCCGGATCTGCCAGGTCGAACACAAGGATGGGCAGTTTGTTGTCGCGGCACAGAGTGGCGGCGGTGCCGTCCATGACGGCCAGCTGATCTTCCAGCACCTTGGTGAAGGTGAGGGTGTCGTACTTCTTTGCATCGGAATACTTGTGGGGGTCCTTGTCGTAGACGCCGTCCACCATGGTGGCCTTGAACATCACGTCGGCACTCACCTCAACAGCGCGCAGAGCAGTAGCCGTATCGGTGGAGAAGAAGGGATTGCCGGTGCCGCCGCCAAAGACAGCGATCTTGCCTTCATCCATGGCGCGCAGAGCATCCTTGCGGGTGAAAGGCTGTGCTACCTGCGGCATGGTGATGGAGGTGAACACCTCAGTGGGCACGCCCAGCTGCTCCAGCTTGTCAGAGACGGCCAGAGCATTCATCACAGTTGCCAGCATACCGATCTTGTCGGCCAGGGTGCGCTCCATCTTGCCGCTGGAACGGCCGCGCCAGAAGTTGCCGCCGCCGACCACGATGCCGATCTGAACGCCCAGATCGTGAGCCTTCTTGACGCCGCCGCAGATCGCGTCCATGGTGGGCTCATCAAAACCCATACCCTTCTCACCGCCGAGAGCCTCGCCGCTGATCTTGAGCAGAATACGCTGATATTTCAATGCCATAATCCAAACACCACCTGTTTTTATCTTCCGTCGGGGCATACCCCGGCATTTTTACTATAGCTTATTTTACAATAAAACACGCATAAAGTAAACAGGAAATCTGCGCAGAAATTTCGGAAGGTTTTATGAACGGATGCGCAGTGCCCGCAGCTGCTGCTTCATTTCGTCCGGAATGCGGTAGCTTTCCACCGCTTTCTGAATGGTTTTGTTGTGGGTCCACACATCCAGCCGCCGTTCCGTCAGCCATGGCAGGGCCGCTTCCGGCTGCTTGGCCAGCGCCGTGGCAAAGTACCATGCCCGCATCATGTTGAGGTAATATTCCCCGCTGTGCACCCCTGCCACCCACGCAGGATACTCCGGCCGGAACTCTTCGTCCAGATAATAGCGCATCAGCATCTCCATGGCATAACGCATGGTGTACACCTCGCCCGAATCAAGCCAGCGGCGGATGGGCTCCAGCAGCTCCGCTTTATGCTTCGCAAACGCCTTCGGGCAGAAGCAGTCACAGGTGGCCCAATTGTCGATGTACGGACGAAATTTTTCTGTTTCCGCCAGTGCCGTATCATAGTCCCGGATGGCTTCCAGCAGAAATGCATGAAGATTGTTTTCTTCGTAATATTCATGGGGCAGACTGCGCAGAAACACCTCCGCCTGCGGCGTGCCTGCCAGCCGCTTTGCCAGTTTTCGCAGGACGGGCGTCCGCACGCCGATGACTTTTTCCGCCGGGATGGTGGGCATCAGTTTGCTGTGGAACGCCTGATAGCCTTTGTCCTGCAATGCAAACAGCTGTTTCTGTATTTCCTGCACTTCCGGTTTCATTTCTTCTCCCCCATTCTGTTCCATTGTATCAGACCACATGCCAAAAGCAAAGTATTCCAAGATATCTTTTACCGCAGTTTCACCGTTCAGAAAAATTGTGCTGGACATTTGCGCCGGAACATGCTATAATATCGTTCGTAAATGCGGGCATCGTACATCGGCTAGTATATCAGCCTTCCAAGCTGAGGAGGTGGGTTCGATTCCCATTGCCCGCTCCATAAATAACATGCGTCGGTTCGTCAAGAATCGGCGCTTTTCGTTTGTCTTTTACCTCATTTTTTACCTCACTTTGATTTTTTATCTTGATTTCACTATACTATTTAGATTCATTCTCACCACCGCATTATACAGCATCTCCACGAACTGCACTGCGCCGGGGCATCCGGTCAGCGGATAGCCCGCCAGCCGCTGCACATAATCTGGATTTGTAAGCCATGCACTTTTCGCCGCCCTGCGGATAGCACTCTGAATTGCTTTCGGCTCGCAATTCCGTTGCTCTGCAATGGGCGTGTAGATTTCCTTTTCCACAGCCCGCAGGCGGTCTTCCTGCTCGCAAGTCAGCTCGATGCATTGCTGCAGAATGCTGTAGGCGCTCATATTGAGGGTGATACCCATCGGGCGAAGCAGGTCATTGATTTGGGTGGACAGTTCGGAAACGATCAT
>CAVKKE010000147.1:0-7069 GCA_963656875.1 Barnesiella intestinihominis | reverse complement strand
TGCCAGTCCACGGAGTTGGTCATATAAGAAACGCCCTTGCCCTTGGTGGTGTCCATGATGATGCAGGTGGGCTTTTCGGTCTCAGCGTGGAATGCCTTGACGGCTGCTTCGATCTGGTCGTAGTCGTGGCCGTCAATGGTCAGCACGTTGAAGTTGAAGGCTTTCATCTTCTCTTCCAGCGGCTCGCTGCTCATGACGGTCTCGGTGGAGCCGTCGATCTGCAGGCGATTGCGGTCCAGGAAGACGCAGAGATTGGAGAGCTTGTAGTGTGCGGCAAACATGAAAGCTTCCCAGCACTCGCCCTCTTCCACCTCGCCGTCGCCCACGATGGCAAACACATTGATGGGCTTACCGGCGTGCTTTGCGCCCAACGCCATGCCGCAGGCGGCAGAAATGCCCTGACCCAGACTGCCGGTGGACATGTCCACGCCCGGAGTCTCGTTCATGTTGGGGTGGCCCTGCAGATAGCTGCCGATCTTGCGCAGGGTCTTGAGGTCTTCCACCGGGAAGTAGCCGCGCTCTGCCAGCGCTGCATACAGCGCCGGAGCGGCATGGCCCTTGGACAGCACCAGACGGTCGCGGTCGGCCTTCTTCTGGTCCTTCGGGTCAATGTTCATTTCCACGAAATAGAGGTAGCTCAGCAGTTCGGCAATGTCCAGACTGCCGCCCGGATGGCCGCACTTTGCACTGTGCGTGCCCTCGATCACGCCCATGCGGATGTGGCAGGCGTGCTTGGCCAGGGTGAGTTTTTCTGCATTTGTCATGATGGTCCTCCCGTATGAACCTCAGATTTGCAAGCGTTCAAAAAAGCCTTTCGTCAGCGCCGGAGCAGATGCCCGCCCGCAGCGCGCTCTTTTTCAAGTTTATATTAGCTATTCTGTGCAGAAAGGTCAAGCTTCTTCATGCAAAATGTACACACGCGGGGAAATATCCGTGGAAATTTGCCGCTTTTTGGTCAAATTGCAGGCTTTTTGCCGCGTCTTGACAGCACCTTGGACACTCTGTTATAATTTTTATAAAATCCGGCATGAAGCCGGGCAGACGGGCAGAAGTTCGTTTTCTCTATCTCGTGGACATTTTTGTCCAAATTTTCCAGTTTATTTCACAGATGCCACGAAGGGGTCTGCTTTTGGTGCGAACACCAGAGGCAGGCCTCTTTTTCTTTGGCAAAGGAGGAAAGCTTTCATGAAAACCAAAACCAATTCCACCACCCGCAGCATCGTGCTTGCGGCCCTGTTCCTTGCGCTGGCATTCGTGCTGCCCATGGTGACCGGCCATGTGCCGCAGGTGGGCAACATGCTGTGCCCGATGCATTTTCCCATTCTGCTGTGCGGCTTTGTTCTGGGCGGGCCCTGGGGGCTGGCCGTGGGCTTTATCGCCCCGCTGCTGCGCTCGGTGCTGTTCGGCATGCCGCCGATGTTCCCCATCGCCATCTCCATGGCTTTTGAGCTGGCCACCTATGGCCTTGTGTCCGGCATCCTCTGGCGCAAGGTGGAGCACACCCTGCCCAAAATGTACGCCGTGCTGATCTCCGCCATGGTGGCAGGCCGTCTGGTGTGGGGCGCAGTGCGCTTCGTGCTGGCCGGCCTGACCGGTTCCAGCTTCCCGTTCAGCGCATTCCTGTCCGGTGCACTGCTCACCGCCGTGCCAAGCATTATTGCACAGCTGATCCTGATCCCGCTGATCCTGGTGGCTCTGCAGAAGGCAAAGTTCATCGACTAAACCCTCTCCGTCACGGCTGACACCGCTATTAAAAACTCAAGCCCTGCGTCCATTCCATTTCGGAATTGGTCGCAGGACTTTTTTCGTATCCTGTATTTTCAAATGTTCAGCTTGATTCCGTTCTGAATTACAGCCGTTAAGAGCGCAGCCACCTGTTTTGGTGATTGGCGGCAGCCACTTTCCAACCAGCCGCATACCATCGCATAGGCTCCACCGCTCACGAATTTTGTCAGGAGTTCGGCTTCTTCTTCCGAGTAGGCACTGCCCGCTTTCTGCCAAATCTCGCTGCACCCCTGCGTTTTCAGCAGCTTGGAAGAAAAATCGGGGTCAGCATTGTTGGCGAGCAGAAGCAAGGCGGTGTCGGCGTTCTGTTTCAATTTCTGGCAGAGTGCTTCAATGTGCCGCTCCAATCCATCCTCGCCGTTGAAAATGGTGTCGGCAGTGGAAAGCTGTGCCAGAAAATGCTCCTCGATTTCGGCCAACACTTCATAAGTGCCATCGTAATGGTTATAAAAAGTCGTACGGTTGATGCCTGCGGCATCGCAGAGTTCCCGGACGGAAATTTTCTGGATGCTTTTAGTCTTTAACAGTTCCAGCATGGCTTCCCGGATCAGGCGTTTTGTCAGGGTGCGCCGCTGTGGGCTTTTCAATTCTTCTTTCGGCATGGAAGCTCCTTTTGTGAACTTTTTTCTTATTTCAACACTTTGCTGTTCACCTGTTGAAATAACGGCAAATCGAGCAAAACGAGTTGTTGTTCTTTCGACAGGTGTATGATATGCTTTTGCCGTCGAAAAGTCAAGGGGCGATTGAATTCGCCATTTCACACGAGCAATGAAAGGAAGCTGCACAATGAAACAGGTCAATGTGCGTGTCATGGACCGCGAAGAAGATTATATCCGCATGGGAACGAAGAAGGGCGAAATCGAAGTATGGGAGGACGGCAAGCGCGATGATGACCGTGCCGGTGTCTACGAGTGGTGGTACTTCGATATGATTCTGGACGATGGCTCCAAGGCTGTTATCCACTTCAACACCAAGGATAATAAGACCATCGGAAAGGATGGCACGATTCCCTCTGTGGTGCTGAAGATCACCTCGCCGGATGGCAAGGAGTACAAGGACAATGTGGTGCTGACCGCCGCCGATGCGCACTTTGGCAAAGAATGCTGCGATGTGAAGTTCGGCCCTCACAGCATTTATGGCGATTTTAAGGAGTACAAGATTCATGTTGCACCCACGGGCGGTGTCTGCGGAACAGACGGTGCAGGCGGACAGGGAGCGGCTTCGGATGTTGGCTGTGACCTGACGCTGACCAGCCTTGCGAAACCGTGGAGACCCGGTGCAGGCGGCTTTGCCTTTGACGATGGCGGCTACTTCACATGGCTGTGTGCGGTTCCGCGTGGCACGGTCAGCGGCGACCTTTACTACAACGGTGAGCATCATGCGGTCACGGGCGCAGGCTACCACGACCACCAGTGGGGCAATGTGGCGCACAACAAGACTTGGTATCACTGGATCTGGGGTCGACAGGACTTTGGCGATTACTCAATGCTCACCTTTGATATCTGCACCCAGAAGAAGTTCGGTTACACCCGGATGCCGATGTTCTTCCTTGAAGATAAGGACGGAAACCTTTTGTTAGAGCAGCTCACCACGCCCAAATGCCGCATCGTAAGCGAGTATACGGAAAAGCTGACCGGGAAGAAATACCCCAAAGAGGTGGAGTACACGCTGACACAGGGCAAGCGCAAGCTGGTCTACACCATCCAGCAGCAGTATGAGCTGGAAAGCCGGGATGCTGGCGCACAGATGCCGAAGCTGCTTCTCAAAGTTCTGGAATTGAAAGACCTGCATCCCAGCACCACTCGTAACTTTGCCCACGGTAAAATGAAGTACACAGATGAAAACGGAAAGACCGTTACCCGTGAGGGAGATATGATTTACGAATTTGTCTACATGGGCATGGATTACCGTGCCCACATGGAAACCAAATAAGCACAGGCAGGGAAAGGAGCCGGAACATGAAACCGATCATTATTTACTACTCTCGTTCGGGCAACACGGAGAAAATCGCATTGCAGGCAAAGCAGGATTTGAACTGTGAAGCTATTAAAATCGTGCCGGAGGAAGCCTACGGAAACTATATTTCCGCCTGCCTGCGCGTCACCAAGGAAAAGAAGAACCCGGTTCCGCCTGCCTTTGTGACACCGCTCCCCGATTTAGACGGCTACGATGTGGTTCTGCTGGGCTACCCGGTCTGGGCGCAGGATGTTCCACGTTTTGTAGCGGACTTCGTTGAAAAGTGCGACCTGACAGGCAAAACAGTCATTCCCTTTGCTACCTACGGTATGAGCGGCATCAACTGGACGATGAAGCATCTGAAACAAATCTGCCACGGGGCAACGATCAAGCATCCGTTTGACAGCGGCGTGTTCAAAAAAGGCGATTATGCCGCGTGGATGGAGCAGGTTTGGGCAGAGTGCAGGAAAGGATAAGGACGCATGAGTACCCTGATAAATATTTTAATCATCATCAGCGGTATCTGCTGGTCTATTGTCTACGTTGAGAGCATCCGCATCGGTTTCAAGCAGAAAACCTGCGCCATGCCGCTGTTTGCACTGGGGTTGAATATCGTATGGGAGGGCTTGTACGCCTTTACCGATATTTTTGTCCGGCAGAGCATCGGCGCACAGGCCATTGCCAACGCCTGCTGGTTTGTTCTGGACTGTGTGATCGTCTACACCTACTTCAAGTTTGGAAAGTCCGAGTGCCGCACGGAAACTGAGCGTAAGTTCTTTGTGCCGTGGAGCCTGCTGGCATTTGCGGCCTGTCTGGTGCTCCAGCTTCTGTTCTTCTACTGGTTCGGCAGCGTAGAGGGCGAGAAGTATGCCGCCTATCTGCAAAATATCGCAATGAGCCTGCTCTACCTCTCCATGCTGAAAGAACGGAAGTCCGATAAGGGTCAGAGCATGACCATTGCAGTCTGCAAGTGCATTGGCACACTGACTCCAACTATCTTCGGCACGATCGAGGGCAACTGGTTCATCACCGTCACAGGCATCATCTGCTTTGTGTATGACATAATTTATATTGTGGCTTTGAATCATGCAAAAAAGTTTTCTGACTCCGGTCACAACACACACTCTGCCTGACAGATATCCCACAGCATAAGAAAAAGCCGAGGAACATTCCTCGGCTTTTTCTGCCTTTATCAAACCTGGTTTAGTTCTTCTTTCCGGTCAGGAACTCAGGCAGGGGCTTGCCCTCCTTGCGCCACTGATGATACTCGGCGGTGGCAGCGAACTCCACGTCGCCGGCAGAGTTCAGAGCAGTCTCAACAGAATCCTGCACCACGCCGATGATGAAGCCGACGCCGACCATCTGCATGGCGACATCATTGGAGATGCCGAACAGCGAGCATGCCATGGGGATCAGCAGCAGAGAGCCGCCGGCCACGCCGGAAGCGCCGCAGGCACCCAGAGCGCTCATGGCGCTCAGCACGATGGCTGCAGGCAGAGACACCTGAATGCCCAGCGTGTTGGCAGCGGCCAGAGTCATAATGGTGATGGTGATGGCGGCACCGTCCATGTTGATGGTAGCGCCCAGAGGAATGGACACAGAGTACATATCCTTGTCCAGACCCAGCTTTTCGCACAGAGCCATGTTCACGGGGATGTTGGCGGCGGAGCTGCGGGTGAAGAAGGCGGTCAGGCCGGACTCACGCAGGCAGCGGAACACCAGCGGATAGGGATTGCAGCCCAGGTAGATGAACATGATGAAGGGAGAGACGATCAGAGCCATGAACAGCATGGTGCCCACCAGCAGGGCCAGCAGCTTGCCGTACTGGGTGAAGATGGCCAGGCCGTTGCCGGAAACATTGGTGTAGACCAGACCCATGATGCCGAAGGGTGCCAGGTTGATGATCCAGCGCACGATCTGGGACACAGCGTCGGCAGTGTTTGCCATAAAGGTCTTGGTGCTCTCGGAGCCGATCTTCTTCATAGCGACGCCGAACATGCAGGCCCAGAACAGGATGCCGATGTAGTTGCCGCTCATGATTGCGCTAACGGGGTTGGCCACGAAGTTGGTGAGCAGGGTGCCCATGACTTCGCCAAGGCCCTGCGGCACCACGTCAGACTGTGCGGCGTCGGCCAGCACAACGGTGACAGGGAACATGAAGCTGGTGATAACGGCGATGGCCGCAGCCAGGAAGGTGGTGAGCATGTACAGCCAGATGACCGTGCCGAAGCGGCGGTCCAGCTTGGAAGAGCCCTGCGCCAGAGCACTTGCCACGATGACGAACACCAGCACCGGGGCGATGCCCTTCAGAGCGCCGACGAACAGGTTGCCGAATTCACCCACCCAGCCGGCACCGGGGGCCACCAGAGCCAGCACAGCGCCGACCACCAGGCCGATCAGAATGCGAACGATCAGGCTGATGCCGTTGTAGCGGGCAACTGCCTTATTCAAGGTTTTCATAATAACACTCCTCTTTCCTCTGTGCGCCTGCTGCGCACAGTTTCCTGTTTCTTACACAAGGACAGGGTGTTATTATAGCACAGACGACCCGGAAATGAAAGCGTTTTCAGACATTTTCTGTTCACAAATTTGCATTTCGGTCTGTTTTTGCGGATTTTCTCTCAAAAGTTGTTTCTGTACAGAGAACAGCTTTAATTTTTCAGATAAAGCCGTCCGCCCACGGAATGAAACTCCTTTCGTCTCGCATTCGCTCGACAGCCGTTCCCCTTCTGGCACTTTGTGCCATCTCCCCGGCGCGGGGCGTCTGTCTCAGTGAGGGAGCCTTTGGCGAAAAGGCAAACTTTTCGGCTCTGTTGTAGGGAACGCATTTATGCGTTCCGCTTGTTTCCCGATAGATGCATCTTTTCCTGCGGAACGGATAAATCCGTTCCCTACGGAATACCAACAACTTTCTGGTTTTGCCAAGGACCCCATCTCCGAGGGGGCCGTCTGCAAAGCAGACTGAGGGAGTTGTGTAAGGTGCATTTCACCAGCAGGGCGGCGGGGGAGTTTCCAAAGCAAATGATCCGCTGGGGTGGGACCCTGTGGACCGCAGGGCAATAGGGCGGGCGATGGAATGGCCTGCAACAATAGCGACTGCGGCCAGTGGCCGATGCAAGGAGCTATTGTTGGGGCAGCGGTCAGCAGGATGCGAGCGGCAGCGAAGCAGATGCTGGGCACCGCGACCCGTTTGCATTTGCGTGGACAGCTCCCCGTCGTCCTGCCATCAAAGATGCCGTTCCCTTCCACAGCCCCTCCCGTGAAAAAGCAAACAAGGGGCTGTTGCAAAATGGCTCGCTGAAAAAATCATGCACAAAACCCGGAACCT
>CAVKKE010000146.1:0-7138 GCA_963656875.1 Barnesiella intestinihominis | reverse complement strand
TGGACAAGATCGAGAAGATGAAGGTCTGCACCTGCCTGAACCCCCTGCACACCGCTATGTCCATCTACGGCTGCATGCTGGGCTACGACCTGATCTCTGCCGAAATGGCCGATGAAGACCTGCGCGCCTTCATCCAGAAGATCGGCTACATCGAGGCTATGCCCGTGGTGGTTGATCCGGGCGTTCTGAACCCCTATGAGTTCATCGGTGCTGTCATCAACCGCCGTCTGCCCAACCCCTTCATGCCCGATGCTCCCCAGCGTATCGCAACCGATACCTCCCAGAAGCTGGCTATCCGCTTCGGCGAGACCATCAAGGCTTACGAGGCACGCGGCCTGGATAAGAGCAACCTGGTTCTGATCCCGCTGGTGCTGGCAGGCTATGCCCGCTATCTGAAGGGTATCGACGACAACGGTCAGGCTTTTGAGCCCTCCACTGACCCGCTGTTGGCTGAGCTGCAGGCTATCGTGGCTCCGCTGGAAGTCAAGGAAGGCGAGCAGGACTACAGCTGCCTGAAGCAGCTGTACAGCCGCGTTGACGTGTTCGGTGTGGAGCTGTACGCCATTGGTCTGGGCGAGAAAATCGAGTCCATGGCCAAGGAACTGTTTGCAGGCCCCGGCGCAGTGCGTAAGACCCTGCACAAGTATACCGTTGCCCGCTAAGTTTTACTGAGCTATCATCGTTCCCGCGCTGCGCTTTGCTTTGCCGCAGCGCGGGATTTTTTGTGCCTGCGCGCCGATAGGGAGGAGGACAAACAGCAGGAAGTAGAAACGGAAGCTTGAAATGCGTGATCAAGGAAATACTTAAATAGGGCAAAATAGAATTTCTCTTGAAATTGGTGGAACATAATGAAAATGCATTGTGCCTACGATATATTTTAGAAAGTTAAACAGAAAGTATCTGCGCCGGTTGACTCATAATCAACAAATATGAGAGATGTGGTATCGATATCGCATTCGCAAAACGCTGCAATTTACGAACTGTATTTTGTTCTATCTTTGCGAATGAGCCGGAAGTGTGGTATACTGCTTATCAGCAAAGCCGTGCTGTGCCAGGACTCTGGATTTTCCGGGCATACTGTAATCGGCGAAATCAGAGATCAGGAGAGTGGATTTCTTGGAACTGGAACAGGCAAAAAAACGCGTGGAAGAACTCCGCGCGATCATTGAAAAAAACAATCGTCTATACTACGATCAGGACGCCCCGGAGCTGGAAGACTTTGAATACGATGCGCTGACCCGGGAACTGAAAGCGCTGGAAGCGCAGTTCCCGCAGCTTGTCACAGCTTCGTCCCCGACCCAGAAAGTCGGAGGCACGGCCAGCAGCAAACTGCCGAAGGTGACCCATGCGGTCAAAATGGAGAGCCTTCTGGATGCGTTCTCGTTTGATGAACTGCGCGATTTCGACCGCCGTGTGCGGGAGGCCGGAATCGAGCCGGAATATGTGGTAGAGATCAAGATCGACGGCCTTTCCTGCAGCCTGGAATATGAAAACGGCGAGTTTGTGCGTGCCTCCACCCGCGGCGATGGTGTTGTGGGCGAAGATGTCACGGCCAATGTGCGTGCTATCCGCAGCATTCCAAAAAAGCTGAAGGATGCTCCGGAGTTTCTGGAAGTGCGCGGCGAAGTGTATATGCCGCACGAAGCGTTCCAGAAACTGTGCGCGGAACAGGAACTGCAGGGTGCGGCCCCGTTCAAGAACCCGCGCAACGCTGCCGCAGGTTCTCTGCGCCAGAAGGACGCGAAGATCACCGGAAGCCGCGGCCTTTCCATCTTTGTTTTCAATGTGCAGCAGATCCGCGGCAAAACCCTGACAAAGCATTCGGAAAGTCTGGACTATCTCAAGAGCCTGGGGCTGCCGGTCTCGCCGCGCTATCATGTTGTGCACGACATTGAGCAGGCCATCGCAGAGATCGAGCAGATCGGGCAGAACCGTGCGAAGCTGGATTTCGACATGGACGGCGCTGTCATCAAGGTCAACGATTTTGCTCAGCGCGACCTGATGGGCTCCACCAACAAGTTTCCCCGCTGGGCCATCGCGTTCAAGTATCCGCCAGAAGTCAAGGAAACCACCCTGCGCAGCATTGAGGTCGCTGTGGGCCGCACTGGCGTGCTGACGCCGACCGCCTGCTTTGAGCCGGTGTTCCTGGCGGGCACAACGGTGGCACGCGCAACGCTGCACAATGAAGATTTCATCCATCAGTTCGGTCTGCGCATCGGGGACACGATCCAGGTGCGGAAAGCCGGAGATATCATTCCGGAAGTCATCGGCGTCACGCACCATGCAGAGGATGCTGAACCCTACGAAATGCCGAAGGTCTGCCCGTCCTGCGGTGCACCGGTGGTTCATCTGGAAGACGAAGCTGCGCTGCGCTGCGTCAACCCGGAGTGCCCGGCCCAGTCTCTGCGCAACATCATTCATTTCGCATCCCGCGATGCCATGGATATTGACGGCCTCGGCACAGCAGTGGCGACGCAGCTGGTGGAAAAGGAAATGGTGCACTCGGCAGCGGATATCTACACCCTGACCCGTGAGCAGCTGCTGACGCTGGACAAATTCAAAGAGAAGAGCGCAGACAACCTGCTGAATGCGATCGAAGCCTCCAAACAGAACAATCTGGACAAGCTTCTGTTCGGCTTTGGCATCCGGAACATCGGCGATAAAGCTGCGGCGCTTCTGGCGGAACATTTCGGTACGCTGCAGGCCATCCGGGAAGCAACGGCAGAGCAGATCAGTGAGATTGACGGCTTTGGCGGCGTGATGGCCCAAAGCGTCGTAGAGTTCTTCGCCAAAGAAGGCACCACCGACCTTGTGCATCGTCTCGCTGACGCGGGACTGAACATGCAGTGGAAGGGTGAACCGAAGGGCGACAAACTGGCCGGAAAAACGCTTGTTGTCACCGGTACGCTGGAGACCCTTTCCCGCAATGAAGCGGAAGCCCTGATTGTGAAAAACGGCGGAAAAGCTAGCGGCTCTGTCTCCAAAAAGACGGCTTACGTCGTGGCAGGAACAGCAGCCGGTTCCAAGCTGACCAAGGCACAGACATTGGGCGTTCCAGTGCTGACCGAGGCGGAGTTCCTGGCAATGATCCAGGAAGACAACGTCTGATTCTCAAAACCATAAAAACAGTTCAGGCCCCTGCGGAAAAGAACCCGCAGGGGCTCTTTTGTGCAGTTCTATCTTTGTCCCGGCCGCATATATTCCTAGCAGAACCGGCAGGAAGGAGAATGAAATGTGGACAAGTATTATCACGCGATCCGTGCTCTGCCTGCATGGCTGGCGCATCCGCTGGAAAGGCTTCCGCCGGGGCTGGCGGGGCAAATCCACGAGCTTCGTTTTAGGACAGGCTGCAGCATCTGTCTGACAGTTCGCGGGCAGCAGCGCCCGCTGAGCAGCTTTTCAGAGTGCCCATCTGCGCTGTGCAGGGTCACACTGACATCGCTGCAGCTGGAAGAAATTCTCTTCACGCTGTGCGGCGGCTCTATCCACACCCACCAGAACGAACTTTCGCAGGGTTTTCTGACCACCTCGCAGGGGTGCAGGGTCGGTGTGGCAGGGCGTTTCATCCAGCGGAACGGCCTTCCGGTTCTGCAGCAGGTCACTTCGTTGAATCTGCGCATTGCGCGGGTCGTTCCAATCCCTCTTCCAGAGAAACTCCGGGCGAAACTGAAGGAGCATTTTGTGGGGATGCTGATCGTTGGAGAGCCGGACAGCGGCAAGACAACACTTCTCCGCCAGATCGCCATAGAGCTGGCAGAGATGCAGCGGGGAGCCGCCGTTGTGGACGAGCGCGGCGAACTGTTTCCGCTTGAGAAAGGTGTGTCTTTCCCTGCACTGGATGTTTTGGCTGGCGTTCCCAAAGAAGCGGCGCTTCAGATGGCTCTGCGCACACTTTCGCCGCAGGTGATCCTGCTGGACGAGCTTGGCAGCCTGCGGGAAACCGCGGCGCTGGAGCAGGACTTTTTCAGCGGAGTGGATTTTGTCGCGAGCGTTCATGCATCCGGTGCAGAAGATGCGTTCCGTAGGCCGCAGGTGCAGTTCTTGCAAAAGCATGGAATGCTGCGCATTGCTGCAGTGCTGGAAGGAAGAAACTCCCCCGGAAAAATCAGAGAGGTGACAGAGTTTTGATGTTTCGGATCATCGGTGCAGTGCTCCTTCCGCTGGGCGGCTGGCTGGCAGGGGATGCGTTCCAGCAAAGTTCCCGGGAGCATATCCGTGCGCTGACATGGACTGTCGGGCTGTTGCAGCGCATCCGGCAGGAGATTGAATTCCGTATGGCGGACCTCCGCCAGCTTGACTGTCAGCTGCAGCGGGAAAACTTCTTCCCGGACATGCCGGAGCACCGCTGTCTGCAGGAACTGCCAGCCCCGGCTGCTCTTTCTTTGGCGGAAAAGCAGTGTTTCCGGGCCTGCATGTCCGGCCTTGGCCGGACGGAGGCTGAGCAGGAATGCGAACGCCTGAGCTACTACATTGCGCGTTTTCAGGAGTTTCTGCAGCAGGCCCATCGGGCTGAACAGGCGCAGTCCGGTCTTCCTCACAGGCTGGGGTTTGCGGCAGGGGCTGTTCTTGCGCTTGTTTTACTTTGAAGAAAAGCCGGGAGGGCAGAAATGTGGAGATCGATCTTGTGTTCAAAATCGCTGCCATCGGCATCATCGTTGCAGTGCTCAATCAGCTCCTGATCCGTTCCGGGCGGGAAGATCAGGCCATGATGACGACACTGGCAGGCCTTGTGGTTGTCCTTTCCATTTTAGTCAAGCAGATCAGCACCCTGTTCGTCACCATCAAATCGCTGTTTGCCTTATGAACACGGCGGCAGCGGTTCTGGGCATCATCGTCCTTCTGGCTGTCATCCAGCTGGTCCTGCAGAAATACGCACCCGTCTACGCAGTTCTGCTTTCCATTGGTGCCGCAGTGTTTCTGCTTCTGCGGCTCAGCTCCGCTGCGCAGACGGTTTTGAACGGCATTGCAGCTTTGAGCAGGCAGGGAAATGGACAAGCCTTCTCCTGCCTGCTGCGGTGTGCAGGGATCCTGCTTCTCACCGACTATGCACGGACGCTTTGTGAAGAAGCAGGGGCGGATTCTCTCGGCTGGTGTGCCGGCTTTGCCGGAAGATGTCTGGCGCTGGCTGCTGCATTTCCGCTTCTGGAAAAAGTGTGCCAGCGGATCGGAGGGCTTGCATCATGAATCTTTTGAGGACAGGCCCTTTTGCTTTTGGGAATATCGGGGCATTTCTCCTCACAGCCCCGGCGGCCTCTGTTTTCGATGGGCTCCCGGGCAAAGAGCTCTGGCAGCCTTATCTGGATGCCGCACCGCAAAGCGCGGAAGTTTTTTCGCAAGACCCACTGCACGCATTTCTGGCGCTTCTTCCTGATGACCCGCTTGAGCTTCTGCGGCAGACGGCGCACAGCTATTCGGCTGTCCTTCTGTTCCTGCTCGTGCTTGCAGTGGTTTCATTTCTCATGGGAGACAGTGCAGATTCTGACTTGCTGGAATTGGTGTCTGCTGCGGGCTGCGGCGTGCTTTTGTGGAGCTGCCTGGCAGACCTTGCGCAGATACTCTGCGAAAAGATGACCGGCTGGCGGACATTTCTGCTGGGCTTTCTCCCGGTCTACGGCGGGGTGCTGACAGCTGGCGGAGAAACCAGTGCAGGGGCCGCCTCCTGTGGGTTGCTGCTTTCCGGACTGTGTCTTCTGGCACAATGTGCGGCGCTCTGGGTCAGTCCGCTTTTGCAGAGCTATCTTGCCATCAGCATGGCGTGCAGTATCGGCACGCAGAAAGGGCTGGCTGACGGCTGCCGGATGACAGGAACCTTGCTCCGGAAAGGCCTGAGCTGGGCAGGCCGCATTTTTACTGTTCTGCTCGGACTACAGCGGGTCGTGACACTTCAACTGGACCGCATGACCCTTCAGGTGGGGCAGCTGCTCACGGGGAGCGTCCCGGTGATCGGGGATGTTCTGAGCGGGGTGACCGAAACGGTTCTTGTGGGGATGCGCCTGCTGAAAAGTGCTGTCGGGCTTGCCGGGCTGACGGTCATCGGCGGGGAATTCCTCCCGCTGTACTGCACTCTGATGCTTCATTTGCTGTTTCTGCAGTTTTGTATGCTGCTCTGTGATTTTACGGAAAGCCACCGGTGTCATGCCCTGCTTTCCTGCCTGGCGGAAGCCGTGCGGTGCATGGCGGCTGTCACAGCATTGTTTTTCGAGATGATGCTGGTCGGGGTGAGCCTTCTCATGATTGCGGGAGGTGGGTGAATGCACACGATACAGACGGCCGCAGTCGTGTTCTGTCTGGCATGCATCTGCGCCGAGACCGTCACCTTCTTTGTGGGCTCCGGCTGGGCGCGCCGATGCATAAAAGCAGCAGCTGGTCTATATATTCTAGTAGTGTTTCTGCAGGTGATTCCCGGGCTCGGAAAAGACCTGCGGCGGGCAGAGCTTCCGTCGCAGGCACCAGTCTCTCTGCCGGGTGCAGAATCTCAGATCCTTCTGCAGACGGAGCGCAAACTGGAACAAAACCTTGCGGCCGAGTGTGAGGAGCGGTTCGGGATCACTGTTCAGCTTGAGATCACGCTGGAACAGACCGGGCAGGAACTTTCGGTGTCGCAGGTGACGATGACCGTTCCGCCTGGCAGCAGTGCATCTGCCCAAAAACAAGCGGCAGATTATCTTTTTCAGGAGCTTGAAAAGGAACCGGTTCTGCAGACAGGAGAGGATGTGAGCTGATGGACGGCCGCTCAATTTCTGCACCTAAAAATAAAAAACCGCCCCGGAACCGTGCAGTGCTTGCGATGGCCGTTGGCGGGCTTGCAATGCTGCTGATCCTGCTTTCTGAGCTGCTCCCATCAAAAGGAAGCACCCCTGCAGCCTCCGGCTCCGGCCAGAGCACTCAGCAATATCAGCAGCAGTTGGAACAACAGCTGGAAAATCTTATCTCACAGCTGAACGGTGCCGGAAAAACCACCGTGATGGTCACACTGGAAACCGGGGAGGAAGCAGTTTATGCACTGGACACCCAGTCTGGCGAACTTCAGGCCCAGAGCACCCACGTTCTTCTGGACGACGGCTCTGCCCTCACAGAAACGGTTTATCAGCCGCAGGTGAGGGGCGTCGCCGTGCTTTGTGAGGGAGGAGGCGACGTC
>CAVKKE010000145.1:0-7186 GCA_963656875.1 Barnesiella intestinihominis | reverse complement strand
TGCGCTATTTTTTGTGCAAATTGCTATCGCATTTTTATTTTGCAACAGCCCCTTTTGTTTCATTTATTTTACCGCTTCTTTTTCAGGTAATAGCCAATGCCGATGGCATCCGCCAGTGCCCAGCCAATGGGCACGCTGAGCCAGATGCCGGTCACGCCCAGAGGGGTGGCAGACAGCAGATAGGCCAAGGCTACGCGGATGCCCAGCGACGCAATGGTAAGGATCACCGACATCTGCGGCTGGTTGACTGCCCGGTAGTAACCGTAGAGCAGGAACAGAATGCCGATGCCAATGTAGCACGCGCCCTCGATGCGCAGGTAATGGACACCCGCCGCGATGATGGCGCTTTCGCCGGGATCAATGAAGATGCCCATGAGCGGGGCCGCAAAAGCACACACCAGCACACTGATGAGGATGCTGAACAGCACGCTGGTCACGCCCGCGCTGCAGATGCCCTTCTTGATGCGGTCAGTCTGGCCTGCACCGTAGTTCTGGGCCACATAAGTAGAAAAGGCGTTTCCGAAGTCCTGCACCGGCATGTATGCAAAGGAGTCGATCTTCACCGCCGCCGCAAATGCCGCCATGATGACCGTGCCGAAGCTGTTCACAAGGCCCTGCACCATCAGGATGCCGAAATTCATGATGGACTGCTGCACACTGGTCATGACCGAAAGGTTGAGGATATTGTCCAGGTTTTTCTTATCCCAGCGGCAGTCTGCCTTTTTCGGACAGAGCTGCGGGAATTTTTTCAGGGTGTACAGCCCAATGCCAATGCCGGAAACAAACTGGGAAAAGGTGGTGGCCCCGGCGGCCCCCTTCACGCCCCAGCCAAGCACCAGCACACACACAAGGTCCAGAATGACGTTGAGCACCGCCGACACCGCCAGGAACACCAGCGGCACCACCGAGTTGCCGATAGCGCGCAGAAGATTGGCAAAGTAATTATACAGGAAAGTGGCCGTGATGCCCAGAAAAATGATGACGAGGTAGTCTTTCATCAGGGGTTTCAGCTCATCCGACACCCGCAGCACCCAGAGGATGCCGTCCATCCCCAGATACACCAGCACATTCAGCACCAGCGAAATGCCCGCGATGAGGGTGAAGGACAAAAACACGCTCTGCCGCATCCGGTCATGTTCTCCGCTGCCATACTGCATGGAAATGGCCGCACCACTGCCCATGCACAGGCCCAGCAGAATGGATGTGAGGAATGTCATGAGGGTGTAGGACGAGCCCACCGCCGCAAGGGCATCCGCGCCGAGGAAGCGCCCCACCACCCAGGTGTCCGCGATGTTGTACATCTGCTGCAGAAGATTGCCCATGATCAGGGGCAGTGCAAACAGTAAAATGCCCTTTGTGATCGGGCCTTGGGTCAGACTGCGCTGCATTATTTTCCGATTCTCCTTTTATCCTATCCGTTCTTTTGATTTTTTCTGCCAGCAGGCAGAAACGCCGGCACCGCCCGCTCAGGCACGATGCCGCGGCGCCATGTCGAAAGGGTGGGCCGCAATTAAAATCGAAACAGCATCTCCGCGTGGAAAGAAACGCTTTCTTTCGCTGGTGGTCTGGCGAGCGCAGCGGGACAGAGCGGGCGGTGCCGATATCGGGCAGACAGCTATTCTCCCTCTGCAAGCCGCTGGCGGTATTCTTTCGGGGTGCAATGTTTCAGTTCCCGGAAGGTCTTGATGAAATAGCTGCCGTCGGCAAAGCCGCATTCTGCCCCGATCTCGCCGGTCTTGAGCCGGGTGGAGCGCAGCAGCTCTGCGGCCTTTTCCACCCGGAACTGCTTCACATACTGGATGGGTGTGATGCTCAGCATCTGCCGGAAAGAGCGCAGACAGGCGCTCTCGCTCAGCGCCACGCAGGCGGCGATCCGCTCCACAGTCAGTTCCTCTGCATAATGCTCCTCCACAAAGCGGAGCATCTGCTTCATGCGCTCGGCTGCGATCTGCTCCTGCTGGGAGACTTTTGTTTTTCCCTCGGTGCACTGTGTGCTCAGTAGCCGCAGAGCTGCCGAGAGATGATACCGCGTCCGGTTCTCATAGTCGAACGGCTCCTGCGCCACCTCTTCCCAGGCATCCCGCAGATCGGCGAGCACTTTTCGCTGCCAGTCCACCGCCGCATCCAGCAGAAAAAATGCCGGTGCGCCGGGCTGCACCAGCGGGGAGACAAGCTTCTGCCAGAAGATGGTGTCCATACCGCCCACAAGGCGGAGATGGAACACCCCGGAATGGAGCAGTGCTTCCTCTTTTTCGGCCTGCTCCACTGCGTGGAGAACGCCGGAATTGATGAACACGCCCTGCCCGGTCTGCAGGGTCAGCTGCATTTTGCTCACATCCACAGTCAGGGGGCCTTTTTCAGCGAGGATGAACTCAAACTCTTCGTGCCAGTGCCAGGCCACTGAGTAGCTTTTCATATCCTCAGCATAGCACGCAATGGGAAACAGTGCGCTGCCGTGCTGCACCAGTTCCCGGCCCTCGTCGTCCGCCACAATGACCGTGGAGCAGGCAAGTGCACCCGGCCCGGCAGCGGACGGGCAGCCTGTCTGGAATGCCATGGCGCTCTCTCCTTTCTGCAAAAGCCGATTTTGTTGCACAAATCCGGTGTTTTTGTTCTATCTGTCACTCTGATTTCGTGGTATTATTTTATCAGAAGCAGCAAGTACAGTATAACATCCTCACGGGAGGAAAACAACCCATGATCCAGCTTCTCCTGCCTATTATATATGTAGCGTTCATCAGTCTGGGCCTGCCGGATTCCCTTCTGGGGTCGGCATGGCCGTCCATGTATCCCCTTCTGGGGGTGCCGGTGTCCTATGCGGGTATCCTTTCCATGATCATTTCCTTCGGCACCATCATTTCCAGCCTGAACAGCGACCGCCTGACCCGGGCCCTCGGTGCCGGAAAGGTGACCGCCATCAGCGTGGGCATGACCGCGGCAGCTCTCTTCGGGTTCTCGGTGTCAGGCCGGTTCTGGATGCTCTGCCTGTGGGCCATCCCCTATGGCCTGGGTGCCGGCAGCGTGGACGCCGCCCTGAACAATTACGTTGCCCTACATTATAAAAGTCGCCATATGAGCTGGCTGCACTGCATGTGGGGCATCGGCACGATGATCAGCCCCATGGTCATGGGCCGTGTGCTGGCAGGCGGAAAGTCCTGGATGCTGGGCTACCGTTACATTGCGTCGTTCCAGATCGCACTGACAGCTGTTCTGGTTTTCAGTCTGCCGCTGTGGCAGAAGCGCACAGCGGAAACTGCAGAGAATGGCTCCGCTCCGCGGGCACTGAGCCTCGGGCAGGTGTTCCGCCTGCCGGGCGCAAAAGAAGTGATGCTCTGCTTTTTCTGCTACTGCGCGCTGGAAACCACTGCGGGCCTGTGGGCCAGCAGCTACCTGACCCTTTCCAAGGGCGTCGCCGCTGATACTGCCGCCAGCTTCGCCAGCCTGTTCTACATCGGCATCACCGCCGGGCGGGCAGCATGCGGGTTCCTGACCCTGAAATTCAATGATACTCAGATGATCCGCATGGGCCAGTGCATTCTAGCCGTGGGCGTGCTGGCGCTGCTGGTGCCCGGGCCTCAGGTGCTCTCCCTGGCCGGTCTTGTGCTGGTGGGGCTGGGCTGCGCGCCCATCTACCCCAGCATCATCCACTCCACGCCCGACCACTTCGGCGCGGATAAGTCGCAGGCCGTCATCGGCATCCAGATGGCCAGCGCCTATGTGGGCAATCTGGTCATGCCGCCGCTGTTCGGCCTGCTGGCCAACAACATCACCCCGGCTTTGTTCCCGTTCTACCTGCTGATCCTGCTGGTGCTCATGGTGTTCATGCACGAGCAGCTGGTGAAAAGAACAAACCATTCTTAACTCTGCCATTCTCCTTTTCGTATACAGCAAAAGGCTCCCTGTCCGGTTTCGGGCGGGGAGCCTGCTGTTTTGTGCAGAACTATTTTTGTTTTCTTTTACAGGATGCACCGGCTGATGGCATTGGCCACAGCGAAAAGCTCCTGCTGGCCGATGAAACCAAACTTTGCTTCGTGCTCATCCGCGAAGCAGACAGTCAGCTGAGACGCCTGCATCGGGTCGCCGAAACCTGCGGTCTGGATGCCGAAGTGCAGCACCTTGCGGTACGGCAACACAAAGATCTGCTGCCGGGTGCCGGTGACGCCCTGCATGTCCACCATGATGATGCGGTGGGTGGTGAAGATCACCTGATCGCGCACCGTTTTGTATGCGCCCACCACGCTCTCGTCGTCCAGCAGCAGAGCGCGGGCATTTTTGCAGATATCTTTTTCCTGAATGCGGATGAGGTTCTCCATCGGTTTATCACGGAATTCCATGGTTTCTGTTCCCCTTTCCTGCGTGTTATTCTGCTCTTATTGTAGCATTCCACTGTGCGGTTTACAAGATGCGCTCTCGCCTTTTGGGCCGGACTGTGTTATACTGTATCCCAACGATATTTTTGCACGAAGTGAGGTTTTTCACCCATGGAGATCATCATTCATCAGGCTATCCTGCATGTTCTGGACACCACACTGGACGCCCCCGTGCTCAGCGGCAGCTGCATGGAGCTGACAGCGGAAAAGACCGCCTATCTTCAATATCACATCGAAAAGCTGTTTGCCAGCGACGACATCCGCCAGTGCCGCCCCCTGTCAGACTCTGCCTTCCGCAACGAGCTGGAACACAACGGCGACTTTGTGGATCTTTCCTGCCGCATCGCCGGAGTTCTGTTCGACTACATGCACGCCCATGTCACCATTCCGGGGGCTGACCTGGCCGTGGTGGACTTCACCAAAGACGGTGAGCCATGGCTGGGCATCCTGAAATTGAACTATAAAAACGGCTACACCCACTTCACAGAGAATGTGGAGGGTGCCCCGGTCAATTCCATCATTCAGCAGCGGGCCTGCCTGCCCAGCCAGAGCGGCAAGGTGGAAGAAGGAGCACTGGTCAACCTGACCGACTATTCCATGCGCCTGCTGGAAAAGAAATATGACATCGACGGCCGCAAGGAGTTCTACC
Organism: Barnesiella intestinihominis; assembly: GCA_963656875.1. Classification (GTDB taxonomy): domain Bacteria; phylum Bacillota; class Clostridia; order Oscillospirales; family Ruminococcaceae; genus Faecalibacterium. Next base: position 2,167 of record CAVKKE010000145.1, on the reverse strand, counting down.
TGTCCACAGTGGTGTTCCAGTATACCACCGCCCAGCCGGAAAAGAAAAAGCTGCAGGCCATTCAGGAAGCCGCTGTGCAGGCCGTGCAGGAGAACTACGCCGACCAGCCCCATGTGGAGGCCCAGGTGGCCATGATGATCGCCAATCAGGCAGCGGACAATGACAATCAGGTGTCCGTTCAGCAGGTGCGCCAGCAGCTGGAAGAAGAGTACCCCCTTGCCGCCGTGCCGTTTGATGATTATGTGGAGAAGAGCGATGTCATCGAGCACGCAGAGCAGCCGGTGACCGTGACGCCTGCCCGCATTCGCCGCATGGAGAGCCGCAGCATCCACACCGCCAATGGCATTGAGGTGAAGATCCCCACCGAACTGCTGAACTCGGAAAACGAAGTGGAGTTCCTGCACAGCGACGACGGCAGCATCTCGCTGCTGATCAAAAATGTGATCTTGTAAGTCCGATTTAGAATGCCCTCCGTTTCCCTCTGGGCATTTTCAGAGGAATTTTGATTTTTATATTTTGTAAACCCGAAACGACTGCGGTCGTTTCGGGTTTACGTTTTCACGAGAAGAGTCGTAACAGTGAAATGCATCTATTTGCGCTGGCTTCCTGCGAAAGCATTCGTGCAAAAGGACAGTCAGTCAGCGAGCTATTTCGCCTGTCCGACGCGAAATATATTGCATGTGAAACGGTTCCACCCATGAAAAGTGAAATATTGTCAGAGTGAAACGGAGGGCATTCTGAATCGTTCTTTTCCCTCAAAAAACAAACTCCCTCTTGCAAAGTGCAGGGTTTCGTGTTATACCTGTGTTGTATCTTTCGATAAATACAATCGCATTCTTTCAGGAGGAGTATTATGGAACTGGCTCTTATCACTGCGCAGCAGGTCATCGTGCTGTTTCTGCTCATCGGCACCGGAATGCTGGCCGTCAAGACCGGCGTGCTGAAACCGGAAAACAAACAAGCGCTTTCCAACCTGCTGGTCTACATCATCGTGCCCGCCATGATCGTCAACTCTTACCGAATGGAGTTCAGCACTGAGATCCTGCACAACCTGCTGGCTGCGTTCGGCATGAGCATTCTTGCCATTTTTGTGGGCACTGTCATCACGCTGGCCCTCACCGCAAAGAAAAAGAGCAGCCGCACCCCCATCTTCCGGTTCGCCTGCATTTTTTCCAATGCGGCCTACATGGGCTTCCCGCTCATCTCGGCTCTGTTCGGCTCGGAAGGCCTGCTCTATGCCAGCGCCTATGTGACCGTGTTCAACGTTCTGCTGTGGACCATGGGCTACGGCTTTGTCAGCGGAAGTTCCAGTGCCAAGGAAGTTGCACGCAGCCTGCTGCGGACCCCGGTGCTGTATGCGGTGGCCACGGGTCTGGCGGTCTACCTGCTGCAGATCCCCATCCCGAACCTGATTGCCCAGCCGCTGGAACTTCTGGCTGGCATGAACACACCTCTTTCCATGATGATCACCGGCATGCTTATCGCCGCCGGAAGCATCAAGGGCATTGTGACGAATGCGCACATCTGGAAGCTTGCAGTTGTGCGCATGGTGCTTATTCCGGCGGTATGTCTGGCAGTGTTCAGTCTGCTGGGCTTCCACGGCACCGCGGCGCAGGTGGTGGTCCTGCTGGAGTGCTGCCCTGCTGCCGCCATCACTTCCGTGTTTGCAGTGCAGTTCGGCCATGATGAGAGCTACGCTGCTGGCAGCGTTGTGCTGACCACTCTGCTGAGCATCGTGGTGCTTCCGCTGTGTGCACTGATCATCACGATGGTGATGTAAGACAATAACGATTTAAAATTGTCTCCGCTTCGCTCTGACAATATCAGAGGAATCATTATTTTCATAATTTGTAACTCCGGAAAATCTGCAGATTTTCCGGAGTTACTTTTTCACGGGAAGGGGCTGTAGCGGCAAACGGCGTTTTGCTGCTGTCAGCCCGCAGGCTGACGGAACTTGTTCTATTATAGAATGTTTTTCCGCTGACAATGGCGCAGCGTATGCGGAGCCATTTAAAATCCGCACAGGAAGCGCCTGCGCAACAAAAAAACCATCACCTTTGCATTCCTGCATTGATGATGGCTTCGTGTTGGAGCGGCCGACGAGGCTCGAACTCGCTACCTCCACCTTGGCAAGGTGGCGCTCTACCAGATGAGCTACGGCCGCATA
>CAVKKE010000144.1:0-7265 GCA_963656875.1 Barnesiella intestinihominis | reverse complement strand
GTTTTTGCGCTGTTTTTTGTGCAAATTGCTATCGCATTTTTATTTTGCAACAGCCTCTTTCAATCTAAAATAATTCTTCCGCTATTCATGTCCATAGCAAAGCGGAGGACATTCAAATGGTCTTCTTACGGTCCATCATCCAGCCAAAAGAGAACAGCACGATGCCGCTGATGGCCATCACAGGCACAGGCCAGTTCAGCTGGCCGGTCTGGGGCAGGCCGCTCATCACCGGGTTGTCCGGGGAGCCCGGAAGCACGGGATTATCCGGTGAACCGGGTAGTGCCGGGTTGTCCGGATGGCCGGGAAGGACAGGATTGTCCGGTGTGCCGGGTGCTACAGGAGCATCCGGGTTTTCGGGGGTGATGGGCAGGTCCGGCAGCTCCGGAACCTCGGGGACGGTGGGCACAATGGGCGGCACCACCGGGATTACCGGCGGGGTAGCAGGTTCTTCGGGAACAGAAGCGCCCACCTTGGGGGTGGCATCCACGTCATACAGCCACTCGCCGTCTTCTGCCATGGGCAGGGACACGAGGAAGGAATTGACGGGCTTGTAGCCTGTGGAAGCCTTAGTCTGCACCACCAGATATAAGCCCAGCTCCAGCCCGTCAAAGGTGACGGTGCCGTCGTCGGCCACGGTCTTTGCAGTGCCCTCGGCGTTTTCCGGCAGATAGGCCTGCAGCTTTTCGGCCAGGGTACTGTCGCTCAGGTCGCCCAGATCGATGCTGCAACCAGCAAAATCGCCACAGTATTCAAAGCTCAGGTCACCGTTATTGCGCTGCACTTCGGCCACACGGTAGACCGTCAGTTCGCCGCCGCGCAGGGCTTTGTCGTTGGCCGTGTCATACAGCGTGACGTGGATGGAGCCCAGCGTGGCATTGCCGAAGCTGTCCGTCAGCTTGATGCTGGCGCTGGTAGCGAAAGCAGGCAGCGCGCTGGCCATCAGAAGGCAAAGCACCAGCAGCACAGCCGTCAAGTGCTTTTTGAGATCAATGGGTTTCATGGTTTTTACCTCGTGTGGTTTTGCGTTTACGGGTAGAGAACAGCAGCCAGATCAGCAGTGCCAGCAGCAGCAGCGCCAGAACGGGGGCTGTGATGATGGGTTCGATCTTGGTGGCCTCGCTGGTCACGCGGATGTGCTTGAGCTTGTCCGGCGTTGTCACGCGGCGGCCCCGCACCAGCAGGCGGTGGGTGTTGATGCCGTAGGGGGTGCAGGTCATCAGAGTAACATAGTCTTTGCCCTCTGCCACCTTGAGCTCGTCGGTCTCGGTGGGCAGGACGATGGAGATCTTGTCCACCTCATAGGTGAGCACACGGTCCAGAACGGTGATGGTGAAGGTGTCGCCCACTTCTAGCTGATCCAGATTGGTGAACAGCTTGGCGCTGGGCAGGCCGCGGTGGGCCGAAATGACCGCGTGGGTGCTTTCGCCGCCCACGGGCAGGCTGGTGCCCTCCAGATGGCCCGCCGCCACCTGCAGCACGGCGTCGCTTGTGCCATGATAGATAGGCAGCTCCACACCAATCTTTTCAATGGTGATGTAGCCCATGATGCCGGTGCCGGTGACATCTAGCGTGGTTTCATAGTTGGAGAACCGGTCGGGGAAATACAGGGCATCTGGGTCGGCGGCGATCTCCGCATTGAAAGCGTCTGCCGCGTCAAAATAAGCGGTGTAGTCAGCATCGGACAGTTTGTCCACGTCCTCGGCGTAGCTTGCCACAACGCGGGACTGGTTGCGCTGGTTTATATAGTCGCTGACGGTGGGGTATAACATCACGGATAGCCCCACGAAAAAGACGAGGATCAAAAGGATGGTGCTGGTGTTCTTTTTCATGGGCTACTCCCTAATGTCATATCAAGGATCGGAGCCGGGGGCCGCTGAGCCCGCAGTTCCGCAGTGCTTGGGGTGTGAAAAATGGAGCTTACTTGTTCTCCATGCGCTTTTTGGTGACCAGCAGAACGACTGCTGCCACCATCAGGCCGCCGCCGATGACGTAGAAGATCGTGGTGCCGATGCCGCCGGTGGAGGGCAGGGTAGCGCCAGCGTTGTTGGCAACAAAAATGGCACCGTTAGTAGCGGATTCAACAACGCCTTCATTAGTGATTGTGACTTTGACAGGATCGGTCAGCTTATTGTAGCCGTCAGGAGCCTGAGTCTCTTCCAGATAGTAAGTACCAGCATCCAGACCGTTCAGAACCAGTTCGGTTTTGTCGTTGGAGGTCAGGATGGTAGCTTCACTCTCGGTGGAGGTCCAGCCGGTCAGCAGACCATCGGAGAACTTGGCATAGAAGGTAGTTTCATCAACAGTCTTGTAGAGACGGAACTGTGCGCCAGCCAGCAGGCTTTTGCTGGTATCAGCACCGTCGTACTTGTGAACATTGAAGCCGAAGACCTTGGTGGGGGTCTGCTCCCAGGAGCTTCCACCATTCGTACCGTAAGTCAGCTTGGCTTCGTTGGTATTAGAATCAGTGTTGATCACAGCCGAAGAATTGACCTGACCGTAATAAGTAACAGTGATCTTATCATTGACGCTCAGTACTTTGTCATGAATCTTAATTTCAAAGGCGCAGTCCGTATGGGTTTTAGTGCTGTCAGTGATAATATCATACTGGGAGTTATTGAGCTCATTGCCGTTGAGCAGAACTTTAACAGGATACTCAGTGGTGCTGACAAAAGTCAAACCCTGACTCATCTTATCGTGGATGACATAGTTGGAAGGCTGGCCGTCAATGACATTAACAGTGATCTGGAACTGAACGTAATCACCGATACCGGCAGTGTTATTATCGGTGGTGGTGTCATTTTCAACGATTTTCTTTTCGATGGTGGGTTTGCCGTTCTTCTCTTCGATATCAACATCAGGATCAGTGGTGTCCAGAGAGCACACAACTGTTACATCATTGTCCCAGCCGGAAGAAACGACCAGATAATAGCCCAGCTTCAGATTGGTGAACTTCACAGTGCTGGAGGTGGCAGTGACGGGGGTAGCGTCAGCAGTAATTCGGGAAAACGGCGCTTTTCGGTGCGCCTTCCTTTCACGTCTGCACTTTGGGCAGGCCCCCACACATCAGTGCAGCCAGCGCCTTTGCGCCGCCCACTGTTGCATACAGAGCGATGCCGACCCCTCCGGGTCAGCGGATCAGGGAAAAACTGGACAAGGGCCACACTCTTAAAAAGACTTTGCCCACGATCTGGCTTTTTTCCACGCAGCCGATCACGCTGCTGCGGCTGTCGATGGACGTCGCGCGGTGGTCGCCGAGGACGAAATAGCGGTTCTCCGGCACTTGATAGGGGAACTTGATGTCGCATTCGCCCAGCGCCAGCTCATCCACATAGGGCTCGTCCAGCGTCTCGCCGTTCACCGTGACCACGCCGTCCTCGTCCAAAGTAATGATGTCGCCGGGCAGGCCGATGACCCGCTTGAGCAGAAGCTTGTTCTGCCAGTAAAAACCGCACAGGTCGCCGGTCTTCATGTCGCCGCTCTTGACCAGAACGATGATGTCCCGGTCCTGCAGGGTGGGGTTCATGCTGTCACCGGACACCTGAAGCACCGGCAGGAACAGTGTGGCCAGCAGCACTGCAATGGCGGCCACCACCACCAGCGCGTAAATCGTGCTGCGCAGCACCCGCGCGTAGCGGGAGCGGTAAGCCAGACATCTGCGCTCGGCTTCCACCTCGGCGATGGAGGGAATGGCCGTGAAGTGGATGTCTTCTTTCTTCATGGCGTGCCACCGTCCCCCAGCAGAAAGTCCACCTTGCGGTAGTTGTCCAGCACCTCATTGGCCCGGCGGTCAAACTCGGCCCAGCGGGCCTGCACCTCCTGCTGGGTCTTGGCCAGCAGCGCTTTGCAGTCTGCTTCGGTCTGCGCCCGGCGGCGTTCCGCATCCTCAGTCATGGCCTGACATTCCTGCTGAGCCTGCGCTTTCAGGCTGTCGGCCTCGGTGCGGGCCTGGGCAACGATCTGCTGCGCCTCAATGCGAGCCTGTGCCCGCAGGGCTTCGGCAGCAGCGTCGGTGTCCGGGCTGCTGGCGCGGACGGAAGCGAGATATTCATCTGCGGCCGCCTGCGCCGCTTCAAAAATATGGTTCAGTTCCAGCGCGGCCTGCGCAATGGAACCGGCCTTTTCAATGTGGAGCTGCCGGTCTTCCAGCTTCGCGGTCAGCGCAGCATTTTCGGCTTTCAGCTGGTCTTCGCTCTGCTTGAGGGCGAAGATGATCTCCACTAATTCGGTGCGGCTCATCCGCCGCAGCTCACGGTCTGCCATGGCAGTCTACTCCCAAAACGAAACATGCGTGAATGACGAAAATCCGCATCGATTTTCACGGATTTGATGTGATCGGATTTGAACGTGGCTTCGCAGGATTGGCCGGAAGCCTCGCAATGCTCGTAATATCACACAAAACGCAACACAAGTGTAACAAAACGGGCGGTTTTGTTGCGCTTTTTTAAATTAAATGGAATTTTTGCGAAAAAAACAGAGTTTCCTGCGGGCGGAAATGGCTGGAAACGCAAAAAAAGGGAAGCTGCCGCGACGGACAGCTCCCCGGAAAAATCTGATGAAAACTGGAAAATAAAAGGGTCAGGAGTTGGCACCTGCCAGCTGGCCCAGCAGGCTGTTCAAGGTAACGAAAGCCTGATAGATGACGTTGACATTGTTGATGATGGAGCTTGCGCCGGAGAAGATGCGGGCAATGGAGTTGAAGATCTTACCCACAGTCAGGAAGTTCTCGTAAGCGCTGGCACCACCATCCAGATAGACCATTTCTTCTTCGCTGATGGCGGCGTAATTTGCAGGCAGTTTCATAGTAGACATAGCGATTTCCCTTTCAAGATCGATTTGAATTAAAAGTTAAAAATGAAATAAGCAGGAATTGCACACAGTGGTCAGGATGCGGCGGGTGCTGCACCTGCACCGATGGCGGCGCCCAGGATCACGGTGCCCAGCAGGATGCCGCCTACCACGAAGTAGCCGAGGTGATTCAGCACGCTCGGGGTCCCGGCGGACTGTGCCGGGGCAGCGGAAGCTGTGGATGCAGTGTGCTTGACCGTCCAGTGGGCATACAGGGTGGAGTCCGACGTGAAGACCGTGGAGGTGGTCACTTTGCTGCCGCCCTCCGGCTCAGTGTACCAGCCGTCGAAGGTGTAGCCGTCCAGCGTGGGGTCTTCCGGCACAGCGTTGAGCTTGCCGCTCGTGTTGGTGGTGACCACCACGGTGGAGCAGGTGCCGCCCATGGCGTCCAGACCGATGCTGTAGATGGTGTCTGCGGCAAAAGCAGCTGGCAGGCTGCAGCACAGCAGCGCGGCACTGAGAAGGCAGAGAACCATCGATTTCAAGAATTTTTTCATAGAACTCCTCGCTTTCCAGACAGAATCAGACATGGAACAGACTGTCCCAGAACAGACCTCTGCGTCCCGCGGTGAAGGAACAGACGCCGGACAGCCGGGAAGAGAGGTTCATTCAGAATTATTTTTACCATACTTTGTGCAACAAAAGTGCAACAAAAATAGGACGAAATCTGTAAAATTCAAAGATTACTGCACATTTTGCACAGATTGGGGAAAAGAAGCCGGTTCTCCCGGGAGCAGGAGCGGGTTTAGAGTGCGGAATGCCAAGGGCGTTTCTGGAAGAAACACGCAGACGCATTGCTTTTGTGAAACGATTCTGGTATGATATACTTGATATAGTAGGGGAATTTGGGAGGAAGACAGATGGCGAAGGTGTTGATCGTGGGCGCAGGCGCAGCCGGGCTGATGGCGGCGGGTGCCGCCGTGCGGCAGGGGCATCAGGTGACGGTGCTGGAGCACATGGACAGGCCGGGCCAGAAGATCCTTGTCACGGGCAAGGGCCGCTGCAATGTGACCAACGACTGCCCGGCGGATGAATTTTTGCGCCATGTGCGCACGAATCCGCGCTTTTTGTTCTCGTCGCTGGGGGCATTCCCGCCCGCGAAGACCATGGAGCTGTTCGAGGGTTTGGGCGTGGAGCTGAAGGTGGAGCGCGGACGCCGGGTGTTCCCGGTGTCGGACAAGGCGGAGGAGATCCGGCAGGCCCTGCTGCGCTATGCACAGGACGCAGACATCGTGCATGACGGTGCGAAAAAGCTGCTGCTGGAAGATGTGGCTCCGGAGCCGGAAGCGGCCCCTGCCGCGCCGGAAAACCCGCGCCACCCCAAAAAGAAAAAGGCAGGCCCGGCCCTGCGGTGCATCGGCGTGCGGGGCACTTCCGGCAGGGAATACCGGGCGGATGCGGTGCTGGTGGCTACCGGCGGCGTCAGCTACCCCACCACCGGCTCCACTGGCGACGGCTACAAGCTGGCCCAGCAGGCAGGACACAACCTCATCGAACCGGTGCCCAGCCTTGTGAGCCTTGTGAGTCATGACCCGGACTGCAAAAAAATGATGGGTCTGGCCCTGAAAAATGTCACACTGACCCTCTTTGAGGACGGCAAGGCTATCTTTGACGAGCAGGGCGAGATGCTGTTCACTCATTTTGGCATCAGCGGCCCGCTGACCCTGAGCGCATCCAGCCATCTGGGCGACATGAAAAAGCACAAATATTACGCGGAGATCGACCTGAAACCCGCCCTCAGCGAGGAACAGCTCTACGACCGCATCACCCGTGATTTTGCCCTGCTGGCGAACCATGCAGCACAGGGCGCGCTGGTGAAGCTGCTGCCCTCCAGTATGCAGCCGGTGATGGTGGCCCGCTGGGGCATCGACCCGGCCACGAAGGCCAACCAGATCACCCGAGAGCAGAAGCGGGAGTTGGTGCAGCTCATGAAGCACTGGCGGGTGTCCATCGACGCCCGGGGCGACCTGGCCCACGCGGTCATTACCAGCGGCGGTGTATCTGTCCGTGAGGTGGACCCCAAGACCATGCAGAGCAAAAAAGCACTGGGCCTTTGTTTTGCGGGTGAAGTGCTGGATGTGGACGCCTACACCGGCGGCTATAACCTGCAGATCGCGTTCTGCACGGCGCAGGCTTTTGCGAACAACTTGTGATGCTCGGTGAGAGGACGACTGGTAGCTTCCACGCAAATGCTTCGGGCCATTCCATCGCCCGCCCTATTGCCCTGCGGGCAACAGGGTCCCACCCCAGCGGATCATTTGCTTTGGAAACTCCCCGTCGTCCTGCTGAGAAAGATGCAGCTTCCTCTCTGGTGAAAAATGGCCAGAGCATGAGAGGAGGCCATTCTGAATTGTTCAGCTATCTTAAAAGACCTGCTAATAAAAGTCAAGGGGGTAATTTGAGAAACTTTCGGAAATTTG
>CAVKKE010000143.1:6924-7292 GCA_963656875.1 Barnesiella intestinihominis | reverse complement strand
GTATAGTTTCCAAATTATACGACCATAGCCTAATAGAACGATCCTCAAGTAAAAGGTCATAATTAAACTCGATTGCTTGTGGGGTAATCACGTCACCCGTGGAAATATCAATTTTCAAGGGCGTAATCAATCTTCCCACATTGGCGTTCATGGTAACGCGGATTCCCGGATACTCCATTTCATCCATGATATTGGAAACGTCTTTAACCTCAAAAGAAACACCATCGTCAAGGTCAATATCTTTGACCTGATTGACAACTCGCAGAGCATCCTCTGCAGACAGATTTAGATTCTTCATGCTGGTGTCAATGTCCATCGTGGCACGATCCGCAACACCAATCATTGCCGTAACCAGTATTCCGCCTTTG
>CAVKKE010000143.1:0-6914 GCA_963656875.1 Barnesiella intestinihominis | reverse complement strand
CCCTTTTATCTGTTCAGGTGTAAATCCCACTTACAATAGTACCTCCATATAATTTCGAATAATCTTATCCACTCGAAATAGCTTTGCATACTTCATCAGTTTATTAAGGTCTTTATCTTTTCTCCTGACATACGCTCTTAATACTGCATTGAAATCCTGTACTTCTATGGAACTTCTACTCCGCACCAAGTCGCAAATTGTCCTTTCTAAATCGTACATAGGAATCTCATTTTCCTGATTGCTTTTTACAGTTCGTTTTCCAACATCAAGAAGTTCTTTTTTTACTGTATAGACCTTATAGCCATCCTCTTTTAATCGATGAGCATTATATCCACTATAAATCGTGAGCGTATGAATAAGCGGTTCCCGATCTGTCAGTCCATAATAGTAAAATGCTTCATCGTGAGAAAACACTCCCATCGGGCAGCGACGATGCAGTATTTCTAATTCGTCAATCCAAGTATCTTTTGCTGCGTATACGCCATGTCCGACTTGTTCGTATTCATTGGCCTTTATATATTTATAAAATTCAAATTTCGTTAAGCCTGCTTTTGTTGCAAGCTGCGGTGTTAAAATCTCATGTGTTCGAGCCAAATTATTCATATTCATTATAAGCGTCACCTCACCTTCATGCTTATATTGTATTCCAAATAAGCACAAAAGTCAACACAGCCTTTCTTTTGTGCCCACTTCATTTGCAATATTAGCACATTCGTCTGCTCAGATTTACTTGATGTCCCCTATTCAACGTGCTATGCTTAAACTATGAAAATCAATCAAGGGGGCATTTGTCATAAGCAAAACCAACTTGTCCGCATGGGTAGAAACACTCAGCCTTTAACCCTCACATTCCTGTGGAATGAAATGCCCGCCTGATCGAGAAGGTTGATCAGCCCAATGTCAAGTCTTGGACAACTTTTTTCACAAACAAATTTGAAAAAGCACAAAAAGTAAGCCCTACAAAGCTTTCAATCGGTTTTGTGAACCAATTGAGACTTGTAGGGCTTTCTCTTCTAATAACTCATCTGATAGAGAATCATCTCAACAAATCGGATAAGCTGTATTTCCCTCTTAAAACAAACGCGGGCTTGGTTTTAGCAGGATCGGCAGCGAGGCAATATCCGCAAATTCACTCACGATGTCGATTTCCGGATAGGTTGTAGCATACCGCTCCTGCATCTCCGGCATCAGATGCGCCACCGCCTTCATCCGGCGGGCGCAAAGCTTTTCCGTCAAATCGTACCTTGTAACGATGTCCGACTTGCTCTTACGCTGTACTCTGTTTACAATTTGTAAGTTTTCCTGAAAGATATCCCGGATCATGCTCAGAGTCGGATCTGTATGGATGCGCTTTTTCTTATTTCCCAACGGATATCACCTGCTTTTTATTCTATTATATCTGTGCGGTGAAAGGATGGCAAGACAAATACAGGCAGTAAGCGAATGATCTTCGCTTACTGCCTGTATTTGGACTTACAGTTCAAAAGATTGCTGACAACAAATCTCCGGGCTGTGGTACGGCACCACCCGGTCAAACTGATTTTGTGCAGCCAATTTATGGCACTGTGTCAGATCCAGATGCACCGGATACCGCAGGGAGATCATCTTTCCATCTGCCAGCATTTCCGCACTCAGGCTGCCTGCATCCGGTGTCCCGGTCATGATACCGAGTGCTCCATGCGCTGCCATCTCCCGGGCGCGCTGTCCGGCTTTTCCGGTCAGCTGCGGGCCGCTGAGAAAGACAATGCCCTTTTCCCTGCTGAGCGAAACATCCGGCTGCACCCAATCGGCAACATGCGGCGGTACCGGCAGCAGCCACGGCCCGCCCAGCTGAATTTCTTTCACCTGACGAAGGAAGTGGGCGTCGCCGTAAAATTTCAGATTCGGTGCAAACTGCTTGAGGAGCAGAAGGATCTCCGGCCCGCGGCCATATTTCGGCACCGGGAAGAAGAGCAGCGGCGTCTGCTTTAAGTGCTGTACTGTTTCCACACAGAGCTTTTTCACACACTGATTCCAGTCCGCAGAAGTATTCCCATAGGCACTGTCCAATATAGCAAGGTCCGCCTTTTGGCCGCGCAGCAGGTCGCAGGGGTAGAGCGGACTGTGCTCCGCATAGTCACCGGAAAAGAGGATGCACTTTCCGTTCCAGTCGAACCGCAGCCAGACGCTTCCGGCACAGTGACCGGAACGTCCCCATGTAACTTGCAGGCCGGGCAGTTCCGGCACAGCACCAGACACTTTGCAGGGGCAGAGGCTCTCCAACGTCTGAATGTGATTCAACGAAAAAGGCAGCTGGGTCAAGGTCGGCAAAGTAGCATAGAGCGGCCCGGCATAGCCTTGTTGTGCCAGCCATGGCAGAGCCCCTGTGTGGTCTGCGTGGCTGTGGGTCAGAAAGACTGCTCTCAGTTTCTGAATCTGCTCCGCATTCAGTCGGGGCAGATTATCTTCTGCACCCGCCAGCAGACCGCAGTCCACCAGAAAAGCCTCGCCGTTCTGTTCCACATAAAAGCAGTTGCGGCCATGTTCGCCGCAGCCTCCTGCAATGAAAAGTTCCATCTCAATGCACCTTCCGACGATCAATGACAGTGTTCAGGATCAGCAGTGCGGTGGTCGAAAACAGCACGCACAGCACCGCCATGGCCATACCAACGGAGACGCTGCCCTGCTCAAACTCCCGCACGATGAAGGTAGAAACCACCAGCGTATTAGGCGGGGCAATCAGGCTGGCCGTCACCAGCTCCCGGAATGCTATGATAAAAGTCATCATCCAGCCAGTGGCGATGCCCTGCCGGATCAGCGGCAGAGTGATGCGCCGCAGAATATAGGCGGGACTGCCGCCGAACACCTGCCCTGCTGCCATCAGACTGTCACTGATTTGCGTAAAGGACGAGGTGACGTACTGCACGGTATAGGGCAGAAACAGTACTACGTAGGCCAGCACCATGATACCCATGGTGTTGTACAGCGGCAGGATGTTGTAAATCTGGTTCCAGAATAACATAATACCGATGACCAGCACAATACCCGGCAGCATTTCCGGCAGCAAACCGATGGCTTCCACCACTTTGCGCAGCTTCGAGTGGGAGCTGCGTACCGCCAACACCAACAGAGTGCCCAGGGCAGCACAGAGAGTGGCCGATGTTATTGCCAGAAAGATGCTGTTTTTCAGCGCACTCAAACCCTTATCATTCTCGGTGAACAGCTCCACATAGTGGGCAAAGGTGAAGTTGCCCGGTGCCAGACCGTAGCCTCGCAGATTGATGAGGGATGTGGAAATGACCGAGAAATACGGCACGCCGATTGCCACGACCAGCACCAGAATGATATACACCCATGCGCCGATGGCAGCTCCCCTGCTCAGTGTTTGTTCCACCCTTCGGCTGCCCTTGCCGCTGACAAGATTGTAGCTCTTGCGGGTGGTGATGTAGTTTTGCAGCATCCACATGCACAGGCAGATGCCCACCAGCACCGAAGAAAGGGTGGCCGAACTGCCGAAGTCGATGGGTGCCACCGTGGCATGGCGGTGAATTTCCGTCGTAAACACTTCAAAGCCGATGCGCTTGCCCAGTGTGGAAGGTGTGCCGTATTCAGACAATGTTTTCACGAATACCAGCAGCGCACCGATGGCATAGTTGCCGGAGAGCAGCGGCAGAAAAATTTTGCGCATCCGGGTGCCGAATCCGGCACCGAACACAGCCCCTGCTTCTTCCAGACTGGAAGGAATGTTCAGCATGGCATTTTTCAGCATGGTGAGCATAAAGGGAAAAACGTGCAGGCTCATCACCAGTACCAAGCCGCCCAGCGTGAAGAAGATCTTTTCGCACCCCGCTGCGGCCGGAATCAGCTGCTGCAGCAGGCCCTTTTTCTGCATAAACAAGATCCAGCCCATAGATGCAATATAGGGCGGCGTCATGAACGGGATCATGAAGATGATGTCAAAGGCACAGTAACGTGCAAACTTTGTGCGGGAGAAAAGGTAGGCCAGCGGTGCGGCGATCAGAGTGGAAAGCAGCACCACCAGCACGCCCAACAGCAGCGAATTGCCGATCATGCGGGCATTTCCCGGGTTTAGCAACGTCTGCACGGCGGGAGAAAAGTCAAGGCGGCCATTCTGCATGACCGCCTTGGCAAAAATCATTCCCACCGGGCAGACGATCAGAAAGACCAGCAGCACCGCCAGCAATGCCAGCGGCAGCTCAGCCTTGCGGTTCGTCTGTTTCATGGGCTGTTACCCGTTGCTTGCGCCGCAGATCTGGTTAATCTTGGCGGCATCGTCGCTGGCCTCGGCCATCATCTTGTCCCAGTCCGGGGTGATTTGGGGGATGTCCTCCAGATTGCTGCGCTTGTCGCACTTGATGTCCGTACGGCCGGGCAGCAGGTAGGCGTTGACCACCAGCTGCTGGGCTTCATCGCTGAAGAGGTAGTCCACGAATGCCTTGGCGTTGTCCATGTTGGGTGCGGTTTTCAAGATCATAGCCGGGCGGGGGTTGACGATGGTGCCGCCTGCGGGATAGTAAATGTCCAGCGGCTCGCCCTTATTCTTGGAAGAATAGGCGTTGTAGTCCACACCGGCCACCAGAATGCCCACTTCACCGGTAGTGACAGCTTCCAATGCAGTCTTGTTGGCACCGGGCACGGTCATGCCGTTGTCCGCCATGGCCTGAAAATCATCCCAGCCGTTCTGCACCACATAACCGGCCACGAAATCCTTGCAGGCACCGGACTTTTCCGGGTCAGGGATGGCCATCTGGTCTTTATACTCGGCATTGCCAAGGTCCTTCCAGTCGGCATCGAGGGTGGAAAACACCGTAGTGTTATAGATGACACCCACGGCAGAAGCACTGTAACCGAACAGCACACTGTCGTCATCCAGCCAGCCGTCTACAATGAGGTCGGCGTTTTCCGGGGTATAGCTTTCCAGCTTGTCGTCTGCCTTCATGGACAGGCCATCCGACCAGGATGCCAGAATCACCACATCGGCCACAGGGTTGGCTGCCTCGGCTTCCAGACGCGCCAGAATCTCACCGGTTGTGCCCTGGAACTGTTCCACATCAATGCCGGTCTTGGCGGTAAAGCCCTCGGCCAGCTTATCAGCCAGACCAGAGGGAGAAGGCATATAGACGGTCACCTTGCCGGTGCCGGATGCTGCTGCGGAAGATACACTCTCGCTTGCTGCACTGGAAGATGCGGTGCTGGAAGCAGCCGTGCTGCTGGCGGAACCGCCGCAGGCAGTCAGAGCGGCAGCAGCGGTCAGCACACCGGCCACGGCCAGAAAGTTACGACGGCTGATTTTATGATTACGCATAGGGATTCTCCTTTTTCATTTTCAATGGTATATGATCAAGCCGCACGCTTGCGGCGGGAAGCAGAATCAAACGGCCACAATGGCCTTGCGGGGCAGGTAGAGCGAGAGCTTTTCGCCCACCGAGACCCGCCGGGGGCTGATGTAAGTCCAGTCCTGTCCGTTGTGGTTCAACTGCAGCTGATAGCTGCTGCCAAGGAACTGTACGGCGGTCACGTCCGTTTCGTATTTTTCAGCCTGTTCGGTGGGGACTGTCTGTGCCTGTTCCGGGCGGAACAGATGGTTTGCATCGATCCAATTGGAGGAGCCAACAAACCGCGCCACAAATTCGGTGGCCGGGTGAGAATAGATATTTTCCGGGGCATCATACTGTTCAATTTTTCCGGCATGGCAGACCGCAATGGCATCGCTCATGCTCATGGCCTCGATCTGGTCGTGGGTCACGAACACGCCAGTGATCCCCAGCCGGGTGATGAGTGCCCGCAGTTCCGAGCGCATTTCTTCCCGCAGCAAAGCGTCCAGCGCGGAAAGCGGCTCATCGAACAGGATGCAGGCCGGTTCGATGACAATGGCACGGGCAAATGCCACGCGCTGCTGCTGACCGCCGGAAAGCTGGTGCGGGTACCGCTGTGCAAAATCATCCAGCTGCACGGCGTGGAGAGCATTCTTCACTTTTTCGTCCAGTTTGTCCGTTTTGCCTGCGGCCCGCAGACCAAACGCCACATTTTCAAACACGGTCATATGGGGCCAGAGCGCGAAATCCTGAAAGACAAAGCCGAGGCCGCGCTTTTCCGGTGGAATGTTGATGCGTTTTTCTGAAGAGAACACACAGCGGTCTGCAAACCAGATCTCGCCGCTGTCCGGCGTTTCCAGCCCGGCGATCATCCGCAGCAGGGTGGTCTTGCCGCAGCCGGAAGGCCCCAGCAATGTGGTCAGGCTTCCGCTTTGAATGGTGAAGCTGGTGGGCTGGATGACCTGCTTTGTTCCAAAGGATTTTGTAACGTTAACGAGCTTGATTTCCATGTTTTACACTCCCATTTGTGATACCTGCTCTAGGGTATCACAGTAAAATTGTGCAAACTATCCTGCTGGGGTAAATCTCATGTAAAAGTTTGGCGACAAAAATCCCCCGCCAGAGAAATTTCTGACAGGGGTGTACAAAATAAAAAAGTCAAGCGAAATAGGTCGAACCAACTTTTTTTGCCATACTCTCCGTTAAAAAACAACCGGAACGATTTTCTGCTGCGTTACATCGACGATGCCGTAGGTGTTCAGCCTGAGTTTGGGAATGACCGGCAGGCTGACGAAGGCGAGGGTCATAAAGATGTCGATGTCCTCTGCCACCAGTGTGCCCATTCTTGTAAACCTGTTCGACCGTGAAAGATTCCAGATCCGGAACCACGATCAGGTCAGCCAGATACCCCGGTGCTACGGCACCATGCTGCTTTAACCCGAAGTACTGTGCCGGGATCAGCGTTGTCATTTTGACCGCCAGTGCCGGGTCTGCACCCAATCGGATTGCCTTGCGGATATTGGAATCCATGTGTCCGCCGCGCAACAGGTCACCGGGGTGCTTATCATCCGTCACCAGCATGCAGCGGCTGCAATAGGG
>CAVKKE010000142.1:0-7303 GCA_963656875.1 Barnesiella intestinihominis | reverse complement strand
GCACTTTGCTCTGGAGTAGTACTCAAGAGGTCGAAGAGGCGCCCCTGCTAAGGGCGTAGGTCGTCTAAACAACGGCGCGAGGGTTCAAATCCCTCCTACTCCGCCAAGAAAAAGCTCGTTGATTCGTTGAAATCAATGGGCTTTTTCCTTTATATACGGTCGTTGAACAAAAACTGGAGGAGCCTATGGCGTTTGGGGTGTTGATGGGGCAGATCGCGGTGATCTTCCTCGAAGTGCTGCTGGGGCTGGTGGGGGCAAAATGCGGCATCATCACCAGCCGGGACAGCAAGTTCCTGTCGAATTTTGTCATGAAGCTTCTGCTTCCCTGCACGATGCTGGCGGGCGCTGCCATCGACGGCGACCCGGAGATCGTGGTGCAGGCGGGCGTGCTGTTCGTGCTGATGCTGGCGCTGTTCGTGGTGACGACCGGCATCTGCCGGGTCATCAGCCGCCTGCGGCACGACACCCCGGGCCAGGCGGCGGTGCTGGTGGGCACAGCGGCCATGCCGAACTGCGGGTTCATCGGTCTGCCGCTCTGTGCAGCGCTTCTGGGCAGTGCCCGAGGCACGGTGTTCGCCACAGTGGCGATGGCTGCTTATAATGTATGGTTCTTCACCTATGTGATCTCGCTGTTCCGGCCTGGCGAAAAGCTGGAGCTGAAGAACTTCATCACCCCGGCAAACCTTGCCACGGTGGCCATGCTGGTTCTGTTGGTCACGGGCTGGCGTCTGCCCGGCCCGGTGCAGAGCTTCTGCAGCGCTGTGGGCAGCTGCACCACCCCGCTGGCCCTGATGATCGTGGGTGTGCTGCTGGCGGAAAGCGACATCGCCGCACTGCTGCGCAAGGGCTTTCTGTACCGGGTCACGACCCTGCGGGGCATCGTGTTCCCGCTGCTGTTCATGCTGGTGCTGTGGTTTTTGCCGCTGGACAATGTGCTGCGCACCGGCCTTGCAGTGATCGCCTCCTGCCCGGCCGGAAGCCTTGCCGCCGTGGCGGCCAAGCAGACCGGCACCGAAGAGACCCTCGCCAGTCAGGCAGTGGCCCAGTCCACGGTCTTCATGCTGGTGACGGTGCCCGCCATGCTGATGCTGACAGGCGCTCTGTTCCCGCTGTGAAAGATGCAAAACGAAAGCCGCTGCGTTTGCAGCGGCTTTTTTCGTGCTCAGCGGTTCCGGTGTTTGTTCTGATACATGTCCTGGTCGGCCAGGTGATAGGCGGTCTGCAGGTCGAAGGGGCCTTTTTCGGTGGTGTGATAGCCGAATGCAACGTCCAGCTTCAGTTTGTCATCGCTCCCGGCCTGCAGTGCGGCCTGGAACTGACGAATCAGAGGCTCCGCCTGACGGGCCGTCGTCTGGTCGCATAGGATCAGGAATTCGTCTCCGCCAATGCGGATGATCGGGCAGCTTGCAGCCAGTGTGGCCCGCAGGACACGGGCCACACGCTTGATGAGCAAATCGCCGTAGTCATGGCCCAGATTGTCGTTGACCTCCTTGAGGTAGTTGCAGTCGCCCATGATGACGGTGATGGGCAGCCGCATCCGGGCAATGAGGTCGTTTCCCCGCACATCCAGATAGGTGCGGTTATACAGGCCGGTCAGGGTGTCCCGGAAGGACAGCTTTTTCAGTTCATTTTCCATGCGGATGCGGGATGTGATGTCGTCCACAATGCCCACGATGCCGGTGATCTTTCCTTCCAGATAGACCGGATTTTTGCGGATCTCAAAATAATGGGTACCTTCCGGCGACGCGACCTCGCTGACATAGTTGCTCGGCGCGCCGGTGTGCAGGATCTTCAGGTCGTCTTCGTAATAGAACCGCCCGAGGGTGCTGCAGGCCTGAACCTCCAGGTCAGTCATGCCCAGAATGCTGCGGCCGGGGCCTTCGCGGCACACGCTGGCCACATCGGTGACGAAGCGGTAACGGCATTCGGAATCCTTGAAAAACAGGTTGATGGGGGCGCTGTGCATGAAAGTCAGCATCTGCTGGCAGATCTGCTCATAGTCTGCGATCTCTTCGGTGCGCATGGGCACCCCTCCTTCTTCTGAACGGAAAGGCAAAAAGTCCCCTTTCCGTTCCTTTTCCTCTATTCTGAGGGATTTGCACTGATTTTTCAAGTGTAAATAACACTTGATTTAATGCGTATATTTTGCGTGTATTTACCCCTATAATAAAGAGCAGGGGGAAGATACGATTATGCCGTTCAAAATTCCGAAAGAAGAATATATCAACCGCACCTTCCGGCTGCGCAAGGAACTGGTGGATCGCATGGAGTCCATCTGCAACGAGAAGAACATCTCCCTCAACAAGCTCACTGTGCTGTGCATCGAGTATGCACTGGATAATCTGGAAGAAAGCGACGACGAAAAAAGCCGGACAGTCCTTCCGCAGACAGATAAAAAAGAAACAGGCCGGCTGCGCTCTGCCGTGTTGGGCAGGAGCACGCCGGCCTTGTTTTTGTCTGCGGGAGAAAGAGAAAATGCGGGCTCAGAGGATCAGGTTCGTGACCGCGGCCAGCAGAGCGATATGTACCGGGTAGAACCAGTAGAACACCTTCTGCATCGCTCGGCTGCATCGGCCGCGCTGGCCGTTGTAGAACCAGATGAGCACGAAGGCCAGCGGCGCGGTGAGCTCAAAGGCAAACAGCACGGCACCCACGATGCACTGCCGTTTGCGGTCTGTGCGGGTCAGGTACAAAGCACAGATGATGATGACACCGATGGCGTGATAGTCGGTGCCGGCCAGAAAGGCCAGAACGGCACAGCCGCCTGCGCACAGCAGGCCCTTCCAGCTGGCGGTGCCGTCCGGCTTTTCGAAGTGCTTCAGCCCGGCCATGCCCAGCACGCCCAGCGCCAGCGTCCAGTAGACGTTCTGATTGTCCGGGTTGAAGGTTGTACGGAAAAATGCCAGATCAAAGGGCACCTCGCTGATGAGCCCGAACAGAACAAGCCGCCGGATATATTTTTTTACGTCATGGGTGTGCACGAAGCCCTCCACCAGCAGAAAGCAGAAGATGGGAAAGGCCAGACGTCCGGTGTAGCGGAGAACGCGGTCCAGCAGAAACAGCTGCGAAGAAGCAAGCGTTTCGGAGGTGAGCACGCCGGACGCCAGCTGCGGCGTCAGGAGCCCGGCCTCAATGCAGGATGCACCGATGTGGTCAATGAACATGGTGATGCAGGCGATGCATTTGAGCGCGGTGCCGCTGAGCCCGCGGCGAACAGGGGCCTGAGAAGTCTCGGTCATAAGGATCCCTCGCTTGATAAAAAATCTACTTTTTAAATGATACGACACAGGTTGACGGGTTCCTGCGTCATCTTTGACAAAATACGCCGGAAAGGCGCATAAATCGGGCAAAAATGCTTGACAGGACGGGCGCGGGATAGTACAATCAAGAAGATAATTGAACTATCTCAAACGAAAGATGAAAAAGATTCACAGAGAATCAGGGCGTCTCCGAACCAGATCAGAAGGAAGGAGGCTTTGGGCATGACGCTTTTTTCCTACGAGATTTTCGATGCAGTGGCACGGCAGGGCAGCTTTAACAAAGCGGCGCAGCAGCTGCATCTGACTCCCTCGGCAATCAGCCACGCCATTGCAGTCATGGAGGAGGAACTGGGTTTTGCTCTGTTCAACCGCGGCAAAAACGGCGTGTCCATGACCAGCTACGGTGCATCGCTGTATCCCTCCATCCGCGATGTGCTCAACAGCGACGAAGCCCTCAAGCAGAGCATCGCCCGCCTGAACGGCCTGGAAAAGGGCAAGGTGAAGCTGGGCGTGTTCAACTCGGTGTGTGCGTCTCTGCTGCCGGGCCTGCTCAAGAGCTTCATGGCGCACTATCCGCAGATCGAGATCGAGGTCTATCAGGGTACCTACGACGACGTGAAGGAGTGGCTGCGCACCGGTCAGGTGGACATTGCGTTCCTGTCTTCCACCTGCCGTGAGGAATTCAACCTCACGGAGCTGTTCCGGGAGCCGCTACTGTGCATCGTGCCGCAGGACTGGCCCGAACCGGAAAACGGCGTGATGACCCCGGCCCTGATGAACGGCCAGAGCTTCGTTGTTCAGTGCGACGCCACCGACGCTGAGATGCGCCAGTTCCTCAAGAAATACAAGATCAGCACTGAGCGCCGCTGCCACGTCATCGACGACCAGTCCAACATCGCCATGGTGGAAGCCGGCCTCGGTATCTCCATCATGCCGCAGATGCTGCTGCGGGACTGCAAGGCCGCTGTGAAGATCTACCCCATTGAACCGGAGGAATACCGCGTGGTGGGTCTGGCTGTCCAGCGTCCCGCCGCCATGGCTCCCGCCGTGGAGCAGATGTTCCACCATATCGTGGACTACTGCAAGCAGATCGAGCTGCAGTAAAAAGCGGGCCCTTCTATTATAACGTAAAACAGCCGGTGCAGAAAACACCGGCTGTTTCTTTTCACAGAAAAAGCACGAATCCGGCAAAACGGCTGTATTTTTGAGAGAAGAGGGGCGTTCCTTCTTAAAAAAAGAGAATTGTATCCCATTGTGAAATCCGGTATACTTATCAAAAACAGGGCCCCGCAAGGCGGAGCGCAGAAAGGAGAGGGAGGATCATAAAGAGAAGAACCTTCTGTAAAACGGCGGCGGTGTTTGCGGCAGGAATGCTGGCACCTCATGCAGCCGCACAGGCGGCGCTGCCGCAGCTGGAACCGGCCGTCGTGGGCAGCGAAGTGCCGGACGACTATTATGCCATTCCCTTCTGCAGTGACCGCGCGGAGGCAGATCTGACCCATGAATTCTACTACAGCGAGAGCTTTTTTGAGCATTCGGCGCTGGAATATGACCACCAGCTGGCGCTGGCGACGCTGGGCCTGACCTGCGCGTCGCTGAACAGCTATGGCAGCCAGAACCGTTACTGGCTGGACGGAGAGCAGGGCCGCGAAGACAACATTGCGGCGGCCTACCGGATGTTGGGCTTTTCCAACCTGAAATTCCTGGGGTACGAGCAGAACATGAACACCCTGGAGACAGTGGACGGCTGTGCGCTGGCGCAGAAGACCGTGGAAAAGGACGGCCGGCGCACCACGATTTTTGCGGCCATGCTGCGCCCGACGGTCTACGGCTCCGAGTGGGCCGGAAACATGAACATCGGCGAGAGCGGCGGCCACGAGGGTTTCGTGAGCAGTGCTGACCGCCTGTATGAAAAAATCGCAGCCTATCTGGAAGCGGCAGCGAAGCAGACGAAGCTGGGCACGGTCAAACTCTGGCTGGGCGGCTACAGCCGCGGTGCTGCTGTGGCAAACCTGCTGGCGGCAAAACTGGGGAAGACGGTGCCGATGCTCCGCTGGGAGAACCTTTACGCCTATACCTTTGCAACTCCGGCGTCTCTGGCCGCGGCGGACCGCCCCGACCTCCAGCAGGACTACGACAACAACCACACGTCGGACGGCCTGCTGAAGGACACCTGGGGAGAGAGCAACATCTTCAATCTCATCTGCAGCGGCGACATCGTGCCCCGGGTGATGCCGGTGGAGTGGGGCTATCACCGCAACGGCAACGACCGATTCCTGCCGTCCTCGGTGCTGGCCGACGACCTTGCAGCACTGGACGAAAAGGGAAAGGACTGCGGCGGCGAACCGCTGGTCATCAGCCAGCTGGCCGTCAAGGAAGATACAGACTCGGTGATCGCGGCAGTGCTGCGCTTCTGCGTGAGCCGGGAAAACTACAATGAAAAATACGAAGCGGCGTTCTCGGATATGATCCAGTGTGGCCTGATGCGCTCGGAAGAGGAGGTCACGCAGGGCGTGATCCTGGACGATGAGGCGGTGATTACCCGGCTGCGTTCGCTGCCGAATATCAAGGAGATGGCCTGGTCAAAGGTACTGCGCTGCGTGCTGGCGGCTTCGGCCATGAGCCGCCCGGTGCTGGAACGCTTTGGCGGTGCGGTGCCGCTGAAGGCGCAGCAGATCATCATCCCGGTGCTGGCGGTGGGCCTGTGCTATGATCTGGAGGTGGATGTGCTGAAAATGGCGGCGTACTACATCGTCAGTCTTATCAGTACGAAAGGCCGTCTGGACAGCGCTTTGCGGGCAGCGTTCTGCCACTTCCCTGAAAACTATATTGCGCTTATGGAATACTACGACCCTGCCGACCACGGCATGGAAGCGTATACCAGAAGGTAAAGCGAAATTCCCGCCAGGTGTGTTTGTTAGAAAAGAAAAATCATCTGCAAGGGTTTCTTTTGCATACGGGAAAGAAACTCTGATGCAGATGATTTTTCTTTTTGTGATTTTGTTGGGGCGTGCCTGCCCCAAACCCTGCTGGATACGAGTGCAGTAAATCGGAGAGGATTTTTTATTCCTCTGCCATTGCGTACTGCACAATCATGGGGTCATCGTATTCTGCCCACATGGACTTGTTCTCGTCCAATGTTCGGAGCTGTTCCATCTCTTCTGCCGTTAAAGCAAAATCAAAAATGTCCAAATTCTGCTTCATGCGCTCTATATGTACACTTTTAGGAATCACGACGATGCCGCGCTGAATATGCTGACGAAGTGTCACCTGCGCAGGTGTTTTTCCGTGGGCATCTGCAATTCGCTTTATAATCGGATTTTCGAGTACTTCTTTTAACCTGTGCTGTGCAAGCGGCCCCCATGCTTCGTGCTGGATGCCATACTTCTGCATCCACTCGTGCAGGTCATACTGCTGCCAGAACAGATGTGTTTCCACCTGATTGACAGCTGGAACAATGCGGTTAAAGGTTGCAATATCTGCCATGCGCTCCGCACTGAAATTGGAAATGCCGATGGCTTTGATTTTGCCCTCATCATACAATTCTTCCAGTGCACGGTAAGCTCCGTAGTAATCCGACAGACATTGATGAATCAGCACAAGGTCAAGATAATCGGTCTGGAGCTTACGGAGGGACTCTTCGATTGAAGCCTTGGTTTTCTCATAGCCGAACTCTGTTACCCAAACTTTTGTCGTAATAAAAATGTCCACTCGCCGGATTCCTAATTCTTTCATGGCACGCTGGATGCCGTCACCGACTTCTTTTTCATTATAGTACGCCTGTGCGGTGTCAATCAAGCGATACCCCGTTTCCAGCGCATTGAATACACAGTGAGCGGTCTGCTCTGCTGGAATCTCAAATACGCCGAAGCCGACCATCGGCATCTGAACACCGTTATTCAGGGTCACATATTCCATTCTAATCGTTCCTTTCAAATCAATCGTGATACAGCGGACGAATGGAACAATTAAAATGGCTTACCCTTGGCGAAAAACTTGTTGAACAGCTCCTGAAAGCTCATGGCGATTTCCCCTATAACTTC
>CAVKKE010000141.1:3870-7444 GCA_963656875.1 Barnesiella intestinihominis | reverse complement strand
GGGTGCCAGCCTGCTGGTGCTGTTCCTCTCGCTGGAAAGCACCATCACCCCGCTGTTGTTCATGCTGGGCCTGCTGTTCCCCATCGTGTACAACTTCGGCACCAACATTTTCCTCGGCCAGATCAGCTACATCACCGAGGCACTGGCCACCGTGCTGCAGCTGGGTGTCACGATGGACTTCTCCATCTTCCTGCTGCACCGCTATCAGGAAGAAAAAGAACTGCGTGACAGCAACGAGGACGCCATGGCCAGCGCCATCTGCAAGACCATGACCTCCATCTCCGCTTCCAGCCTGACCACCATTGCAGGCTTCCTGGCTCTGTGCGCCATGCGCCTGACCCTGGGCCGCGATATCGGCCTGGTCATGGCAAAGGGTGTGGCCCTGGGCGTCATCTGCACCGTGGTCATCCTGCCCGCTCTGATCCTCACCTTTGATAAGTGGGTGGAGAAATACAAGCACCGCACCGTGATCCCCAAGCTGACCAAGCTCAGCTACTTTGTTTCCAATCACGCTGTGCCTATCGTCGTGGCATTCATCATTATTATTATCCCCTTCGCCATCGCGCAGAACAAAACCGAAGTCTACTACACTCTGTTCGATTCCCTGCCCCAGGACCTGACCGGCATCGTGGGCACCAACAAGCTGGGCGAAGACTTCGGCATGACCACCAGCCACTTCATTCTGGTGCATGACGACCTCACCGCCACCGAAGTCTCCGACCTGTGCGATGAGCTGAAAGACGTGGACGGCATCACCCAGGTGGTGAGCCTGGATTCCATCACCGGCCCGGGCTTCGACACCGAGCTGCTGCCCGACAGCATCATGGAGATCCTGCAGTCCGGCGGCTACAAGCTGATCCTGGCCAACAGCTCCTATAAGACCGGCACTGACGCCATCAACAACCAGCTGACCGAGATGAACAACCTCATCGAGGCCGTTGACCCCGAGGGCGTCATCACCGGCGAAGGTGCCATGACCAAAGACCTGATCGAGGTCGCGGATGTGGACTTCAAGAACGTCAACGTCTGGTCGATCATGGCTGTTCTGGCCATCATCGCCATCTCCTTTAAGAGCATCTCCATCCCGGCCCTGCTGGTCGCCAGCATCGAGGCCGCTATCGCCATCAACATGGGCATCCCGTACTTCACCGGTACGCAGCTGCCCTTCATCGCCAGCATCGTCATCGGCACCATCCAGCTGGGCGCTACCGTGGACTACTCCATCCTGATGACCACCCGTTATCACGAGGAGCGTGTCTTTGGCCGCACCCCGAAGGAAGCCGCCCAGCAGTCTCTGGAGCATTGCAGCCAGTCCATCCTGACCAGCGGTCTGACCTTCTTCGCCGCCACCGTCGGTGTGGCTGCCATCAGTAAGATGGAGCTGCTGCAGAGCATCTGCCTGCTGATTTCCCGCGGCGCACTGATCAGCATGATCGTCATTCTGGTGGTCCTGCCCGCAGCCCTGATGCTGTGCGACTGGATCATCCGCCACACCACCCTCAAGTGGATGGTTCCCGAGTCCGCCAACGCCAAGAAGTCTGAAAAGGAGTAAGCCTGCTATGAAAAAATCGCTTCGTTTCGCCAGTGCGGCGCTGGCTCTGACACTCGCCGCAGGTTGTGCCGTGCCTGCCTTTGCAGCCGGCAGCAAAGATTTCACCAAGTCTGAGACCGTCTATGCCGTGATGAACGGCGACGGCTCCATCAGCAAGACCACCGTCAGTGAGCACCTGTACAACGCTTCCGGCCTGTCCGGCGTCACCGACAAGAGCACCCTGACCAACATCCAGAACACCGAGAGCGACGCCGAGTTCACCCAGAACGGTGAGGACATCACCTGGAACACCGACGACACCGATGTTTATTACAAGGGCGACACTGACAAGTCTCTGCCCATCTCCGCCAAGATCACCTACGCTCTGGACGGTCAGGAAGCTCCGCTGGAAGACCTCATCGGCAAGAGCGGCCATCTGACCGTGACCATTACACTGACCAACAGCGAGACCTCCACCATCAATGTCAATGGTTCTGACCGCACCATCGTCACCCCGCTGATCACCGCTGTGGGCGTGATCCTGGGCAGCGAGGCTTCCAACGTCACCGCTGAACACGGCATCGTGGAAAGCGCCGCCAAGAGCAATGTGGCCGCATTCGTCACCCTGCCCGGCGTGAAGGACTCCCTGTCCGGCCTGCTGCCCGACGAAGTGGACAGCATTGAGGATTACCTGCAGGACACCGTGACCGTCGAAGCCGACGTCACCGAGCTCACCTGCCCGCAGGTGATGATGGCCTGCGCCACCAGCACTGAGGCCCTGGGCACCGACAATGTGTTCGACCTGAGCAGCATCAACGACCTGACCGACGGTATCAACCAGCTGAACGACGCCATGAGCCAGCTCATGGACGGTGCTTCCCAGCTGGTGGACGGCACTTCTCAGCTGGCCAGCGGCGTGCTGGCTCTGCTGGACGGTGCCAACACCCTGAACAACGGCGCTGCCGCTCTGGATGACGGCCTGGGCCAGCTGACCGACGGTCTGGACACCCTGACCTCCAACAACACCGCCCTGAACAGTGCCGCACAGCAGGTGGCTGACGGTGTGCTGGCATCCGCCAACAAGACCCTGAAAGAGGGCGGCCTGATCGACGAGGACATGACCTGGAGCAATTACGAGGCTGTCATCGACAACATCCTGACCATGAACGAAAAGACGCTGGCTGCAGGCCGCAAGAAGATCGTCCGCACCGTGTGGGAGCAGGCCCCCAGCTTCAAGGACAGCCAGCTGGATCTCGCCCTGTATCTGGCTGCCACCAAGACCAACCACGATCTGGAAGCCGCTCTGAAACTGATGCAGAGCTATGACCCCTCCATGCTGAGCGGTCTGGTCGATCTGCTGACCAGCGACGACGCCAAGAACACTGCCAAGGCTGAGCTGAAGTATCAGGTGGAGAACAGCCAGGATATGGCCGATGTCCGCGCCCTGAAGACCAGCCTGTCCCAGATCCAGCTCTTTGTTTCCAGCGTGAACCAGTACACCGCAGGCGTACAGAGCGCTGCTGACGGTGCCCACTCCGCAAAGGACGGCAGTGCACAGCTGGCCGCAGGCACCAAGACCCTGTACGACGGCGTCAACACCCTGAACAATGGTGCAGGCCAGCTGAATGACGGCGCAGGCCAGCTGAACGACGGCCTGAACCAGTTCAACGAGGAAGGCATCTCCAAGCTGACCGGTGCTCTGGATGAAGATCAGCTCCACGGCCTGAAGACCGTTCTGGACGAGATGACCAACAAGCTGGAAGACTACACCAGCTTTGCCGGCACCCCGGACGGTGCTGAGAGCAGCGTGAAGTTCGTCTACAAGACCGCTGAGACTGTGGCCGCTGCAGACACCGCCGTGACCGACACCGAGACGGTCAAGGAAGGCAACTTCTTCACCCGCCTGTGGCAGCGCATCGTGAACCTGTTCAAGTTCTGATAAGCCATTTTCGAGAACTCATGATGAACCTCTTTCCATAAAGAAACAGGAAGGGGCTGTTGCAAAATGGCTCGCTGAAAAAATCATGCACAAAACCCGGAACC
>CAVKKE010000141.1:0-3860 GCA_963656875.1 Barnesiella intestinihominis | reverse complement strand
GTTCCGGGTTTCTGTTTTTGCGCTATTTTTTGTGCAAATTGCTATCGCATTTTTGTTTTGCAACAGCCCCAATATTAAAAATAATTTTCCTCTGATATTGCTAGAGCGAACGCGGCGGCAATTCAAATCGTTCAGTGGATCAGATTCACAAACACCGGGCAGAGCACAGCGGTCAGCACACCGGCCACCGCAATGGACAGGCCGCTCATGGCACCTTCCACCTCGCCCATCTGCAGCGCCTTGCTGGTGCCCACGGCATGTGCCGAGGTTCCGATGCCCACGCCCTTGGCGATGGGGTCAGTGATGTGGAATACCTTGCACACCGTCTCAGCCAGCAGGTTGCCCGCAATGCCGGTGAGGATGACGATGGCACCAGTCAGGGCTGCAATGCCGCCCAGTTCTGCGGCCACATCCATGCTGATGGCCGTGGTCACGGACTTAGGCAGAAGAGTGGCGTACTGCTCCTGGGTCAGATCCAACGCCAATGCCAGTGCCAGCGCGCTGCCCAGACTGACCAGTGTGCCCACCGAGATGCCCGCGATGATGGCGGCGGCGTTCTCTTTGAGCAGGTCCATCTTCTCATAAAGCGGAATGGCCAGAGCCACTGTGGCCGGGAGAAGCAGATAGTTCACCGGTGCCGCACTGGCCTTGTAGTCCGCATAGGGAATCTTGCAAACCGACAGGAAGATGATCACAAAAATGCTGCCCAGCAGCAGCGGGTTGAAGATGGCCTTGCCGGTCACCTTGTTGATGAGAGTGCCCAGAGCAAAGGCTGCCAGCGTGAGCAGCACGCCCCAAGCGGCGGAGCCGGACAGGAAATCATTCAGCAGTTCAGTCATGGTCGGCCTCCTTCTTCTTTCTGCTGGTCAGAGCCTGGGTGGTTTTGCCAGCGGACACCATGACCAGCACGGTCACCGGGATGATGGAAATGATAATGGGCAGCAGCATGTTGCCCATCTCGGCCCACAGCTCCATGACACCCGCAGCGGCGGGCACGAACAGCAGCGGGAAGATGCCGGTCAGGTAGGTGCCAACTTCTTTCACATCGTCCAGCTTCACAAGCTTGAAGTTCAGAGCCAGAAGCAAAAGCACCAGACCATAAACACTGGCCGGAACCGGCAGCGGCAGCACAGCGTGAAGGATCTCACCTAAAAAGCAAAACGCAAGAATGCGGGCAAACTGAAAAATGTATTTCGTAGAAAAGCACTCCTTTCCTTGACGCAAAATGGTCACATCAAGGGTAAAGTATACCGCAGGAACCGCGAACCATCAACCGTGATTCTGGATAAGATTTCCTGCACATTTTGCGGAGAACTGTGCAAAAAAAGGCGCACCGGAAAACCGATGCGCCACGAAGCCATATCTCACATGTGCTTATCGCATATTTTTGCCATCATAGATGAATTTACACGTTGGATAATTGGAGCATCCCCAAAAACGTTTTCCCGCTCGGCTTCCGCGCTGCGCAATACGCTCCACAAGAACGCCACCGCATCGCGGGCATGTCCATGTTCCATCCGGCTGAACAACCGGATATTGTTTTGCACGAATTTCTTCGATATGTCTCGCTTTCTGTTCATCCGTTGCCTCTGTGAACTTAACAAGGATCGAATAAAGTTCGTCCATTTTTTCATCCGACAGATATCTTCCCATCTGCTGAGCATTTTCAGAAATATCCTGTAAAAGATATCTATAGTATGTCACATGATGATTTCTGCTCGTCAGTCGGACATCCTTTAATTCACAGTCATTGCCAAACACTATATAAGAATAGTACGGAAATGTATCGTCCCGAAGCAATTCCATCAGTGCATAAATATGGATTTCATTTTGCCATAACGGATTATAAAAGCGGTTCTGTTCCGCTATCCCCCTTGCACTCCGTAGGCACTGCGTCCAGTATTCCTGTTCTTCATCTCCAAAAATCCAACCGCTGTAATTTTTTGACTCTATCACATAAACGCCCGATTCATGGAGAAAAATCAAATCAATCTCTGTTGTTCCTCCGCTATACTTTGGAATATAACAATTGGGCAAAAATGCTTTTCGACCTTCAACATGGTCTAAATCATAATATATGATATCTTCGCCGATTTCGCCTTTTTCCTCGGGGCTTATGAAATCATTGTACGGAAATCCCATAAGCAGTCTTATCAGATCACATAATCATTTCCGGCCTGATCGGGCAGGGCCAGGTCAGCCAGCGTGATGTTGCCGAAATAATTGGAGATCAGATCATTCAGGCCCTTCCACATCTCATAGGTGCGGCAGTTCGCCATGCGGGAACAGGGGGCCGCGCCCGGGGCCAGGCAGCTCACCGGAGCCAAACTGCCCTCGGTCAGCATCAGGATCTCGCCCACCGTGTACTGATCCGGGCTGCGGGTCAGGCGGTAGCCGCCGCCCTTGCCGCGCAGTCCTTCCAGAAAGCCGTTCTGCACCAGCACTTTGAGGATATTTTCAAGATACTTTTCCGAGATTTCCTGCCGGGCAGCGACCTCTTTGAGGGGAACATATTTTTCGGTCTGGTGCTCGGCCAGATCGATCATCACGCGCAGTGCATAGCGCCCTTTGGTGGACACGATCATAATTGTGTACTTCCTTTGTTGGTTATAAATTGAATTTTAAACCTATTATACAACAGGGTAAATAATATTTCAATCCCACTTTTTTCAAAAAATCCATTGACAACCGCTCAGAACCGGGCTATAATACCATCAAACCCACAAACAATGTTGGTTTAAAGGATTTAGAACCAGGTCGTCCGGCTGGGCACACTGCCCATACACAAATGTATCAGGGAGGAAACCACCATGAGCAAGATTTATACTGCCGCAGATCAGCTGATCGGTCACACCCCGCTGCTGGAGCTGACCCACATTGAAAAGGAGCAGGATCTGTCTGCCCACCTCATTGCCAAGCTGGAATACTTCAACCCGGCCGGCTCCGTCAAGGATCGTATCGCCAAGAAGATGATCGACGATGCTGAGGAAAAGGGCCTGCTGAAGGAAGGTTCTGTCATCATCGAGCCCACTTCCGGCAACACCGGCATCGGTCTGGCCGCAGTAGCTGCTGCCAAGGGCTACCGCATCATCATCGTGATGCCCGAGACCATGAGCGTGGAACGCCGCCAACTGATGAAAGCTTACGGCGCTGAGCTGGTGCTGAGCGAGGGTGCCAAGGGCATGAAGGGCGCCATTGCCAAGGCCGACGAGCTGGCAAAAGAGATTCCCAACTCCTTCATCCCCGGCCAGTTCGTGAACCCGGCCAACCCTCAGGCCCATATTGAGACCACCGGTCCCGAGATCTGGGAAGACACCGACGGCAAGGTCGATATCTTCGTTGCAGGCGTGGGCACCGGCGGCACTGTCACCGGCGTAGGCAAGTACCTGAAGAGCAAGAACCCCGGCGTAAAGGTCGTTGCCGTGGAGCCTGCTTCCTCCCCCGTACTGAGCAAGGGCACCGCAGGCGCGCACAAGATCCAGGGCATCGGCGCAGGCTTTGTGCCGGATGTGCTGGACACCAAGGTTTACGATGAGATCATCGCTGTTTCGAATGAAGATGCATTCGAAACCGGCCGTCTGATCGGTCACAAGGAAGGCGTGCTAGTCGGTATCTCTTCCGGTGCCGCCGTCTACGCTGCTCTGCAGCTGGCAAAGCGGCCTGAGAATGCAGGCAAAAACATCGTTGTCCTGCTGCCCGACACCGGTGACCGTTACCTGTCCACTCCCCTGTTCGCGGACTAAATCATTTTGAATAGCTCCGCGTGTGCTGCGCCATAATCAGCGGAAAATATTTTTATATTTGTAAAGGGGGCTGTTGCAAAATAAAAATGCGATAGCAATTTGCACAAAAAATAGCGC
>CAVKKE010000140.1:0-7452 GCA_963656875.1 Barnesiella intestinihominis | reverse complement strand
GGCATTTCCAGCCAGCTGCCCGAGAGTGACCGCCCGGAGCTGAGCTTTTCGGGGCGGTCGAACGTGGGCAAGTCCAGCCTGATCAACAAGCTGTGCACCCGCAAAAATCTGGCCCGCGTGTCCAGCACCCCGGGCAAAACGGCTACCATCAATTTTTATTCGGTGGACGACTGCTATTTCGTAGACCTGCCGGGTTACGGCTACGCCAAGGTCAGCAACGCTGACCGTGAGCGCTGGGATGACCTGATTAACAGCTACTTCGAGGCAACCCGCCATCACACGCTGCTGGTGCAGCTGCTGGACTGCCGCCATGCGCCCAGTGCTGACGACCTGCAGATGCTCAAATACCTGCACTATCACCAGATCCCCTATGTGGTGGCTCTGACCAAGGCGGACAAGCTGAAAAAAAGCCAGTTGGCCAAAACGCAGGAAGAGTTTGAGAACATCTGCCGCCCCTACGGCTGCCAGAAGGTGGTGCTGACCAGCGGCGAGAACGGCTACGGCATCCCGGAACTGCAGGCGGTGCTCAACGCAGCTGTTGAAGCCGAGAGCGAGGATGCGGAGTAACCATGGCTTATAACGAATTTGCGTACTTTTACGATGAGTTCAACGGGGAAGCCGACTATGACGCCCTCTATGAGCACATCCATGCAAAGCTGGAAGAGCACGGCATCCGTGACGGCATTCTTGCCGATCTGGGCTGCGGCACCGGCGAACTGACCCTGATGCTTACCCAGGCGGGCTACGATATGATCGGCATCGACCAGTCGGAAGAAATGCTCTGCGTCGTGCGGGATAAAGCCGAACAGCTGGGCCTTTCCGGCAAACTGCTGCTCCTGCGGCAGGACCTGCTCAAGCTCGATCTGTACGGCACCATCCGGGGTGCGGTGTCCACCTTTGACACCTTCAACCATATCCCGGACCTGGATACCGCAATCGCCAATGCGGGCTTTTTCATGGAGAAGGGCGGAGTGTTCCTTTTTGACATGAACACCCCCTATAAGCACCAGAAAGTTCTGGGCGACAACGAATTTACTTTTGAGGAAGAGGACGCTTCCTGCGTGTGGCGCAATCACTACAACGCTGCAGACCGCGAGGTGGAGATCACCGTGGACATCGACTACCATGAGACGGACGAACACTTCCACGAGCAGTTCTATGAATACACCTATGATCTGGACACCATCCGTGCTGCGCTGGAAAAGCACGGTTTTGCGCTGGAAAGCGTCTGCGACGGCGAGACCTTCGGCCCCCTGACCGAGGAGAGCCAGCGCTATTTCTTCTACGCAGTCAAGCAGTATACACAATTGGAGGGATAACCTATGGCAAATCTGATCCGCGGCCTGTCGGAAAACGGCGGCGTTGTGTTCTGCGGCGTGGACTCCACCGAGATCGTCCGCAAAGCCGAGCAGCTGCACACCACCAGCGCCACCTGCAGTGCGGCACTGGGCCGTCTGCTCACCGGTGCTTCTCTGATGGGCTCCATGCTCAAGGACGATAACGATAAAATCACCCTGCGCATGTCCGGCGGCGGCCCCGCCGGCGTGGTCATTGCCTGCACCGACGGCACCGGCAATGTGAAGGGCTGCATCGATAACCCCTTGGTGGAGCTGCCCCTGAAAGAAAACGGCCATCTGGATGTGGGCGGCGCTGTGGGCCGCGACGGTGTGCTCACCGTAATCCGTGACAACCGACTGCAAAAGGAGCCCACCGTGGGCCAGGTGCCGCTGGTGTCCGGCGAGGTGGCCGAGGACCTGACCGCCTACTACGCCTACAGTGAGCAGGTGCCCACCGTCATGGCGCTGGGCGTTCTGGTGGACAAAGACCTGACCATTCTGTGCGCAGGCGGCTTTATGGTGCAGCTTCTGCCCGGTGCCACCGACGCAGAGATCGACCAGCTGGAAAAGAACATCGCTGCTATGCCGTCTGTCACAACCATGCTCCACGAGGGCAAGACCCCCGAGGACATGATGCAGATGGCCCTGGCCGGGTTTGACCCCAATGTGCTGGACGAGCGTGACGTGCACTACCAGTGCGATTGCGGCGCCGAACGCACCAAGGAGATGCTGTTCAGCCTGGGCCGCAAGGAACTTGTGCGGATGCGTGACGAGGACCCGAACTGCGAGGTCGTGTGCCACTTCTGCCACAGCAAGTATCAGTATGACCTCAACGACCTGATCGCCGAGTACGACGCACAGGCCGCAGAGAAAAAGTGAGATAAAAAACAGAATACAAAAGCACCTGCATGTGCTCTCTCCGAACTATGGAAGAACGCATTGCAGGTGCTTTTTTCAGTGGGGCTGTCCTCTTCGCCAGAAGGCTTCAGTGAGGAGGAAACTCCTTCAGTCAAACCCTTGGGGGTTTGCCAGCTCCCTCATTGGGGGAGCCTCTGGCGAAGAGATGAGGCTTTATGTTACTGCCAAAGGCCCCCTCCCTGAGGGGACTGGCACGGTGTAAGCCGTGCCAGGAGGAGTCGGTTTAATGCCGCTGCCCACTGGGGCTCCTTCCCGTGAAAAATCAAATCTGGAAAATCCGCAGATTTTCCAGATTTGAAATATAAAACTAAAATTTCCGCTGAATATGCCCAGAGCAGCGCGGAGGGCATTCGAAATCGTTCTCACCCACAGATATCTGCCACCACGGTATATGTCACTGTGTAGTCCAGCACGTCTCCGCTGACAGTGCAGTCCTCTTTCCGTGCGATGGGCTCTGCGTCCGGCCATTCGGAATAAAGCTCCTGCAAACACTGCATCCGGGCCAGTGCTGCGGCCTGCTCTTCCGTGCGGAAAAGCGCCGCTGTCTGCTGATCATAAATGCAGTGCTCCTGCACGGAACAGGGGAGCGCCAGCCCGAATATCTCCGGCTGGAAGTGCCGGGTCTGCTCTGCTGCATTCTCCGGCGGCTCCCCGGTGGGCAGGGAAAGCGTGCGCCCGAACAGAACAAGCTGATACGTGGAAACAGAATGGCCGGTGTTCTGCAAAACATCTTCTTTCAGCGGGACCTGCCGCGTGCCGCTCCATTCGAACTGCGCCCGCACCGTCCCCGCGGCGGGCACAAAGATCAGCGTGCCGTTCCGCTCACTGCGCGCCGTGCCGATCAGCCCCTGCCCGGCTTCCACCTCCTGCCCGGGGACTACCAGCATGGTGCCGCTGATAAGATTGGTGCTCACCACGGTGCCGCCGCATTTTGCCCGGATGCCGTGGAGCGTCCCGGCGGCAATGTCCGGCTTGGGCTTTGCGGCAGCGGTTTCAACTTCCAGCCGTCCTTTGGCGAAATTCAAGCTCGCCCAGGAGAATTCCCCGCTTTGCAAAAGGGCGTATTCCCCGGCGGTGAGCTTTGCTTCGGTGACGGCGGCCCCGGGCTGTAAGCCGGAGTCCCACAGGACTGCCGCCGCCCGGGCAGCCTGCCCGGTAGTCAGTGTAGAGTAATCAGCAAACCAAATGAAACTCTGTGCCCAGAGCAGAAGCGGCACAAAAAGTGCAAGACCCGTCCAAAGCCCTGTCCGCCGCAGAAGGGGACGAAGGATAAAATAAAACCCCTGCTTTTTCTGTACCTGGAGCCGGACGCGGTTTTTCCGGGCCAGCGCGGCGAACCGGCGGTACTGCCAGGCGGCGCAGTGGGCACGGAACCCGCCGGGCAGGGAAGTGACCCCATAGGGGTGCAGCCCCTGTAAAGCCGCCGCCGTCAGCAGGGCTTCTGTGCTGCCGTTTTGCGCGGTGAATTCCACCGCAGCCCAGAGCCGGATGGGTTCCATCGCTGCCTCCTATTCGTCCGAAAAATCCGTGCGCAGAAACCGGCCGTATACCGTCAGCCGGTGGGCGGTGAGGGTGAGAATTTTCAGCCCGTCGCCATACACGGTGAACCGCCCCTGCGGCATCTGCAGGCAGAGCTTGTTTTCGTCATAGATGAGAACTGCCCGGAAATGCTCGATCTCCATTCGGTTTCCGCTCAGATAGACCGCTGGTGTGCGGTAAAATCCCTTTGGCGGCTGGCGAAACAATGCGGCCAGCCAGCTGCGCGGGTGAGGACGCCCGCAGTGCTTTTTCGGCATTCCCGCTCCCTCCCATCCCGCAGTGCTAGGTGCGGCCAATTGCTACATATATATGGACGGGGAGGGCATGCTTATGAATCGGAACAGGAAAATCCAGCAGGCGGCATATATGGCTCTGGCACTGTTGACAGCGTTTGTGCTGTTTACGGTGCCAAAACTCTGTGCGGAAACTCTGCGCGAGGGGCTGCAGCTCTGCGGCGGGCCGCTTCTGGTGTCGCTGTTCCCGTTTCT
The DNA here is from genome assembly GCA_963656875.1 of Barnesiella intestinihominis. Classification (GTDB taxonomy): domain Bacteria; phylum Bacillota; class Clostridia; order Oscillospirales; family Ruminococcaceae; genus Faecalibacterium. Next base: position 3,170 of record CAVKKE010000140.1, on the reverse strand, counting down.
GATTGTTTCGTCGCTGGTCATGCACTGCGGGGCAGGAGAAACTCTGGGCTTTTTGTTCCGACCAGTGTCACGGCTCATCGGCATCCGGGCCAAAAGTGCAGACGGTGTGCTGCTGATCGGCTTTGTGGGCGGCTTTGCTCCTGCGGCATCTGCAGCCAGCGAAGCCGTGCGCACGGGTCAGCTCTCCGCAAAAGAAGCGTCGGCTCTGCTGCCAGCCTGCATCTGTTCCGGGCCGTCCTTTGTCATTTTGACCGTAGGGCAGCAGCTTCTGAGCAGCCGCGCGCTGGGGGTCCGACTGTTTGTTTCACAGGTGCTGGCAGGCTGGCTCTCCGCTGCTCTGCTGAATCGGCTGGACGGGAAGGCGGCGCCGACAATAGAAGCACAAACAGAAAAATCAGAGCAGTTTCCCGGGCTGGATATTTTCATCGCACAGGCAGCCGTAACATATCTGAAGCTTTGTGGATTCGTGCTGTATTTCCGGCTTCTGGCGGCAGGCATTGGGGCTCTTCTGCCCGGCGGGCTGGCGGTGCTGCCAGCCATGCTGCTGGAAGTGTGTTCCGGCTGCGATTACGCATCCCGCACTGGTCTGTGGGCAAGCACACTGTGCTGTGCGGCCCTGAGCCTGCAAGGCGCATCCGTGCTTTTGCAAGTGCGCACTATCTGCCCGCAGGAGATCTCTTTCCGGCCATTATTGATGTCGCGCCTGCTGCATCTGCCGCTTTCGCTGGCGTTGTTTTATCTGGGCCTGCCGCAGGGGACGGCAGAAACATTCAGTACGCTTTCGGCCCGGGTGGTCACCATGCGCCGCGTCCCGCTGGACTGTGCGCTGCTGGCCTTTTGCGTGTGCTGCATGACGGCGTGGGAGATGGGAAAGGTGAGTCAAAAGACTTGCATCCTGACATGCACTTTAATGGATGCCAAAGGAAAACAAGGGTAATTAAGGCGCTTTTATCTGAAAAGACAAAGCGGAAAATAAAAAGAAAAATCCCTGAAAAGCTAGGCGCGAGGCCACTTTTCAAGGATTTCGTTTTGGAGCTACTGACCTGATTCGAACAGGCGACCTGCTCATTACGAGTGGGAAAATAATGATTGAAAATTTACGATAATAAGCTGAAAACACAAATGATGTGCGCCACTTTTGCGCCACTGGCTGCTGAATGAAGGGCTAAGCTGTGGTGGAGCTGCCGAGATAGAGATCAAGTTTGTTGATGGATTTCTTCTTATACTTTTTGTCGAGGGTGGTGTAGATACCCAGAGTGACTTTGATATCCTTGTGGCCCATCTGATCGCGGGCGGTGAGGACATCGACGCCCGCAAAGTACATCAGGGTGCAGAAGGTATGACGCAGCTGATGCGGAGTGAAGGGCTCGATGCGCATGGGCAGGCCGCCCGGGCGCTTTTTGCTTTCTTCGCCGTTGTAGCCGTACTTCACGTTCAGGTCGGACATGTAGCTGTGCCACAATGTCTTCCATGCCTGCTCGGTCATGCAGCGGCCTTTTACGGTGTGCAGCACATACAGACAGCCGTCCTGCTGGGTCCTGAGGTAGTCCACAAGGATGCGGGGGATATTGACCACCCGGCGGCCGGCCTCGGTCTTGGGCTTTTTGGTCTTCTTGTCATGGAAGTTATAGCCGCTGTTGACCGTGATCGTGGCAGCGTCCAGATCCACGTCCGCCCAAGTCAGGGCCGTTGCTTCGCCGCGGCGCAGGCCGGAGTAAAGCAGCAGCATGGCAGCGCGCTGGGCGCGGTGGGGCGTTTCACGGATCCAGCGCTGCTGCTCTTCGGAGATGGGCTCCCGGGGTTCCGGGTCGGCACCGGCAGGGCAGGTGGTTTTGACGATGGGATTATACTGCACCACTTCCGGAATGGCGAGATCATAAACCGCCTTGGCGCTGCTGCGGAGGTTGGACAGGGTGAAGTGGGACAGGGGCGGCCTGCCGTCGTGCCAATCGGCCAGAGCGTTGAGCACATTCTGAAAATCGGCAGTGCGCAGGTCGGCAGCGGGCTGATCCAGCAGCGGGCCCCAATGATTTTTGTTGTCCTCATAGCGGTCAAGGCTCTTCTGCCCGATGCCTTTGGCCTTTTTGGCCGCGATGAGGTTATCATAGAGCGTGGCAAGAGTGGCCTTTGCCTGAGCCGGATCCATGCCCTTGCCAATGGCAGCACGGTATTCTTCAGCAGCAGAACGGGCTTCACGGGCCGTGGTGCCGTAGAAGTTTTTATACTTCGGTTTTCCGGTTTCATCTTTACCGATACAGACGCGATAGCGGTAACGGCCATCGGAGCCTTTCTTGTTCACGGCCATGAGTCAAAGCACCTCCCCGATTGCGCACCTGCCAAAAGTGTGATACACTCAGGGGGCAGGCGCGAGATTGATTTTCCTTTCATTCTGCGAAAGCATTCATCCATGCCCGGCGGCTGATCGTACCAGCTGCCGGGCGCTTTTTTGTTTATCCGCATTGCGCACAGCTCAAAAGCATGTTAAGCTGGAAAAGCGGAGACGCGACGGGATTTGGCAAGGCATTCCATGAGAGACCTCCTACTTTTCTTTTGGGCAAACAGACAGAACAGAGAACCCCTTGGCTGCATACAGCTGAGGGGTTTTCTGTTTGCAAAAAGAGCGCCCGGCGGGGCGCTCTGGAAGGTCAATAGCGATTATAAATCTGTCCGCGATTACCAGCGTCAATAATACAGACGATCAGCTGGCCGTTATCGACAGTATAGATGATACGGTAAGAGCCGACACGCAGACGAAACAGATCGGAATGCCCCTTCATCTGCTTGATGTCGCCGGAATCTGGCAAGGCATGGATCGCTTCCAAAATGCGGTGCTGCTGCTCTTTGGGCTGCTTTTTGATGAACTTGAGGGCAGGCTTTTCATACAGGATCGTATAGTTCATAAAGCAATGCCGAGCTCTTTGCAGACTTCGTCCTCCGTGTAGGTCTGGCCGCGGTCAGGGTCTTTGAGATATTTCTGATAAAGCTGTTCACAATAAGCGTCGTCTGCATCTTCATCAGCAGTCAGCCCCTGCACATAGGCGAGAATATAACCCAGCTTGTAGGCGGGCACGTCATCCAGAAGCTGAACGATCTTCTCTCTGTCACTCATAAAAACACCTCTCCATATATTTTTGTGTATAATCACCAGAGAGAACGAATCATCGTTTCTT
>CAVKKE010000139.1:0-7458 GCA_963656875.1 Barnesiella intestinihominis | reverse complement strand
TGGAGCGTCTGGCCTGCGTGATGCAGGGCGTGGGCAACCTGTTTGAGGTGGACACTGTCCAGAGCGTGCTGCACCATGTGGAGCACATCGCCAACAAGACCTACGGCGAGGACGCCAAGACCGATATCTCCATCCGCGTCATCACCGACCACATCCGCAGCTGCACTTTCATGGTGTCTGACGGCATCCTACCCTCCAATGAGGGCCGCGGCTATGTGCTGCGCCGTCTGCTGCGCCGCGCTGCCCGCCATGGCCGTATGCTGGGCATCAGCCGCCCGTTCCTGGTGGAGCTGGTGGAGACTGTCATCCAGTCCAGCGAGTCCGCATACCCCGAGCTGCGTGAGCATGACGCTTATATCAAGAAGGTCATCGGCACCGAGGAGGCAAACTTTGCCCGCACCATCGACGCCGGCATGAACATCCTGAATAACATGATCGACGGTCTGGAGAAGGCACATCAGCACCTGCTGAAGGGTCTGGATGTCTTTAAGCTGAACGATACCTTCGGCTTCCCGCTGGATCTGACCAAGGAGATCGCTGCCGAGCAGGGCATCGAGATCGACGAGGAAGGCTTCCATGCTGAGATGACCAAGCAGAAGGAGCGCGCCCGTGCCGAGCGCCTGAAGAAGAACATCTCCGGCTGGAGCGAAGACCTGTTCGGCGCTCTGGACGCTGAGCCCACTGTCTTCACCGGCTACGACACCCTGCACGACACCGGTGTCGTCGTTGCCCTGAGCGACGAGGAGACCCTGACCGACGCCATTGCCACCGATGAGGAAGCAAAGGACGGCGTGCTGGTGGTTCTGGATAAGACCCCGTTCTACGCTGAGATGGGCGGTCAGGCCGCTGACCACGGCGTGCTGAACAGCGCTGATTGCAGCCTGCGCGTGCTGGATGTTAAGAAGACCCCCAAGGGCTACTACGTCCACACCTGCGTGCTGGAGAGCGGCATTGTGAAGGTGGGCGACCACCTGACCACTCAGGTCGATAAGGAATACCGCATGGCCATCGCCCGCAACCACACCGCCACCCATCTGTTGCAGGCAGCTCTGCGCGAAGTGCTGGGCGACCATGTGCATCAGGCAGGCTCCTATCAGGATGCTGAGATCACCCACTTTGACTTCACCCACTTCAGTGCTGTGACTCCCGAAGAGCTGGCACGCGTGCAGAAGATCGTGAACGACAAGATCTACGAGTCCATGAATGTCACCGTCAAGGAGATGCCCATTGAGGAAGCCAAGAAGCTGGGCGCAATGGCTCTGTTCGGTGAGAAGTACGGCAAGGTCGTCCGCGTGGTCGATATCGAGGGCTGGTCCACCGAGTTCTGCGGCGGCACCCATGTCAAGAACACCGCTCAGATCGGCGGCTTCAAGATCGTCAGCGAGTCTTCTGTTGCTGCGGGTATCCGCCGCATCGAGGCTGTCACCGGCCGCAATCTGCTGATCCGTGCAAACCTGCAGGAAGCTATGCTGCACACCGTGGCAAACACCCTGAAGGCTAATAACGTTACTGCTCTGCCCGCCCGTGCCGAAGCTGTCATGGCTGAGAACAAGGCTATGAGCAAGGAACTGGAAGAGATCAAGGCAAAGGTCGCTGCTTCCAAGGTGACCAGCCTGTTCGACAACGCTGAGGAAGTCGGCGGCGTGAAGATCGCTTCCGCTTACTTCACCGGTACCACCGGCGACACCCTGCGCGGCATGTGCGATACCATCCGCGACAAGGCCAAGGCTGCTGCTGTGGCCGTTCTGGTGGGCAAGGCTGAGGATAAGATCACCATGGCTGTCACCGTCACCAAGGCTGCTCAGGAAAAGGGCCTGAAGGCTGGCGCTCTGGTCAAGGAAATCTCCGCTATCGCAGGCGGCAAGGGCGGCGGCAAGACCGACTTTGCAATGGCCGGCCTGAAGGACGAGACTAAGATCGACGAAGCTCTGGCTGCTGTCGGCGGCATCGTCAAGAAAGCTCTGGGCGAATAAGAAAGGCTTCCCCTTTGGGGGAAGCTGGATTGGCGCGAAGTGACAAGACTGGTGAGGGGAAGCGGTGGTCAGAAGCCGTTTTTCTGAGCGAAATCGGGCGATTACTGCCCCTCATCCGGCGCTTACGCTTATATAAAATATCAGAAAGGAGTTGTTCCCCATGGAAGATTGTCTGTTTTGCATGATCGCGGAGGGCAAGATCCCCTCCAAGAAGCTGTATGAGGACGAGCAGGTGGTGGCGTTCTATGACATCAACCCGCAGGCCAAGGTGCACTTTCTGGTCGTGCCGAAAAAGCACATTGTTTCTGCCGCTGCGCTGACCGAAGAGGACAGCGCACTGCTGGGCCACATCTTTGCCGTTATTGCAAAGCTTGCAAAAGAGCAGGGCTTGGACAACGGCTACCGCGTCATTTCCAATGTCGGCGAGGACGCAGGCCAGACCGTGAAGCACCTGCATTTCCATGTTCTGGGCGGCGAAAAACTGCCTGTCTGATTCCAAGAAAAAGGGAGATCATTGAATTATGGCTGAGACTTATACCCTGCACGTTGCGGGCCTGACCCGTGAACTGACCCGCTGCAAACTGAACGACCACATGGATATTGCAGCTTTCATCATGCTGGGCGACACCGAGCTGACCGTGGCTGCTGCTGCTGAGCTGCTGAAAAAGTGCCCGGATTTTGATATCCTGCTGACCGCCGAGGCCAAGGGCATCCCTCTGGCTCATGAGATGAGCCGCCAGAGCGGCAAGCCCTACGTCTGCGCACGCAAGGGCGAGAAGCTGTATATGACCGACCCTGTCGTGGTGGAGGATCAGTCCATTACCACTGCAGGCAAGCAGAAGCTGGTCATTGACCGCAAGGAACTGGACAAGATGAACGGCAAGCGCGTTCTGGTGGTGGATGATGTCATCTCCACCGGCGGCTCGCTGAAGGCTCTGGATGCACTGGCCGAGCAGACCCAGTGCACCATCGTGGGCCAGGCAGCTGTTCTGGCTGAGGGCGATGCAGCTGAGCGCAAGGATATCATCTTCCTGGAGCCGCTGCCTCTGTTCTTCCACTAAGCTGCCATGCGGCGCCCGCTCTGCGTTTTCTGCGTGGGAATGCTGGGTGTTGAATTAGTGCGCGCTTTTTTGCCGCAAACGGAACTTTTTGTGCCGTTTGCGGCATTTTTTGTTGGTTTCTGCCTGATGCTGTGCATCTTTGAAAAGACGAGAAAGTCGGCCTTGTGTCTGCTTTTGGGTGCCATTGCCGGCACGGCGGCTGTGCTGCAGACGGATGCCCGGATGGAGCATGTCCATGCGCAATATGCAGGGCGGCTTGTCGTTCTGACGGCAGAGGTGGAAAGCGTGTCGGATTCATATTATCCCGGCAGAGTGGATGCGGTTCTCCGGGTGGAAGAGGCGAACGGCAGTGCCGCATCTTTTCGGGTGGAGTGTGAAACACTGCGCTTGTGTGAAGCGGGAGAACGGGTGAAAGGCCGGTTTGTGCTGTCTGCTCCGGGGCAGGAAGAACGTGCGGAACTGTATGCGGATGGCGTGGCGCTTTGGGCAGAACCGGATGCAGATAAGCCGGATTTTGAGGTGCTGGGCCGGAGCACGAGCTTCCGTGCCCGGACGCACCGGCTGCAAAAGCGGCTGAGCGCTTCGCTGCGCCGCCGCATGGATGGCAGGACCGGCGGTGTTCTGGCGGCAATGACCGTGGGCGACCGTACCCATCTTTCATCCGAATTGCGCAGCGCCTACCGGGGCGCGGGCCTTTCCCATGTGCTGGTGGTCAGCGGCATGCACGTTTCTGTGCTGTGCGGTGAGCTGTTCGCGTCCCTGCTGTTCCGCCGCAAACGGGAACGCAGCTATCGGAGCCGGAAGGCCAAAGCCGTGTGGGCCGCCCTGCTGGCGCTGCTTCTGGCGGGAGTCACTGGGTTTACGCCGTCGGTGCGCCGCGCAGCGGTGGCCGTGTGGATCAGCGCACTGGGTGTCTGGGTCTATGGCGCGCCGGACTCGCTGACATCTCTGGCCGTGGCGGGCATTGCCATGACGGCAGGCAACAGCTATGCGGTGTGTGACATCGGCTTTGAGCTTTCGTTCGCGGCTGTGATGGGCACATTGGCAGGTGGAGAATGCTTCCGGCGGACAAGGCAGGCCAGCGCAAAACGGGCAGAGCTGGGCAAAACACGCCGCCGGAAAAGCAGACTGCAGCTGTGGTTTATTCGCAGTCTGTGGGATCTCTGGGAGGGAATCTGTATTTCTGCCTGTGCATCGGCGGCGGCTTTCCCAGTGTTGGTACTGCGAGGATTGAGTGTAAGCATCTATGCAGTGCTGTCCGGCATTATGGTGCTCTGGATGGTCAAGCCCATGATGCTGCTGGGCCTTGGTGCGGCGTTCGCTGGTCTTGTCCCGGGCATTGCGCTGGTCTACGGGGCTGTGTCCAAAGCGGCTTCGCTGCTGACAAGCCTGCTCAATGCGTGGGCTGTGTGGATATCTGCAAAGCCCGGTGCAGGGTTCTATTTTGACACGGCCTATGCGGCCATCGTTTGTCTGGTGCTCATCGGGCTGTGCTGGCTGGCGATGCACTGGAAGGTGCGGCTTCGGGCGGCACTGCCCTGCATCCTGCTGGCGGCAGGGATCTCCATTGGCTTGGGCGACTTCTTCAGCCGGGATGTGGTACATATCGACCTGGTGGGCAGCGCGAATGCTCCAGCGGTGGTGGTCACGCAAAATGACAGCGCTGTGGTGCTGTTCCGGGGAGGAACATCCACCCGGAAAGCGGTGGAAAACCAGCTGGCCCGGCGGGGCGTGCGGGAAGTGGAACTGCTGGTGGACCTGCGCACAAAGCCGGAAGCAGCCTGCACGCTGGAAGCGGCGCAGACGGTCTCGGCAGAAACGCTGACCATAAACACGGCGCAAACACGCAGGTGCACGCCCGCATTGGTAGAAATTCTCCGCACCCGGAAAGGCTGCCTTGCGCGGCTGACCGTTGGCAACCGGCAATTCGTGACGGTCAGCGGAAGTGTGGAGCTGGCGGAGCCGGTGCCGACCCAGTGGCTGCTGGCGTCACCCGCGAAGCCGACAGCTGTCCGGTATGAAAAAGTTCTGGCGCTGCGCCGGTACGACTGGATGGAGAATGAAGAAGACCTGTCTGCCTCCCTCAGCCTGCGGCGGCACGGTGGATGGAAAGCCGGGTGACGCTTTGCAATCCGGGCAGAGTGTGGTACAATAAACAGGTATCGTTTACAATGAATCGGGAAAGGGGGCCTTTGCGTGGCGACCGAAACAAAACTGCGGCAGCTGGCCGACAAGGGCTGTCCGGTCTACTATTTCTATTCCAGCGAGCGCTATCTTGTGCGGCAGGCTGTGGCGCAGATGGTGCGCATCCTTTCGGCGGACAGCGATGAAGACGCCACGGTGCTGGACGGCGCGGCCCCGGAGATCGAACGGCTCATCATGGCAGCGGGCACCATCTCCTTTTTCGGCACCCGGCGCGTGGTGGTGCTGCCGGAGCTGGAACCGGGAATCTACAGTGACAAAGACATTGAGGAACTGAACAGCACCTTTGCCAGCCTGAAAAATGCCGTGGTAGTGCTGGGCAGTGTGTTTGAGCTGGAGCGCAATAAACTCAAGCTTGGCAAACGGGCGCAGAAACTCATCGCGCAGTGCAAGGCCCTCGGCTACACTGAAGAACTGGCTAAGCCCAAGCCTTACGAGCTGAAAGTGATGATGATCGACCGGGCCAAAGAGCAGGGGACAGCTCTGCCCGAGGGTGCAGCGTCAGCTTTGCTGGAACGCTGCGGCGAAGACCCATTCCTTTTGGAAAATGAGGTGGATAAGCTCTGTGCACTGTCCGGCTATCAGACGGTCACGGCGGCAATGGTGGCTGAGATGGGTACGGTGAGCCTGGATGCAGATGTGTTCGAGATGACCCGCATGATCACAGCCAAAAATGCCACGGGTGCCTGCAAAAAGCTGCAGACTCTTCTGCGCCTGCAGCAGGAGCCCATTGCCATCACAGCAGCCATGATCGGCAGCTATGTGGATCTTTACCGGGTTAAGCTGGGAGGCTCCAAACGAAAAACCTACAGCACAGTGCATAAAGATTTCGGTTACAAGGGCAGCGACTATCGGCTGAAGGGCTCGGCAGAAACAGCGTCGCATTATACGCTGGCGCAGTTGGAAAACTGTATGCAGGTGCTGCTGGAACTGGACCAGAGCCTGAAAAGCCAGCCGACGAATGCACAGACACTGCTGGAAACGGCGCTGTGCCAGCTGGCACTGGCGGGGAGCGGACGATGAACGAAAATGAAATGATCCACACCAGCCGGGTGCTGATCGTGGAGGGAAAATACGATGCAGCGCGCCTTTCGCACCTGACGGACGCCATGATATTGCTGACGGACGGCTTTGGCATCTACAGCGACAAAAAGCGCCAGCAGCTTTTTAAGGCGCTGGCGCAGAAAAACGGGCTGATCTTGCTCACAGATTCGGATGCGGCAGGGTTCCGAATCCGCAATTACATCACCAATCTGGTGGGCGCAAAGAATGTGGTGCAGGCCTATGTGCCTGCCATCCATGGCAAGGAAAAGCGCAAGGAGCAGCCCGGAAAAGAGGGCCTGCTGGGGGTGGAAGGCGTAGATGACGCCATCGTTCTGCAGGCGCTGCGGGATGCCCTCGGCGAAGAAGCTGGGGCCGCACCTGCCCGCCCGGAAGGAAGGCAGATCACCTATACTGACCTCTACGAGTGGGGCCTTTCCGGCAAGCCAGGCAGTGCCGAACGCAAAGCAAAGCTGCTGAATGCACTGGGCCTGCCGCCCCGGCTCTCCAAAAAAGAGCTGGTAGAAGCGCTGAATCGTCTTTATACCTATGAACAGCTGGACGAAATGCAGCGGGATATTCTGGATTGACCAATGGTGCAGAGGCTATGGCTTCTGCGCCTTTTTTGTGCCCTGAACATTCCAGCACTGGCGCAGCAGGTCCAGCGCGTGCGTCTCGAGACGGGAAATGTAACTCCGGCTGATGCCCAGAAGTTTTGCCACTTCCAGCTGCGTCAGCGGCGGCTGTCCGCCCAGCCCATACCGCAGAAGGATGATCTGCCGCTCCCTGGCGGGCAGACTTTCCAGCAGCTGCCGCACCCGGCGGATATCGTCCTGCGTTTCGCAGGTGTCCTCCATGCAAAAGCTGTCCTGCAGCACGTCGGCCAGCGTTAAAGCAGAGTCACCGTCCGCTTCCAGTGTTTCCTGCAGGGAAACAGTGCCGCTGGTTTTGCGCTCCCGCCGGAACTGCATCCGAATCTCGTTTGCTATCCTCACCCCAGCGAACGCCGGATTGAGAATCAGAACCATCCGTTTCCGGGCCGGAGCCGCCGCCCTCATCATCATCCGGGTCTACGGGGAAAGTGCTCCAGTCGATCTCGTCTTCCGGCGAACCGAACAGCACCACGTGAGCAACTTTGCCGTCCCACACCACCTTGCGCACGACCGTGCGGATGGCGGCGC
>CAVKKE010000138.1:0-7475 GCA_963656875.1 Barnesiella intestinihominis | reverse complement strand
CTGGAAACGGCGCGTGAAAATAGGTAGTCGCCGACTTAATCAGAAGTCCTGAGATAAAAGTCTCGGGGCTTTTTCTTTTGCCCTTTTATAGAGACTTGCGGCGTACTGCTGGGGGGAGCCTGCCTTTACAGAATTAGAAAACGTATAAAAGCGGCCCCGCCGCGTTGAGCATTCAACGTGACGGGGCCGCATATTTTATTGGGTGGAATTACCCTTCAGGAGACAAAACTCAGCTTAGCCCTTGCCTGCGCAACCGAACAGCTCGATCTTCTCCTTGCACTTTGCCTCGATGGCCTTTGCGCCGGGAGCCAGCAGCTTGCGGGGATCGAAGCCCTTGCCCTGCTGATCCTTGCCCTCTTCGATGTACTTGCGGGTAGCCTCAGCGAAGACCAGCTGGCACTCAGTATTGATGTTGATCTTGGAGACGCCCAGGCTGATTGCCTTGGAGATCATCTCGTCGGGGATGCCAGTGCCGCCGTGCAGAACCAAAGGAATGTTGTTGGTGGCTTTGTGGATGCGATCCAGAGCCTCAAAGTCCAGGCCCTTCCAGTTTGCCGGGTAGACACCGTGGATGTTGCCGATGCCTGCTGCCAGGAAGTCGATGCCCAGAGCAGTGATCTTTGCGCACTCCTCAGGATCTGCAATCTCGCCAGCGCCCACAACGCCGTCCTCGACGCCGCCGATAGAACCGACCTCAGCCTCAATGCTCAGGCCCTTAGCGTGTGCCAAAGCAACCAGCTCCTTGGTCTTCTCAATGTTCTCTTCGATGGAGTAGTGGCTGCCATCGAACATGATGGAAGAGAAGCCGGCCTCAATGCAGGCCTTGCAGCCCTCGTAGGTACCGTGATCCAGATGCAGAGCAACGGGAACAGTGATGCCCATGGAATCGACCATGGCGCTGACCATAGCAGCGACAGTCTTGAAACCGGTCATGTACTTGCCGGCACCCTCAGAGACACCCAGGATGACGGGGCTCTTCAGCTCTTCACAGGTGGTCAGGACTGCTTTGGTCCACTCCAAGTTATTGATGTTGAACTGAGGCACACCATAGTGGCCGTCACGAGCCTTGATCAGCATTTCGGTTGCATTTACCAACATTATTCATTACCTCCACAAAATCATTGGGGTTTTGGCCGTTCCATGCCCACTTTGCGCGTGGCTTAACGAACCTACAAGGTTAGTATACCCCAAACAGCGCTTAAAATCAATCCAAACCAGCGCTTTTCCTGACAGATAGCTGCAACAAACTGCTGAAAAAATGAAGTGGCCGCACCACGGCGGAAGGCCAGGCAGCAGAAAAATTCTGAAAAAGAGACAAAAATCCAGCAATGCCGCAACAACTGCGCCGGGATAAAATGCGCGAAAAAGCCCCGGTTTTCAACAAGAATCCACATTCGTCAAAATGATGTTGGAGAAAATTGCAAAAGAATACAGTTTCCGATTCAAAAAACTGTCATATTTCCGACTTGAACTTTACAAATTGTACGCAAGATGGAGGGGGCAGTCGAATCAGAATGTGGAAAACTTCGTGGAAAGTGTGGAATTCCACGAGGAAAACAGGCTTTGAAACTGGACTTTTGAACTTTCTCCACGGGGTTTTCAACATGTGGAAAAATAAACGGCCTTTTACGGAATGTATACAGCACTTTTGTGGAAAACTTTCTGCCCCGGCAAAACGGCAGAAAATTCGTGCATATCAGCCAAGGGCCGCGATGCAGCAAAAGAGAAGATTTTCCAAATGCAGAGACTTCCCGTGAAAAAACAGAGCGTGAACAGGCTGTGAAAACTTTGGCTGGGACAAGACAAAAAGTGGCTTTTTGCTGGCAATGACAGATGGCTTATGCTATACTTTAAAGTGAGTAATCAGCAAAGTTTATGCCGCTGTGCCTGAAGAGAAAGGCACAGCGGCCTGCGATACAATAAAGGAGAATCAACATGGAAGAGAAAAATCAGCCGCGCCGTCCGCGCCGCGGCCCGGAAGAAAACCAGCCCAAGAACGAGAGCCTGGTCTACGGCAAAAATCCGGTGACCGAGTTGCTGAAGAGTGGTTCGGGTGTGGATACGGTGCTTATTGCTGAGGGCATGGCCCCGGCAGTGGCGGCTTATTATACTGCGCTGGCCAAGGAAGCCGGCGCTACGGTGAAGCGGGTGCACCCCAACAAGTTGCGTCTGATGACCGGCGCTGAGAGCCATCAGGGCGTGGCGGCATTTGCCAGTGAGATCGAGTATGTCACAGTGGACGATCTGATGGCAGCGGCAAAAGCGAAGGGTGAAGCGCCCTTCCTGGTGCTGAGTGACGGCATTGAAGACCCCCACAATCTGGGTGCGGTCATGCGCAGCGCTCTGCTGTGCGGTGCCCATGGCATCGTGATCCCCAAGCGGGGTGGAGCATCGGTCACGCCCACTGTCATCAAGTCCAGCGCAGGTGCAGCAGAGCGCCTGCCGGTGGCCCGTGTGGCCAACATCGGCGAGACCATCCGCCGCCTGAAAGATCAGGGTGTGTTCGTTTACTGCGCTGACATGGACGGCGTTTCCCTGCGCAAAAACAACCTCACCGGCCCTATCGCTCTAGTGCTGGGCAGCGAGGGCAGCGGAGTGTCGCAGCTGGTGAAGAAGCTCTGCGACGGTGTGGTGCGGCTGGACATGGCAGCACCCGGCACCGGCGTGGACAGTTATAATGTGTCGGTGGCGGCCGGCATCATCCTGTATGAGATCCAGTCTCAGCGCGGAGCACAGCAGGCGTAACAGGAGCGATCTGGAACTCCAATCATTCCAACAGGAGGGACAAGAATGCCGAAAAATACCAACGACCACCGGGAGCTGACCCCGGAAGAACGTGCGGAACGGTTCCGCTCCTTTTTCTCCACCACAGCGGTGGAGATCCCGGAAGAAATGACCCGGCGCGACAGTGAAGAGCCGGAAGAAAAGCCAAAAAAGAAGTTTGGTTTCTTTGGCCGGGGCAAAGCCCGGCAGGAAGAGCCGGAGGAAAAGCCGTTGGAAATGCCCACCGGCGAGGTGCTGCTGGGTGCGGATGCGCAGCCGGAAGAGGAAGCAGACCTGGAGCTGGTGCTGAAGCCCACGGCAGACCCTGAATCGGAGCTTTCACTGCGCCCTATGGCGGAGCAGACGCCTGCAGCGGCTGCCGAGAGCCCTGAACCGGTGAAGCAGCCAGAGCCGGAACCGGTGAGCATTCCGGAGGCTCCCGTCCCGCAGCCTGAGCCGGACAAAAAGCCGGAACAGCCTGCCCCGCCGCAGAAAGCGGAGCCGGAGCGTCCCCGGAACAAAAGACGCAGCAACCCCAAGAATGCGCCAGAAGTGCTTCTGCCGCAGGAAGAGCAGGAGCAGCAGGAAATGGCACAGCTGAAAGAGCTGATCGGCCTTGGCGGTGCAAAGCCTGCTCCGGCACAGAAAGCAGAATCGAAAAAGCAGTCTGAGCCGGAGAAAAAGCCGGTGCTGTCGGCAGTGTTTGCGGCAGCGCGGGAGACTCCGGCGGAAGCGGCAGAGCATCCCGCTCAGCAGGAGCAAAAACCGGAAAAGCCCACGGTGTTCGAAATGTTCGGCACGCCGGAGGATGAAAGAAAGCCGGAAGCACCTGCTGCTCCGGCAGAGAAAAAGGCCGGAAAAGAGGACACCCTGAGCCTGCCGCTGCTGCCCGTGGAGGAAGAAGCTTCTAACCCGGCAGAACCGGAACCGACATCTGCAGCCGCAGAGACCCCTGTGCTGACCGCAGAAGCAGAGGATGCCCTGCCTGCGGAGGGGGAAGCGGCTCCGGCCGAAGAAGCGGAACTGCCTCCGGAGACCACCGCTGACAAGCTGCGCCGCATGAGCGCTGAGCTGACGCTTCGGTGTGTGTTGGCGGGCATTCTGGCTGTGGTGCTGCTGCACTTTGGCCTTGTGTCTGACGGGCTGATGTCTGCCATGTCTGCACTGGACCCGGATGCGGCTCCGGCAGCATTCTACGGCGCAAACCTGCTGCTGCTTGCTGCCAGCCTGTGTGTGGGCTTCCCGGTCCTCCGGGATGGCTTTGCCGGGCTGCGCGGGCGTCCCTCGGCGGACACCATGCCGGCACTGGCCTCTGCAGCTGCGCTGCTGCAGGCCGTGACTGCCATGCTGAATGCGGGCACTTACCGCGGCACCACCGGCATTTCGCTGCTCAGCGGCATTGCAGCTCTGGGCCTGTTCCTGGCACTGCTGGGCAGCAGGGTGATGCTGGCGGCAGTCAAAGGCGGCTATGAGCTGGTGTCCAGCGGAGCTGAATTTGACGGAGCCTTCCGTGCAACAGATAAAGATCTGCTGCGGGCGCTGACCCGGGACTGGGATCAGAAGGACCCGTGGGTGCTGCTGAGCCGCCCGCTGAAAAACACCGATGGCTTTGTGGAGCAGAGCCTGAGCGAGCGTGCCAGCGAACGTCGCGCCCGCAAGACGGCATATATCCTGCTGGGCATCGCGCTGCTCAGCGGTGTGCTGTTTGTGGTGTTCGGCGCGGGCTGGAACAAGGCCGTTTCTGCTATGGCAGCAGTGCTGTGCATGGGTGCACCGCTGTCCTCCACGCTGATCGCTGGCATCGCGGCCCTGCGGCTGCAGAGTGCGGCTTCGGCTGTGGGCGCTGTGGTGCCCGGGTGGCAGGCCATTGAGCAGCTGGGCGGCATCGATACGCTGCAGGTGGACGCTGACGACCTGTTCACGCCGGACAGCGCCATGCTGGAAGATATCCGCATCTTCAAGGGCGGGCGCATCGACCGCGCCATTCTGTACGCGGCCAGTATGCTGAACAGCAGCTGCGGCACGCTGCGGGGGCTGTTCCGTCAGATTATCGAAGACCGCACGGATATTCTATTCCCGGTGAAGGATCTGGAAGAGCATGAGAGGCTGGGTTTCTCCGGCTGGTGCGACAACAACCGTGTGCTGATCGGAAACCGCAGGTACATGGAGCAGGAAGGGGTTCCTCTGCCGGACGAAGATTATGAGGCAGAGCACTCCCGGAATGGCGAACTGCAGATTTTGTATCTGGCCGTCTCCGGTGCGCTTCACGCCATGTTCGTGCTGAAATATGTGGGCGGGCGCAACACGGCCCACAGCCTTGCAGTGCTGCAGAAGGAGAACATCCGTCTGATGGTCACCTGCAAAGACCCCAGCCTGACGGTGCGCCACATCAGTGATGCCTACCACCTGCCGGAAGGGATGGTCACCCTGCTGGATCAGGAGCAGTGCAGCGCCATTGCAGCGGCACCGGAAGACCCGGAGCAGGCCTGCTGCATGATCCATCTCAAGAGCTTTGCCAGCCTGACCGGAGGCCTGCAGGCTGCAGATCAGGCCCAGAACGCGGAGACCAGCGCCACGACAGTGCAGCTGGTGTCGGTGTGGTTCTCCATCATCATTGCGATGCTGCTGACCAGTGCCGGCAGCATCTGGGAGATCTCGGTGGCGACGGTGCTGATGTATCAGGCGGCATGGAGTGCTTTGAGCATTGCGGTGTGCGCGCTCAAACAGCATAGTTGAAATTAAATGAGAACAATTCTCAAAATAAATAGGAATTATTCTTGGTTTTGAATGCGGGATATGGTATACTCTGTTCAGAACCTGAGACGCGGCAGGAGGAATAGATCCACTGCCGGTCTGGAATGATAGAGCCGGGAAATGGTCACTCCCGGCAGAACACGTTTTCACTTGAAAGGAGAACACGAGCATGGAACTGAAGGGCACCAAAACCGAGAAAAACCTCATGGAAGCATTTGCAGGCGAAAGCCAGGCACGCAACAAGTACACCTTCTTTGCAAGCATGGCCAAAAAGGAAGGCTATGAGCAGCTGGCAGCGATCTTTGAAGAGACCGCTGGCAACGAGAAAGAGCACGCCAAGATCTGGTTCAAGCTGCTGTGCGGCGGTTCCATCCCCGACACCCTCACCTGCCTGGACATGGCAGCGGGCGGCGAGCACGACGAGTGGACCGAAATGTATCCCCGCATGGCCAAGGAAGCAAAGGAAGAGGGCTTCCCCCAGATCGCAGCCCTGTTCACCATGGTGGCACAGATCGAGAAAGAGCATGAGGAGCGCTACCGTGCGCTGGCCGACAACCTGAAAAACAGCAAGGTCTTCGCCCGTGAAGAGCAGCAGGTGTGGCAGTGCCGGAACTGCGGTTATACCTATATCGGCAAGTCTGCTCCGCTCAAGTGCCCCGTGTGCGCACATCCCCAGAGCTACTTTGAGCTGAAGAAGATCAACTACTAAATCACAAACGATCACGCTGCCGCGTCTGGTGCCTTGCCGGATGCGGCGGCGTTTTGTACAAAAAGAAAAAGCGGATTTTGTGGTTCTCCACAAAATCCGGTGCGGACGGGCCGCTTCGGGGCCGAAAAACTTGACCCTTTTTCTCTGCGCGTGTAAAATAATACGGAGACAGGAATGTTTTCGTGAAATTGAGAGAAGGGAGCGGCTCTATGGATCAGAAGCTTCGGGTCGGCTGCTGTGCAGCGGCGCTGACGGCGTGTGTGCTGCTGGCGGGTGCTCTGCCTGCCATGGGAGCGGCCGCGCCGCAGATGCAGCCCGTGCAGGACAGCGGCATGACGCTGGATGTCTCCGAACTGACGCTGGAACTGGCTGAAGGCGAAGCTCTGCCGGTGGCATATCTGGAAGTGCAGGCTCCGGACGATTACTTTTTCCTCATCTGGTCTTCCAGTGACACGGCAGTGGCATCGGTGGACGGCACCGGAAAGGTGACCGGTCGGGCTGAGGGCACCGCCACCATTACTGCCCGCAACGAACGGGGTGAAAAGACCAGCTGTGTTATCACGGTGAAGAAGAGCACGACGGCCCGCCCGGCGCTGAGTGAGACGGAACTTGCCCTGACCATCACCGAAAAGACGCCGAACCCCACCCGCCGGCTGAAACTGGAGCAGAGCCGGGGCAACTTCATTTATGTGCGCCAGTGGCTCAGCAGCAACCCGGCGGTGGCAACGGTCAGCGCGAACGGAACAGTCACGGCGGTGAGTTCCGGCAGAGCGGTCATCAGTGCGGTGACCACAGCTGGGCAGGTGCTGCGCTGCACCGTGACTGTGACCTCCGAGATCGGAAAAGTGACGGTGAGCAAAAGCGCCATGCTGCTGCAGGCCATCGGGGCCAGCCAGAAGCTGACCGCACAGGTGGCAGGCAAAAAGCTTTCCACGCTGACCTGGCTCAGCAGCAACCCGGATGTGGCAAAAGTGAGCGCAGACGGCGTTGTGACCGCTGCAGGTGACGGCGAAACGGTCATCATGGCCATCACCCCGGAGGGCCGGGCAGACGCCTGCTATGTGGCCGTGGGCGCGGCGGCGTGGCGGTTCCGCTCGGAAGAAGAGCTTGCCGAAACGCTGACCCTGACCGGCCAGCTGCCGTATTCGGACGGAAAATGATTTTTGCAGGATAAAGTTTCAGCCTCCCTCTCTGTGAACCGGTGCGTAAAAAGTAGACAATAGACAAAAAGCCTCCCCGTGTAGGATAA
>CAVKKE010000137.1:0-7576 GCA_963656875.1 Barnesiella intestinihominis | reverse complement strand
GAGAACGGCAAGAAGTACTTCTCCGTCGCTTCCGGCGGCGGCACGGGCCGTACCCTGCACCCCGATAACGTGGCTGCAGGCCCCGCTAGCTACGGCCTGACCGACTCTCTGGGCCGTGTGCACGGTGATGCTCAGTTCGCTGGCTCTTCTTCCGTGCCCGCACACGTTGAGATGATGGGTCTGATCGGCATGGGCAACAACCCCATGGTCGGCGCCACCGTCGCATGCGCTGTTGCAGCAGCTCAGGCTAACGCCTAAGCCTCTCCAAAGTTCGGCAGAGGGGGCTGCCTCCCGAATGGGCAGTCCCCTTTTTATGCTGATATATGTTTGATGCAACAAACCGTAAAAAAGAAGAAAGAAGGACACATTTCCATGAGAAAACGCATTGCTGCGCTTGCTCTGGCATCCGTCATGGCTCTGAGCCTGATCGGCTGCGGCAGCAAGAGCACTTCCGCTTCCTCCTCCGCCGGCGTGTCCGGTGAGTTCACCGGCACTGCCAAGGGCATGGGCGGCGACGTCACTGTCACCCTGACCTTGGAAGACAGCAAGATCACCGGCTGCACTGCTGAAGGTGCTGACGAGACCCAGGGCATCGGTACTCTGGCTCTGGATCAGCTGCCCGGTGCCATCGCCGAGAGCGGCAGCATCGCCGTTGACGGCGTGGCTGGTGCAACCATCACCTCCGACGCCATCAAGGAAGCTGCTGCAGCTGCCCTGACTGCCGCCGGCCTGAACGCCGATGACTACAAGACCGCTGTGGAGAACGGCGGCGAGACTGCTGAGGATTCCACCGTTGACGCTGATGTCGTCATCGTCGGTGCAGGCGGCGCAGGCATGACTGCTGCCATCACTGCTGCCGAAGAGGGCAAGAGCGTTGTCATTCTGGAGAGCCAGCCCATGGTGGGCGGCAACTCCGTGCGCGCTACCGGCGGCATGAACGCTGGCAAGACCGTGTATCAGGACGACAACGAGTTCGGCGAGTCTGCAGGCGTTGAGAAGACCCTGAAGTCTGCTGCAGAGAACTACGCTGACAACGAGACCATCACCGCTCTGGCTAAGACTGTCTCTGAGCAGTGGGCTGAGTACCAGGCAAACCCCACCGGCTACTTCGATTCCGTTGAGCTGATGGAGCTGGACACCCTGATCGGCGGCAAGGGCATCAATGACACCGCTCTGGTGGAGACCCTGTGCTCCAACTCTGCTGACGCCATCGACTGGCTGGACGAGCACGGCATCACCCTGCACAATGTTTCCAGCTTCGGCGGCGCATCCGTCAAGCGCATCCATCGCCCGGTGGACGCTGACGGCAAGGTCGTCTCTGTCGGTTCCTACATGATCCCCCTGCTGCAGGAGAACTGCGAGAAGGCTGGCGTTCAGATCCTGCTGAACACCACCGCAAATGAGATCCTGACCGATGCCAACGGCGCTGCCGTGGGCGTCAAGGCTACCGGTGCTTCCGGTGAGACCGTCACCGTCAATGCCAAGGCTGTGGTGCTGACCACCGGCGGCTTCGGCGCAAATCTGGACATGGTCGTTGAGTACAAGCCCGAGCTGAAGGGCTTCATGACCACCAACGCTGCTGGCGCTCAGGGCCAGGGCATTGAGATGGCAACCGCTATCGGCGCCGGCACCGTGGACATGGACCAGATCCAGATCCACCCCACTGTTGAGGCCAACACCGCTGCCCTGATCACCGAGGGTCTGCGCGGCGACGGCGCTGTGCTGATCAACGCCGAGGGCAAGCGCTTCATCGACGAAGTGGGCACCCGCGACGTGGTTTCCGCTGCTGAAATCGCTCAGACCGGCAGCTACAGCTGGCTGGTGGTCGATCAGGCTATGGTCGATGCTTCCAGCGTCATCCAGGGCTACATCAAGAAGGGCTACACCGTTGAGGGCGAGACCTACGAAGAGCTGGCCAAGGCTATGGGCGTCGATGAGGCTGCCTTCGCTGAGACCATGAACAACTGGAACAGCTATGTTGAGGCCAAGAATGACCCCGACTTCGGCCGTACCAGCTTCGCAAATCCCCTGAACACTGCTCCTTACTACGCAATCAAGGTCACCGCTGGTGTGCACCACACCATGGGCGGCCTGACCATCAACACCAACACCGAAGTCCTCAAGGAGGACGGCACTGTGATTCCCGGCCTGTTCGCAGCAGGTGAGGTCACCGGCGGTGTCCACGGTGCAAACCGTCTGGGCGGCAACGCTGTTGCAGACTTCACCGTGTTCGGCCGCATTGCAGGTAAGGCTGCCAGCGACTACGCTGCATGAGTACCCGCAAAGCACCTGAAAAGGATTCCGGCTCCAAAGGCCTGAAGCCGTGGATGAAAAATCTGATCTTTGCACTGGTGATCCTGGCCGTGGCAGCAGCGCTGTATTTCGGCGTCCGCGCGGCGCACAGCAGCAAAGAGCCCGGGCTGGAAGCCATCGTCGATTTCGGCGACGGCATCACCGAGACTCTGCCGCTGGACACGGATCACGATTATGTGTATGATGTGGGCAATTATGTCGTGCATCTGCAGGTGAAAGACGGTGCAGTCGCGTTTTTGGACAGTCGGTGCCCGGACCATGTGTGCGAGCAATTCGGCTGGCTGGACAAGGACGGCGCATGGGCGGCGTGCATTCCTGCCGGAGTGTATGTCGTCGTGGAAGAAACGGCTGAATAAGATCTTGGTTTTGGCAGCGCCCCGGGAGACCGGGGCGCTGCTTTTTTGCGCTTTTGGAAAAATTTGCGCGAAAAAGGGTGTTTTGTGCGTGAATCGATGGGACGGCAGCAGGAAGCTTGTGCTATAATAAAGGCAAAGGAGGCAAGGAACATGGAAGTGCGAACAGCGATCGTAGAGGACCGGAAGCCGGATGCAGAGCGACTGAGAGTGCTGCTGCACAAGGCGTTTGGGGAAGATGTGGTCCTGAGCTGTGACTGGTTTGCCAGCGGAGACGATTTTCTCCGGGCCGGGACGGCAAGAGAATATCATGTGGTCTTTCTGGATATCTGCATGGAGGGCACCAACGGCATTGACACCGCCAAACGGATCCGTCAGGACGACCTGCAGCGGCTCATTGTGTTTGTAACATCGTCGCCGGAGTATGTGTGGGAAGCCTTTCCCGTACATCCCTTTGACTACCTGCTCAAGCCTTATCAGGAAGATAAGCTCTTCCACCTGGTCAAGGAGCTCAAGCGGGTGCTGTGCCAGAACGAGGCCGAGATGGAGGTGCGCATCGCGCGGCAGGTGGTGCAGCTGCCTGTCCGTAAGATCCACTATGCGGTGGCGCAGAACCACTTTGTGCGGGTCATCACCGACGACGGAGAGTGCCGCGCAGTGTCCAACTTTGCGCAGGTGGAGCAGCTGCTGCGCACGCAGGAGAATTTTCAGGTGTGCAACCGCGGCATCATCATCAACATGGACAAGGTGCTGCGGTTCGACGCGGAATGCATCGAGATGAGAGACGGAGCCTGCCTGCCGGTGCGCCAGAAGGATAAGA
The DNA here is from genome assembly GCA_963656875.1 of Barnesiella intestinihominis. Classification (GTDB taxonomy): domain Bacteria; phylum Bacillota; class Clostridia; order Oscillospirales; family Ruminococcaceae; genus Faecalibacterium. The sequence goes on along the minus strand of CAVKKE010000137.1, from coordinate 4,090 downwards.
ACGCGCTGCTTGTGCAGTTTACACAATACCAGTTCCGCCATATGCAGCGGCAGATCTGAGGCTGAGAGGAGACGTGACCGTGGATCTCGCGTTGTTCGGACGTTATTTTCTGGAATTCGCCATGATGTATCCGGGTGCATTCCTCTGCCTGGCATCCCTGCAGGATCATCTGTGCTCACCCCGCAAGAGCTATGCGCTGGCGGCAGTCTCATTGACGGTGATCTGCCTGACGGCTTCACTGCTGAGCTGCATCTCGGAGCGTGAAAGCAATTTTCTGCTGCTGCCGCTCCTGATCGTGGCGTTCTGGCTGCTGCGGTGGCGGGCCGCGCCGGAGATCGCCGTGAGCCAGGCGGCATTCATCTTTGCGGTGGCCATGGTCATGATGGCGGTGTGCACGTTGCTTGCAGCCATCTTGAATGCGCGGGCAGAGATCGGCAACTCGCTGCCAGTGAATCTGGTCTCGACCTCCTGCATTGCGCTGCTGCTGGCGGCTGTGCTCAGCACGGTCTTCTATTTCACGGCAGTGCAGTGGAGCCGCTGGCTGCTGAAAGAATACCGCGGCGAGGCCTTTTGGAAAACAGCATGGCCGCTGCCGGCTCTGTACGCAGCGTTTCTGGTTTTCTGTATACCGAAGGACAGCACCATCATCCTGATGAACCGCCTGCAGATCATCTCGGTTCTGGCTGTGCTCATCTCACTCATCGGCATCTTTCTGCTGCAGTATGAGATGTACCGCGTGGCGCGGGAATATACGCGCAACATCCAGCTGAACCAGGAAAATCAGCTGCTGGCGCTGGAATCCCGCCGCTACACGGAGCTGCGCGCCTATATGGACAACACCCGCCGCCTGCGCCATGATTTCCGGCAGCACCTGCATGTTATTGCGGGCCTGACCGAGGCAGAGAAACTGGAGGAACTGAAAGATTACCTGAGCCAGTATGAGACGGAGCTGATCGACCGGAGATCGACCCTCTGCGCCAATGCGGCTGTGGACGCACTGGCCGGGCATTACGACTATGAGGCACGGCAGAATGGCGTGACGGTGGAATGGAAGCTGGAACTGCCGAAGCTTCTGGTCATGCCGGAAGCAGACCTGTGCATGATCCTGGGCAATCTGCTGGAGAATGCACTCCATGCCTGCAAGAAGCTGCCGCCGGATCAGCGGCGGGTGAAGGTGCTGGTGCAGATGCTCAGCCCCGCCATGATGGGCCTTGTGGTGGAAAACCGCTACGATGGCGTGCTGAAGCGTCAGAATGGCATTTTGCATTCGACGAAGCACGAGGGAGCCGGTGTTGGGCTGGCGTCCATTGAGACAGGGAACAACGTCTTCCGGGTCAATATCCTGATGAACCTGTAAAACATCCGCCCGGTCAGGGCTTTTCTGTTTCGGGAAGATATGGTAGAATAAAACCAGATTCGGATCGGGATGGAGGAGATCAAAATGGTTCTGGAAGTTTGCGTGGACAGCACCGCCAGCGCGCTGGCGGCAAAACGGGGCGGGGCCGATCGGCTGGAGCTGTGCGCCGACCTCATCGTCGGCGGCACGACGCCCAGTCTGGCCCTGCTGCGTCAGGTGAAGGCGGAGACCGGACTGCCGGTGCGGGCTTTGCTGCGGCCACGGTTCGGCGATTTCTGCTATGACCGCTGGGAGCTGGCCCAGATGGTGCAGTCCGCGGCCGAGCTGGTGGAAGCCGGTGCAGACGGCATCGTTACGGGCGTGCTGACGCCGGACGGCCAGCTGGACACGGAAGCCATGCGGCCTGTCTATGCGGCGGCGTCGGAAGCCGCGGCGAAGGCCGGACGGTCTGTGGCACTGACTCTGCATCGGGCATTTGACGTCTGTGCAGATCCTTTTGCAGCATTGGAAGCGGCCCGCAGCCTTGGTGTGTGCACGATCCTCACCAGCGGACAGGCTGCAAGCGCCCCTGAGGGTGCGGAACTTCTTGGCAGGCTGGTGAAACGGGCAGGAGACAGCGTGGAGATCCTGGTGGGTGCAGGCGTTTCTGCAGAGAACATTCCCGCCCTTGCAGCGCAGACCGGAGCCGGTTTTTTTCACCTTTCCGGCAAGCATGTGCAGGACAGCCGCATGACCTTCCGGCGGCAGGGCGTGCCCATGGGCCTGCCCGGGTTCTCGGAGTTTGAGGTGTGGCAGACCAGCGAGGAAAAGATCCGTGCCGCAAGAAAAGCACTGGATACGATCTGATAATACAAAAAGAGGGATGCTTCCGTCGGAAAGCATCCCTCTTTTGATAAAGATTCAATAATGCAGGTCGTCGCCGGTCAGCGCTTCCAGAACAGGAAGCATGGCGGCGGCTTCTGCCTTTGCAGCGGGCAGGTCCATATCGCGGTAGTTGCCGCATTCCACCTCGCTGGCACCGGGCACATCGCCCTCAAAAGCGGCTATGAAGCGGAAGGACTCCACCGTCAGTTCCAGCGCCTCGGTGGGGGTCAGGCCCCGGGTCAGCAGATAAAAGCCGGTGCGGCAGCCCATGGGGCCGACATAGATGACGCCGTCCTTGAAGCGGCTGTTGCGCGCATAGGTGGCGAACAGGTGCTCCAGCGTGTGGGCGGAACCGGTGGACAGGTAATCGCCCTGATTCGGCTTCTTCATGCGGATATCCCAGGTCAGCTCATCGCCGTCCTGACGGCTCAGATACATGCCGCGGTCCAGCTTGGTGTGATCGACACAGAAGCTTGCAATGCGTTCCATAAGCGTCTCCTTCGGCTTATGCCTGCAGGCGCTGCACGCTGCCGTGAGCGCAGTCCACGGCGACGACCAGGCCGTCGCGGATGTGGCTGGTGGCACCGGCGGCACCCACAACGGTGGGCTTCAGCAGAGCCTTGCCGGCAATGGCAGCGTGGCTGTTCAGGCCGGGCTCCTCGACGACCAGAGCGGCAGCGTCACGCACATAGCTCAGCATCTCATTGTTGGTGGAAGGAACCACCAGAACCATGCCGGGCTTGAACTTTGCGCGAACCTCTTCCAGCGTGCGGCAGACACAGGCCTTGCCGGTGGCATTGGTCACGTCAGCGTTCTCAGGGCCCACGCCCACGCCGGTGGCCAGGCAGTTGCCCACCATGTGGATCTTGATCATGTTGGTGGTGCCGGACACGCCCACGGGCACGCCGGCGGTGACGACAGCCAGCTCACCGTTGTGCAGGTAGCCGTTCTCCTTGGCCAGAGAGGTGGACATCTCGATCAGCTCATCGGTGCTGTGTGCCAGAGGCATCATCAACGGGGTGATGCCCCAGCTCAGGGCCAGCTGACGCTGCACCTGCTCCTTCATGACGCAGGCGATGATGGGCTGCTCGGGGCGGTACTTGCTCAGCAGGCGGGCAGTGGTGCCGGACTCGGACACAGTGACGATGGCGGCACCGTTCACGTCCTTGGCGGTCAGGCAGGCGGCGTGAGCGGTTGCATCGCTGACGCTGATCTTGCCGGTGTTCGGGTCCACCAGACGGCCGCGCAGGTAATGGCCCTCCTGCTCGGTGCGCTCTGCGATGGCGGACATGGTCTTCAGGGCCTCCACGGGGTAGGCGCCTGCAGCGGTCTCACCAGACAGCATGATGGCAGAAGTGCCATCGTAGATAGCGTTTGCCACGTCGGAGATCTCGGCGCGGGTGGGGCGGGGGTTGACCATCATGCTGTCCAGCATCTGGGTGGCAGTGACGATGGGCTTGCCGAAGGAGAAGGAGCGGTCGATGATGGTCTTCTGGATGCCGGGCAGCTCAGTGAAGTCGATCTCAACGCCCAGGTCGCCGCGGGCGACCATGACGGCATCGGCGGCGGCCAGAATGCTGTCGATGTTGTTCACGCCCTCACGGTTCTCAATCTTGGCGATGATGCGGATGCTGGAGTCATACTCGTTCAGCAGATTGCGGATGTCGTAGACATCCTGTGCGGTGCGCACGAAGGAAGCAGCGATGAAGTCGAAGCCCTGCTGTGCGCCGAAGATGATGTCATCGCGGTCGCGCTGGCTCATATACGGCATGGACAGATGCACGCCGGGGACATTGACGCCCTTCTTGTTCTTGATCTTGCCGTTGTTCAGCACCTTGCAGACGATGTCGGTGTCGTTCACGGTCTGGA
>CAVKKE010000136.1:0-7658 GCA_963656875.1 Barnesiella intestinihominis | reverse complement strand
GGCTTCAACCTGATGATCGGCCGCAACGAGATCACCGGTCTGATCGGCCCCAACGGTGCCGGCAAGACCACCGTGTTCAACCTGCTGACCAACGTTTACCAGCCCACCCGCGGCTCCATCCTGATCGATGGTATGCCCACCGCTGGCAAAAAGACCTATCAGGTCAACCGCATGGGCGTGGCCCGCACCTTCCAGAACATCCGTCTGTTCAAGGAACTGAGCGTCATCGACAACATCAAAGTCGGTCTGCACGAGTCCATGAAGTACAATCTGGCTTCCTCTCTGATCCGCCTGCCCAACTACTGGAAAGAAGAGAAGAAGTGCACCGAGCGTGCTCTGGAGTTGCTGGATATCTTTCACATGGCCGATCTGGCCAATGTGCAGGCAGGCAGCCTGCCCTACGGTGCACAGCGCCGTCTGGAGATCATGCGTGCACTGGCCACCAGCCCGAAGCTGCTGCTGCTGGACGAGCCCGCCGCCGGCATGAACCCCTCTGAGACCGCTGAGCTGACCGAGACTATCCGCCGCATCCGCGACGAGTTCAATATCGCCGTGCTGCTGATTGAGCACGACATGAGCCTGGTCATGGGCATTTGCGAGGGCATCGCTGTGCTGAACTTCGGCCGCATCATCGCCAAGGGCACGCCGAACGAGATCCGCAATAACCCGCAGGTCATCGAAGCCTATCTGGGCAAGAAGGAGGGCTAACCAATGGCTGATACTTTGCTGAAAGTTGACAACATCAACGTCTATTACGGCAACATCCACGCCGTCAAGGATATCTCCTTCGAGGTCAATCAGGGCGAGATCGTGACCCTGATCGGTGCCAATGGTGCCGGCAAATCCACCACCCTGAAAACCGTCTCCGGCCTGCTGAAGCCCCGCACCGGCGATATCCTGTACAAAGGCAAGAGCATCAAGGGCATGCGCGCCCACAAGATCGTGGAAGCGGGCCTGGCCCACGTCCCCGAAGGACGCCATGTGTTCCTGCACATGACCGTGGAAGAGAACCTGGACATGGGCGCTTACACCCAGCCCAACTCCACCATTGCCCCCAACAAGGAGAAGGTCTTTGAGCTGTTCCCCCGCCTGAAGGAGCGCCGCAAGCAGTTGGCCGGCACCATGTCCGGCGGCGAGCAGCAGATGCTGGCCATGGGCCGTGCCCTCATGAGCAACGCTTCCATGCTGATGTTGGATGAGCCCTCCATGGGCCTTTCTCCCCTGCTGGTGCAGGAGATCTTCGACATTATCCGGAACGTGCATAAGGAAGGCATGACCATCCTTCTAGTGGAGCAGAACGCACAGATGGCTCTGTCCGTGGCAGACCGCGCCTACGTCCTTGAGACTGGCCGCTGCGTCATGGAAGGCACTGGTGCCGAGCTGCTGACCAATGAGCGCGTCCGCAGCGCATATCTGGGCGGCTAACCCTCTCAGTCATTGCTTCGCAATGCCAGCTCCCCCGAAAGGGGGAGCTTTTTTGCATTTCGGAAAGTTTTTCTTTTCTGAGAAGAGTTCTCTCACAGTTTTATCGCATAAAGCTCTCCCCCTCGGGAGAGCTGGCGCATCAGCGCCTGAGAGGATTCACCTTTTTCCCGCTTTCCACTTTACTTTCATAAAAGAATGTGCGATAATTTAACTAGTGTTTTTTGTTTTGGAACTGCCGCCTGTTGGGAAAGCAGACGAGCAAATACCGCAAAGAGGGGTAAAAAGCTATGAGCAAAACGATCATCCCGGAAAACTATCAGCCCGCGCTGAACCTGTACGACACCCAGCGCGCCATTGGCACCGTGAAGCGCCTGTTCGCTGACACGCTGTGCGCCACACTGAATCTGTACCGTGTGTCTGCGCCGCTGTTTCTGGAGGCTTCCACCGGCCTGAACGACGACCTGAACGGCGTGGAGCGCAAGGTCACCTTCGACATCAAGGACAGCGGCATTGAAGCACAGGTGGTGCAGTCGCTGGCAAAGTGGAAGCGCAAGGCCCTGAAGGACTATGACTTCCGTGTGGGCAAGGGCCTGTACTGCGACATGAACGCTATCCGCCGGGACGAAGAGCTGGACAACCTCCACTCCGTCTATGTGGATCAGTGGGACTGGGAAAAGGTCATCCGCGTGGAGGACCGCAACGAGGCGTATCTGAAGAGCGTTGTCCGCTCCATCGTGTCCGCCGTGTGCGCTACTGAGATGAACCTGCACGCCATGTTCCCCCAGTTGCAGGAGCTGCCCCTGCACAGCCCTAACGTGACCTTCATCACCACCCAGGAGCTGGAGGACAAGTACCCCGACCTGACCCCGAAGGAGCGCGAGAACGCCTTCGTGAAGGAGAATGGCACCACCTTCCTGATGAAGATCGGTGCCCCGCTGAAGAGCGGCAAGCCCCATGACGGCCGTGCACCGGACTACGATGACTGGGATTTGAACGGCGACCTGCTGTTCTGGAACGACCCGCTGCAGTGCAGCTACGAGCTGAGCAGCATGGGCATCCGCGTCAGCCCCGAGAGCATGGACAAGCAGCTGACCATGGCCGGCTGCGACGACCGCCGGGCGCTGCCCTTCCACAAGGCTGTGCTGAACGGCGAACTGCCCTACTCCATCGGCGGCGGCATCGGCCAGAGCCGCCTGTGCATGCTGCTGCTGGGCAGCGCCCACATCGGCGAAGTTCAGGCCAGTGTCTGGGACGCCGACACCCGCGAAGCCTGCGAGAAAGCAGGTATCCCGCTGCTGTAAAATAATGACAGGCCATCTTTATTATTAAGTTATTTATTGAATAATATAGTGAAGGCAGGAATCGCAATGATTCCTGCCTTTTAGTTATTTTAAATACTCATATTCAAACAATACTGGAACAATCTCAGAATTGTAATAGTTTTTAACTAGCACCTTCAATCCAGCCAATGCCGTATGCAATTCTACATTATCCCAAACCGCAGATTCTGTCACCTCATCAATATGTGAAGTATCCAGTTCTGTACAAATTTGATATATTCCATATGTTATTGTGGAATCGTACTTTTTTGCTTTTTTAGCCCAAAATACAACATTTCCCCACTGTTGTAAAAGCTCATTCTCCTTGTTTCCAACGAGCAGCCTTTTTATGTCTCGAAGAGCAATCGTCTCCCCATTGGTATCGTCAAGACTTAATTCATTGCGATAAATCCGTCCATCACTACCTGTAAATGTCCTCATGTGATTTTGTTTTTCTAAGCAGATAAACAACAAACATTTCAATAGAAATTGTGTCAATTTTCCGTTTGCAACGTCAGCGTGATACTTATCTGCGCCATCTGCAGATTTCATAATACGAGCACGTTCCGTCCATGCCCTGTTTTAGCTGATATAGCGAGAAGCACAGAACATTGGCAGCTTTTCAAGGTAATTGTCTTTTCTCAAAAAGAATCCATTACCATTATACCTTCCTGCCACAAGTAAAGAAGAATGGGTATCCGGATTGTCGAAGCCTGAGCTATCGGCTACCATGTAGCCTATAATATTGTCATTAACTTTAGGAAGAATTCTTCTTTTTATGCTAGTTGATGCTTCTAGCCCATCCAGTCCTACCAAAATGCCCTCATTTGTATCCGAAGAAAAGTTTCTGCTATCATAATATTTTTTGCTATAAAGTGTGTGTATTTTCTTTACAGGAAGTGCTGTAGGCAATGGTATTAATTCATTATCTTTTATATCATAAGCCTCTAATTCAAGTGATTCCGCATCTCTATCCAGAACATTTGCCCAAAGTGCACACATAATACAAGCGTCAATATTTGTATGAAAATATCTTCTATTAAAAGCAAATCCTCTAATAAATTTCTTTTCTACTACTTTTTGTGCCTTCCAATATTTAACAGGAGAATATACTATATAGCTATCTGTTGGTTGGCGCAGGTAATATTTAAATCCAGACCAAATAAAGGCGTTTCCTAACTCATTACTTGCTGCACCTTTTATCTCTTTTTTTATATTAGAAACCACATAACTTTGTTTCCAAGCAGTTGATTTTTTGCTTGCGTTCTTTTTGTGCCATTCAATACTTGTAGTTTCCGCATATGGAGGATTTTCAAACAATATCACTGTACATCTTGGATTATCTATATACTGCTTAATAACTGGATTTTCTATGTATTCCTGACTAAGAGCATCGGCACCATTTACAAGTCCCGCATTGAATGTTTCCGCTGTCTCGACAGGCGGAATGATATGACGTACTTTCGCCCCTATAAGCTCCTGGAGTACTTTATACTCGTAATACTCTACGGTAGAAACAATAACATGCGATAGTTCCTCATCCGTTAAACCTGCTTCAAGATTTCCTGTTCCTGCGCATCTATCCAAAATAATGTAATCATTTCCCATCGGGACTCTCGCAATTGCGGAACGTACCAGTTCAAGTGACTTTTCCGCATATAATGCATGGGTATAGAAGGCCCCTAGATTTTTCTTTTGTAATGTATCATTCAACTTATCCATAAGATAATTGAATTTGACATTTGTTTGTCCCGTATATGGATAAATATATTTGGCAAAGTGAACAGGCTTTCTTATTTCCCCAATCGTTTTATGCTTGCCTATATCATCACCAAGAAAATCTTCTTTCCGAGCCGTCGGCACGGCCTTATAAAAAGCAGTAGCCCATCCCACAATTAAGTATAAGCATTGTTTTAGTGCTATCGTGGCAGGCTATCAGAAGGATATCATGGTTTACTTCATAAACCATGAGGCTGGCCAGCCTCGATTTTTTTTTATCATTATACCATTTACACTTTTACTTTACAATGCAAAAAGCTGTGCGCTCATTCGAACGCACAGCTTTTTATTTGCAGTTATTTAGCAGACAGCCGATTGAAATGCGGCTTATCCTTTTCCTCTTCGTCCTTTTTCGGCTCCGGTTTCTCCGCCGGGGTCAGGCGGACTTCGGTGACACGGCGCTTGGCCGTGCGGGTGACAACACCATCATACTCGCCCAGCGTGAAGCGGTCGCCCACCTTGGGCAGGTGACAGGTCTTCTCCTGCACCAGGCCGTTCACCGTGTTGGAGTCGATGTCTTCATCCTCCGGCAGGCCCAGGATCTCGTAGAGGTCGTCCACGCTGGCGCTGCCCAGCACGATCCAGCTGCCGTCTGACTGCTTGTGGAAGTCCTCGGTCACTTCATCGTGTTCGTCCCAGATCTCGCCCACAAGCTCTTCCAGAATGTCTTCCAGCGTAATGATGCCCTCGGTGCCGCCGTATTCATCCACAACCACCGCCAGATGATGGTGCTGCTCACGCAGGGTGCGCAGCAGCTGAGAGATCTGGGTGGAGCCGGTGGTGTACAGGGTAGGCTTTACGAGGTCTTCCAACGTGGTCTCCCGTTTCAGGCGGGCAAGATAAAAGTCCTTTTCATGTACCACGCCAATGATGTTATCAATGGTGCCGTGGTAAACGGGCAGACGCGAATAGCCCGATTCCGCAAAGGTCTGGGCCAGCTCTTCCAGCGAGATATCGTCTTCCACCGCGATCACATCCACGCGGGGCGTGAGGATCTCTTCCACCTCCACGTCATCAAACTCGATGGCGCTGCGGATCAGCTGGCTTTCCCGGTCGGTGAGTTCGCCGTCGTTCTCGGCTTCACTCACCATGGTCATCAGCTCACCCTCAGTGATGGTGTCATCTTCCTTGCTGCGGATGAAATGGCCCAGCAGCTTTTTCCACTGGCTGAACAGCCAGGTCAGCGGGGTAAACAGCACCATCAGCAGGTTCAGGAAAGGAGACACCGCCGTCGCAATGGTCTCTGGCATCTCTTTGGCCAGGCTCTTGGGCGTCACCTCACCAAAGATCAGCACCACAACGGTCAGCACAATGGTGGACACCGTCGCGCCGCGCTCCGGGTCCAGCAGGCGGGTGAACAAAACCGTGCCAATGGATGCCGCCGCGATATTCACGATATTGTTGCCGATGAGGATGGTGGAGAGCAGCTTGTCGTATTTTTCCGACATCGCCAGCACCCGGGCGGCCGCTGCGTCACCGTCCTCGGCACGGCTTTTCAGGCGGATCTGATTCAGGGAAGAAAATGCGGTCTCGGAGGCGGAGAAGAAGGCGGACATTGCCACCAGGATCACCAGCGCTGCTAAGAGCGTCATACTGCCATCGTCCATAAAAAGGGAAATCACACTCAACTTTCTGTTTTCATAATACAAAAATGTGCTTTCCATCGTGGCCATTCCGCGATGAAAAGCACATCAATGTTATTTGTTATAATACCATATTCTGTACGGTGGTGCAAGCTTTCTGCCCGCCGTCAACGTACAAAACAGGTAAAATTTATCGCAGCACCAGCGCGCCGTTCTCGCAGTCCACCGTCAGGGTATTGCCCTCGGTGTAGCTGCCCTGAATGATGGCCTTGGCGATGAGCGTTTCCACGCGGCTCTGGATGAACCGTTTGATGGGACGTGCACCATACACACTGTCGTAAGCCGAATCGATGATGAAATCCTTGGCCGCAGTGGTGACATCCAGTTTCAGGTGCTTGCCCTCGTCCATGCGCTTGCGCAGGTCGTCCAGCTGCAGATCCACGATCTTGCGGGTCTCGTCCTTGGTCAGGCTCTTGTAGTAGACGATCTCGTCCAGACGGTTCAGGAATTCGGGGCGGAACTTGGATTTCAGCAGCAGGTCGATCTGCTTGCGGGCATCCTCGCTCAGCTCGTTGGAGCCGTTGGCGCGGCGCTGCTCCAGATCGTTCAGGATGATGTCGCTGCCCAGGTTCGATGTCAGAATGATGACCGTGTTCTTGAAGTCCACGGTGCGGCCCTGGCTGTCGGTGATGCGGCCATCGTCCAGCACCTGCAGCAGGATGTTGAACACATCGGGGTGGGCCTTTTCCACCTCATCGAACAGCACCACACTGTAGGGTTTGCGGCGCACAGCCTCAGTCAGCTGGCCGCCCTCTTCGTAACCGACGTATCCCGGAGGCGCACCGATCAGACGGCTGACGCTGAACTTCTCCATATATTCGGTCATATCGATACGCACCATGTTGCGCTCATCGTCGAACAGAGCCTGTGCCAGAGCCTTGGCCAGCTCAGTCTTGCCGACACCTGTGGGGCCGAGGAACAGGAAGCTGCCGATGGGGCGGTTGGGGTTGGCGATGCCGGCGCGGCTGCGCAGGATGGCTTCGCTGACCTTGGTCACGGCCTCGTCCTGACCAATGACCCTCTTGTGCAGCACATCGTCCAGATGCAGCAGCTTCTCGCGCTCGCCTTCCACCAGCTTCTCCACAGGGATGCCGGTCCAGCGGGCCACGATGCGGGCGATCTCTTCGTCGGTCACGCGGTCACGCAGCAGGCTGTCCTCCTTCTTGGCAGCGGCAATCTTTTCTTCCTCTTCCAGCTGTTTCTGCAGCTGGGGCAGCTTGCCGTATTTCAGCTCAGCGGCCTTGTTCAGGTCATACTCACGCTGGGCCTTTTCAATATCGGCGTTGGTCTGCTCGATCTGCTCACGCAGAGACTGCACCTTGCCAATGGCGTTTTTCTCGTTCTCCCACTTTGCCTTCATACTGCGGAACTTATCCTGCAGCTCGGCCAGCTCCTTTTCCAGGTCGCGCAGGCGGCTCTGGCTCAGGGCATCAGTCTCCTTCTTCAGGCTCACCTGCTCGATCTGCAGCTGGGTGATGCGGTGGGCCAGATC
>CAVKKE010000135.1:0-7721 GCA_963656875.1 Barnesiella intestinihominis | reverse complement strand
TTCCCATGTCTGGACATAGCAAATGGAACAATATTAAGCGCAAGAAGGAAAAGACCGACGGCGCAAAAGCAAAGGTCTTTACCAAGATCGGCCGCGAGATCAGCGTTGCCGTCCGTACCGGCGGCCCCAACCCGGCTTCGAACAGCAAGCTGGCGGACCTGATCTCCAAGGCAAAGCGCATGAGCGTGCCCAACGATAACATCCAGCGCATCATCAAGAAGGCTGAGGGCGGCGACAAGACCGAGTACGAGGCAATCACCTACGAAGGCTACGGCCCCGGCGGTGTTGCTGTCATGGTGGAGACCCTGACCGACAACCGCAACCGTACCGCTGCCGATCTGCGCCACTACTTCGACAAGAACGGCGGCAACCTGGGCGCTATGGGCTGTGTGGCTTTCCTGTTCAATCAGAAGGGCGTCATTGACATCTCTCTGGAAGATAAGGATGCCGATGAGGCTATGATGGATGCTCTGGACGCAGGCGCTGAGGACTTCGACGCCAGCGAGGATGCAGCTGAGATCACCACCGATCCCGAGAACTACTCTGCTGTGGTCAAGGCCATGGAAGAGAAGGGCTACGAGATCCTGTCCGACGACCTGGCCATGGTCCCCATGACCACCACCCGCCTGACCGACCCCGATCAGCTCAAGGCTATGGGCAAGCTGCTGGATGCTCTGGAAGATAACGACGACGTCCAGAACGTCTGGCACAGCCTGGAGAACGAAGAGGATCTGCCGGAATAATCAGATCCGCGAGGAAATTGTTCTGAATAGAAATGCACTGCTTTTGAAATCGAGACGGTTGGAAAGGGCAGTGCATTTTTTGTATCAGAATGCGCCTGACAAAATGGGGGAATCTGAAACATGAAGAATATCGTGATAAGCTGCGATGAAAACTATATCCTTCCGGCGAGGGTGTTTCTGCGCTCCATGGCAGAAATGAACCGGGATATCCGCATCTGGTTCATCTACTCCCGCGTGGGTGAGGCAAGCATTGAAGCGCTGCACACGGACATTGAAAAATATGGCTGGGAGTTCCGGCCTGTCAAGCTGGACGCGGCGGAAGAAGAAGCGTTTGACGGGTTCCCAGTCGACCTGTATCTTACGAAGGAGTGCTATTACCGGCTGCTGATGCCGTGGCTCCTGAAAGATGAGGATAAAGCACTGTACATGGATGTGGATATTATGATCCGCGGAAACATTGATCCGATTTACAACGCAGACCTGAGCCAAAACTTCATAGCAGCGGTGTTGGATTGCTGGCCCGGAGCCCGCAGAGATGCCGTGAAGCGGTTGGAATTGAGCAGTGATTACGTCAACTCCGGCGTTGTGATGATGAATCTGAAAGCGATCCGGGAGCATTGGACGCAGAAAGAATTTGTGGCGGAAATCCAGAAGATCCAAAAAACATATCAGCTGAAATATATGGATCAGGATGTTATCAACAAGATTTATGATGGCAAAATCCTGAAGCTGGATGAACGCTATAATTATGCCGCCGCACGCTATGTGGTGGAGCGGCTGGTGTTCAAATATAACCTGCGCAAGACGGTGGTCGTTGCGCACTTCCTTGCAGGCCGCAAGCCGTGGAACAAAAACTATTTTGGCTATTATGGCAAAGAGTACCGCCGCTATCTGAAAGAATTCCAGAAATAAACAAACACACCCCCGCCGGGCGATATCCCGGCGGGGGTGTGCATTTATAGTCTGGGAAATTTACTGCACGCTTGCGAGGAAGCGCTCAAAACCGGTGCGTCCGGCTTCGTCCAGCTTGTAGACACCGGCATCGGTCAGCACTTCGGCAAACACATGGCCGATCTCATCCTGCAGGATGGGGTGCACATTGTCGGCGTTCAGCTCCGGGTGGCGGGCGAGGATGTCCTCAGCCCACTCGGCATGCTTCTGCAGCTCCTCGGGGTACTGGGCGGTGGGAACACGCTGCACCAGCGCATCGGCCAGCTCAGCCATTTCCTTTTTCAGGCGGCTGGGCAGGACGGCCAGACCCATGACCTCGATCAGGCCGATGTTCTCTTTTTTGATGTGGTGGAGCTTTGCGTGGGGATGGAACACGCCCAGCGGATGCTCCGGCGTGGTGATGTTGTTGCGCAGCACCAGATCAAGCTGATATTTGCCGTCCCGCATCCGGGCGATGGGGGTGATGGTGTTGTGGGGTTCGCCGTCGGTCTCAGCGAACACAAAGCACTTCTCGTCGGTATAGCCGCGCCATGCGGTCAGGATCTTGTCTGCCAGCTCCACCAGACGCTCGTCGTCTTCGCAGGTCAGCCGGATGCAGCTCATGGGCCAGTGCACGATGCCGGCATCCACATCCTCAAAGCCGGGGAAGACCCACTTCTTTTCAATGGGCGCCTTAGCCATGGCGAACTCATAGTGGCCGCCCTGGAAGTGGTCGTGGCTCAGGATGCTGCCGCCCACGATGGGCAGGTCGGCGTTGCTGCCCACGAAGTAGTGGGGGAACAGGCCCACGAAATCCAGCAGCTTGCGGAAAGTGGCCCGCTCGATCTTCATGGGGGTGTGCTGGCTGTTGAACACGATGCAGTGCTCGTTATAATAGACATAGGGGCTGTACTGCAGGTTCCACGCACTGTCGTTGATGGTCAGCGGGATGATGCGGTGATTCTCGCGGGCAGGATGGTTCATGCGGCCTGCATAGCCCTCGTTTTCAGCGCAGAGCTGGCACTTGGGGTAAGCGCTCTGGGGGGCCAGCTTGGCGGCAGCGATGGCCTTGGGGTCTTTTTCGGGCTTGGACAGGTTGATGGTGATGTCCAGATCGCCGTAAGGAGTCTTGGTGACCCATTTCAGATCGCGCTTGATGCGGTAGCGGCGGATATAATCCGTGTCCTGACTGAACTTGTAGAACCAGTCGGTGGCGGCCTGCGGGCCCTCGTTTTCGTAGCGCTCCTCAAAGTTGGCGCGCACGATGCTGGGGCGCGGGGTCAGCACACCCATCAGCCTGGTGTCGAACAGGTCGCGGGCGGTGGAGTTGTCCTCACACACGCCGCGGGCCACGGCATCGTCTACCAGCACTTTCAAGATGCTTTCCAGGTCGGTGTAGCACACCTCGCCCTCCGGCGCGGTGAAATCGTCCAGCTGCATGGTCATGAGCAGCTGGTTGCGGATGTAGATTTCATCGTCGGGCAGAATGAGCCCGGTGTCCAGCCCGTAGTTCACGAGCTGCTGAATTGCAGTAGAGATCACAGGACAGCGCCTCCTTCGGGACGGATGCTCAGCACATGGCAGCGGCCCTCACCGAGGATGGCTTCCATGTTTTTTTTGAAGTCGGTCAGCATTTCCACAGGAACAAAGGCCTGAATGGTGCCTGCAAAACCGCCGCCGTGAACACGGACTGCGCCCTTGCCGTTCAGGAAATGCTTTGCAGCCGTGATGGCCACAGCCACTTCCTGATGCTCTTTGTACCCGGCGGGGATGACGTTCTGCAGATATTCCCAGCTGCTGTTGCCGGATTCGGTGACCAGCTGCAGGAAGGTGCCAAAATCATTCTCGCGCAGAGCAGCGACCTGCTGGGGCACGCGGTCGTTGTCGGCGTAGAAATGGAAGGCACGCAGCACGGCGCGGTCACCGCACTGTTTGCGGCATTCCGGCAGCTTTGCGATGAACGTTTCAAAGGGCACTTCACGCAGGACCTCACCGCCGCACACGGCAGCGACAGCACGGCACTCGGCAGGAATGGCGGCATATTCGTCGGTCAGGTCGGCGTGGTCTGCGCCGGAGTCCAGAATGCACAGCGCAAGGCCGGCCTTGGAGAAATCCACCTGCACCGGCTCCACATCGGGGTGAGCCGGGTCGGCGAAATCAATGGTGATGATGTTGCCCACGCTGGAGGCCATCTGATCCATCAGGCCGCAGGGCTTGCCGAAGTAGACGTTCTCTGCCCACTGGCCGATCTGTGCGATGGTGATGGGGGAGACTTTTTCGGCCATGAAGCAGTCGTTCAGGATGACGCCGATCAGCACCTCAAAGGCTGCAGAAGACGAAACGCCGCTGCCCTTGGGCACGTTGGAAGAAATGTATACGTCCAGTCCGGAGAGCTTTGCACCCCGCTGACGAAATGCTTCGCACTCGCCGCGCAGGAGTGAGATGGTGGTGTTTTCCTCTTCCTTGCGGGCGGCCAGGTCGGCAAGATCGATGACGCACAGGTCATAGCCCTCGCTCTGCACGCGCAGCTGGTTCAGGGTGTTGGGGGCTGCAGCGGCGATCATGTCGATGTTCACGCTGCCGGCCAGCACACGGCCATGCTGGTGGTCGGTGTGGTTGCCGCCGATCTCGGTGCGGCCGGGGGCGCTGTAAAGCCCGGCCTCGGCGTGAGCGCCGAAAGCAGCTTCCAGGCCGTCCAGCACGGCTTCATAGCGGGCAGCCTGTGCAGTAGTTTCTTCGGGGGTGCAGCAGTAGAGCGAGGCCAGACGTGCAGCACGGGCACCGTCGGCCAGCTCCTGCTTCCATGCAGAAACAGATTTCATCATAGGATTTTCCTCCTTTTGAGCGGGTTCGGGTGAAATACATTGCGGCACACACAGACGCACCGCAGACTTCTGAACCTATAATATAAAATCCAACTGCAAAAAACCATGTGTTATTGTTGCGTCTCAATGAAAAGTTGCCAAAAGGGCAAAATTGCGCCTGATGGGAGAATCGGACAATTGAAATAAAATCAAAATGTAAACGGAAAAATCATTGGTGAAAACGACTGTGGATTTCTTGACTGCGGAAAAGGAAACGGCAGACATGGAGTATGGAGATTTGCGCTTTTGCACACAAACAAAAAGTGCTGCACCGGGAAACCGGCACAGCACAGAAAGGTGAAAACGGGTGGCTCAGCGGGCACGCAGAGCCCGGCGGGCATGCATCAGGTGATCCAGCATGTTGAGGTAGACATCGACGAACACGGGTGTTTCTTCAACACAGACCAGATTGACCAGATTTTCGATGGCGGCATTGATGAAAAACAGCTTGACAGACAGCATAGAAAGATCCCTCCAGAAAAACATCTTTGTAGTGTGTGATCTGGTCTTGCAAGAACCTTGTTACAATGCTATTATATAACCAAATGAAACGTTATGTTAGGATAAAACACCTGAATCAATAGGAGAAATTCGTCATGCTGGATGAAAATGGTCTGTGGCGCATTGTAGTGGGAGAAGACGGCAGAGAAATCATCAAAGTGGGCACGCCGGAGTTCCCCATAGAAGTCTGGGGGCCGTGGGACGGTGCCCCTTACGAGCAGTGCCGGGCGGTGCCCTGGCACTGGCACGAAGAAGTGGAGATCAACCTCGTGATGGAAGGCAGGCTGGTCGGCATGGCAGACGGGAAAACGTTTGAGCTGAAAGAGGGGCAGGCCCTGTTTGTCGGTTCCGGCGTGCTGCACGGCAACAAGGCAGCGGAGAAAAATGGGCTGATCCATCAGATCTCTATCGTGTTTGATCCGTCGGTCATTGGCGGGGCGTCCGGCAGTGTGTTCTGGCGGAAATATCTGGGCCCGGTGATTTGTGCGCCGGAATGCCGGTGTGTGCCGATCTTTGGGGAAACCGAGTGGGAACGGCAGGCTCTGGCCGAACTGCGGCGCGTGGCAGACATCTGGCCGCAGAAGGCCCCCGGCTATGAATTTGAAGTGCGGGCGGCGCTGTCCCGGGTGATCTGCCTTCTGGCACAGCACTGCGTGCAGCATGCACAGGCCCCCAGTGAACGGGAACTGCGGGACGCGGAGCGCATCAAGCAGATGGTGGATTTTGTGCGCGCCCACAGGGTGGAGCCCATCACCACGGAGCAGATCGCGGCCAGTGCGGCCATCAGCGTCAGCGAGTGCCTGCGGTGTTTCCGACGGATGATGAACCTGACCCCGAAGGAATATCTGCGCCAGCACCGCATCCGCCATGCCGTGCAGCTTTTGGAGCGGACGGACATGAGCATCACGGCCATCGGGGAAGCCTGCGGCTTTGAGGACATGAGCTATTTTGCGCGGGTGTTCCGGGCGGAAAAAGGCTGCACACCGTCGGAATACCGGGAAAAAGAAAAGGGCGGCAAGCAGCCTCTCCAGTAAGAAAGCTGCCTGCTGCCCTTTGGCTGCGGATAGATAATATTATTTTGCAAAATCATTTCCGGTCAGGCCGTCTATGTTCAGCATTCCTTCCAGCGCTGCCACATCGGCGGAAACATCCAGCGCGTCGGACTGGAACAGCTTGTCCAGCTGATTTTCAAAGGCGGACACCAGCAGATCCATGGAGCGCTCGATGTTCTGCTTGGCATCGATGATGTTTTCGCCCTGCACGCCCTGCTGGGAAAGGCTGGCGTAGGTGTTCAGCAGTTTCAGGGCCGTGGGCAGATAGTAGTCCATGAACTTCTGCAGCTGGGCCTTTTTGCCGGGGTCTTTGCGGGCCAGCTCAAAGATGCGGGCGCTGAGGGATTCCAGCCGGTCGACCTTGGCGGTCATCACCGGGTCCGGGATGGCGGCATTGACCTGCCGCAGCTGCTGCAGAACGGCGGCGTACTGGTCAGCCGGTGCAGGTTCCGGGGCGGGGGCAGGCTTCGGCTTCTGGGGCGGCTGAGGGGCCATGCCGCGCACCACAAGGGTATTGGTGCGGTTGTCGATGTAGGCGTCTGCGCCGAAGTAGCCGTGTTCGATGGCACTTTCCAACGTGGTGCGGCCTTTGGCGGCGTCCACACCGGCGGCGGCAAACAGTTCATTCAGCGGGATGTTGTCCCGATCGCCCACGATCTTATCCAAAAGCCGTTCCAGCTTGTGGGTGCGCTTCATGTGCAGGCCGGTGGACAGCGCCGCGCCGCCGCCCAGCATTTGTGCCAGGCTGCGCAGCAATTCGCCCCAATCAAGGGAGTAGGAGGACAAATTAAAAAAATCGACCATGCCGCTGAAACCTGCCGCCAAAAATACCGCACCGATGATGGTGCAAAGGGCGGTGAGGTCTTTGTGCTTCTTCTTGGCTTTTTTCTGTTCTTCGGTGGGCATGTCGTGGCCATAAACGGTCTCGTTGTCCTTCACAACAGCCGCCGGGCTGGGCGCGGGGCCAAGGTCAGCGCGGTAGTCGGCCTGAGACTGAGCGGGGGCCTTTTCTTCTTTTTCAGCGTTTTTGTCGATGCTTTTTAGAATAAACAGCAGCACACCCAGCGGTGCCGACATGGCAAAAACGATGAAGATGGCAATGGTGGGAATCTTGGCAAAATAGTGCTTCTTCGGCTGCTGCATGGACAAAAACCTCTCAATCTGGCGCATCTGTTTCGGCGGAAACAGAAAAAGACCGTGTTCCACTCTATTATAGCGGAGCGCAGTCTTTTTGTTAAGAGGTAAAATCTATGTGTGTGGAAGCGGCAGGGGAGTAAGACCGCCGCATTCCGGGAAAAGTTACTTCATCAGGCTGCAGACGGCCTCGGCGTAAGCGGCGGGGTCATCCACGGGCAGACCCTCGATCAGCTGTGCCTGTGCATACAGCAGGGCGCTGTACTTCTTCAGCTTGTCGGTGTCGCCGGTTTCCTGTGCGGCCTTCAGCACGGCGAACACAGGGTGGTTGACGTTCAGTTCCAACACCTTGTCGCTCTTCACTCCTTCGCTGCCGGGCTGCTTGGACAGCACCTTCTCCATCTCGATGGACAGCGGGCCGTCAGCAGACAGGCACACGGGGTGATCCTTCAGGCGGGTGGAGACCTTGACTTCCTTCACCTTGCCGTCCAGTGCGT
>CAVKKE010000134.1:0-7723 GCA_963656875.1 Barnesiella intestinihominis | reverse complement strand
TGAGCCAGTGGGCGGATAAATACAGAAAGCTCTCTGCTGAGGCTTCGGCCTCACAAGGCCAGTGGAACACGGACACTGCACCGTTCCAGCGGGAGATCATGGATGCCATCGGCGATGTTCATATCCGCAAGGTAGTTGCCATGATGTGCGCACAGGCCGGAAAGACCGAGGGCCTGATCCTGAACACCATCGGCTTTTACATGAGCTATCACCCGGCATCCATCATGGTGATGCAGCCAACGGTGAATCTGGGAGAATCTTTCTCGAAAGACCGCCTGACCCCGATGCTGCGTGACACTCCGGCACTCCGGGGGCTGGTGAACACCAAGAGCAGATACTCCGGCAACACCATCTCAAAGAAAAACTTCCCCGGCGGGATGCTGGTCATCGTGGGAGCCAATGCCCCCACGGACCTACGCAGCCGCCCCATCAAGGTGCTGCTGGCCGACGAGGTGGACGCCTACAAAGCCAGTGCGGGCAAAGAGGGCGACCCGGTCATGCTGGCTGAGGAACGCCAGACGACCTTTTGGGACTACAAAACGGTCATGGTGTCTACCCCGACCACAAAAGCCGCCAGCCGTATTCTGGACGAGTTCAATAACTCCACGCAAGAAGAATGGACGGTGCCTTGCCCGAACTGCGGCTTTTATCAACCCTTCGTGTGGGACAATATGGTGTTCGACAAAGAAAAGTGGCCGGACGGCGGCGTGCAATACCGCTGCGCTGAGTGCGGCTGTCTGGATAACGAATATCGCTGGAAGAAAGGCAGCGTAAAGGGAAAGTGGGTGGCAGAACACCCGGAACGCTCTGTGCGCGGCTTCCATATGAATAAGATGGCATCGACCCTGTGTGGGTGGGACGAGATCGTGACAAAGTTCATTGCCGCTGATCTGGATGCTGCCCGCGGAGATTACGAGAAGATGCAGGTCTTCGTGAACACGAACCTTGGCTTGCCGTGGGAGGAACCGGGCGAAACCGTGGAATCCGCTGCTCTGATCGACCGTCGGGAGTTCTACGAAGCCGAAGTGCCGGACGGCGTGATCTACCTGACCGCCGGTGTCGATACGCAGGACAATCGTTTCGAGATCGAAGTGGTGGGCTGGGGCATCGGCAAAGAAAGCTGGGGCATCCGCTACCAGCGCATTTTCGGCGATTTGAAGCGGGGCCAGATATGGGCTGATCTGGACGAGTTCCTATCTCAGACGTGGAAAAAGAAGGACGGCACAGAACTGTCTCTCCGCTCTGTCTGCATGGACAGTGGCGGACACTTCCCGGATCAGGTCATTCGATTCTGCAAAGAACGGGAAGACCGCCACATCTGGGCAATCAAAGGCCGTGGCGGTATGGATGTGCCGTATATCCGCAACCCGACCAAGAACAACCGGGTCAAGGGTGAGCTGTTCACGCTGGGCGTTGACACCGGCAAGAACCACGTCCTTGCCCGGCTCAAAGTGCTTATCAAGGGGCCGAACTACTGCCACTTCCCGGCAGCAGAAGATGCGGGCTATGACGAGAACTATTTCAAGATGCTGACCGCAGAGCACAAAGTGACCCACTGGAAAGGCGGGCGCAAGGTGGAACGATGGGAACTGAAAGACCCTGCGCAGAAGCGCAATGAGGCTTTCGACGTTCGGAACTATGCGACGGCGGCACTGGAAATCTCGAATCCGCAAAGCCTGGAAGTGCCCGGCGAGGATACCGCCCGCCCTGCAAAGCAGCAGCACCAGTACCGCAGAAGAAGATCGGGAGGAATTTAACCGATGGCAGTTATTTCAAAAGAAACCGCACAGCGGCATTTGGAAATGTGGCTGGAAGCGGAAGCGGCTGTTTCCACAGGCCAGAGCTACCAGATCGAGCAGATGCAGCTTACCCGGGCCAGCTTGAAACAGATTCGGGAAAGCATCATCTTCTGGGAGAACAAGGTAGCAGAGGCAGAACGGGAAGAGCGAAACCGGGGCAGGAACCGTATGTATCATTTCTCGCCCCATGACGTGTAAGGACGGTGGAACCCATGGCAAATATTCTGGATAAAGCAATCGCGGCGATCTCGCCTGAAAAAGGGTATCGCCGCGCCGTGGCTCGCACTGCCCTGTCCGTCCTGAACAATGGCACAGGATATGGAAACTATGGTGCATCCCACACGTCCCGCTCTATGAGAAGCTGGCACGTCGGTGGTGGCAGCGCAAAGGAAGACATTGAGGACAACCTCGAAACCCTGCGCAAACGGAGCCGGGATGCTTACATGGGCATTCCGCTTGCCACGGGCGCTATCAAGACGCTGCGCACCAATGTTGTGGGCAGCGGACTGGTGCCAACGCCGCAGGTGGATGCTGATTACCTCCATCTGTCCGAAGAAAAGGCCGACCAGCTGCAGGCACAAATCGCAAGAGAATTTAGCCTCTGGGCGGATAGCACGGCTTGCGATGCCAGCGGCATGGACAACTTCTGGCGTTTGCAGACCTTAGCATTCACCAGCTTCCTGATGAACGGAGACGTGTTTGCTGCAATCCAGTTCCGGGAGCGTCCGCACTGGCCGTATGCGCTGCAGCTGCGCCTGATCGAAGCAGATCAGGTATGCAGCCCTGACCGCATGGATCGTATGGCACCCGGCAAGGTGAATGGCGAGAACGTGTTCCAGATCGTACAGGGTGTTGAGACCAACGAGGCAGGAGAAATCGTCGCCTACTGGGTAGCCAACCGGCACCCGCTGGAATACGAAAACCCGGTGCCGCTGCAGTGGACCCGAGTGGAAGCGCATGACCCGGAGACCGGGGAGACGAATATTCTGTGCGTTACACAAAGAGAACGAGCCGGGCAGCGGCGCGGCGTTCCTCTGCTGGCCCCGGCACTGCCTACGTTGAAGCAGATGGGGAGATACACGGACGCGGAGCTTTCCGCTGCAATCGTTTCGTCCTGCGCCACTCTGTTTATTCAGAGAGACAGTCAAAGCGATATGGCACCTTTCGGAGAAGACCCGCCCGATAAAGCGGAAGACCCGGGCACTCCTGCCGATGAGCTGGCAATCAACCTCAGCCCGGCAGCGGTATTCGACCTTGCCCCGGGTGAAAAGGCAAACCTGATCGACCCGAAGCACCCGACCACCACCTACGACGGTTTTATGATGGCGATGTCCAATCAGGTGGCGACGAGCGTAGAAATCCCGTCGGAGGTGCTGTACAAGAAATTTTCGTCCAACTACTCCGCCAGCCGCGGCGCACTGAACGAATTTTGGCGCACCTGCGGAACGCTGCGGGACAGCTTTGCGGATGATTTCTGCCAGCCGACCTACGAGAAGTGGTTTGCCGAGGCAGTGGCCCGTGGGCGTATCAATGCACCGGGATTCTTCGACGATCCGGCGGTGGCAAAAGCCTATATGGGCTGCACATGGAATGGCCCGGCACGCACCAACTTGGACGCGAAGAAAGAAATTGAGGCGGCGATCCTGCGCATGGACAAGGGCATCAGCACTGCCGAGCAGGAAACCGCTCAAATGACCGGCGGAAGCTGGCGGGCAAATATGCGCCAGCGCAAATCTGAAATGCAGAAGATAAAGGAGGTAGGGTGCGATGGGCAAACCCAATTCCAAGACGACCCCGAAAACAACGGATAACAAGTTCTGGAAGTTCCGCAATCTGGCCGACGGACAGAAAGCAGAACTTTTTCTTTACGGTGACATTTCCGAAACAAGCTGGTGGGGCGACGAAGTTACCCCGAAGCAGTTCGCAGATGACCTCGCCGCCTTGGGCGACGTGACCGAGATCACCGTGTACATCAACTCCGACGGCGGTGACGTGTTCGCGGCGCAGGCCATCGGCAATCAGCTGGAACGCAATGCCGCTACCGTGACGGTCCACATCGACGGCCTGTGCGCCAGTGCTGCTACCATCGTTGCCTGCCACGCTGACAAAGTTGTGGCGGCGGCGGACAGCACCTACATGGTTCACCCTGCCAGCATGGGGCCGTGCGGGTATCTGACGGCGGACGAGATGCGGAACTACCTGAAAGCTTTGGATGCTATCAGGGAGAGCGTTGTTTCTCTGTATGCCAAGAAGACCGGCCGCGATGCGGACGAGTGCGCAAAATGGATGGATGAAACAAACTGGTGGACGGCGGACGAAGCCAAGGAAAACGGCTTTGTGGACGAGGTGGACGACGAGAAAGACGCTGTTGTGGAGAACCGCAACGGCATCCTGTTCATCAACAATGTCGGCACTCACCTGCCTTTCAACGAGGCACCTGAATTTGTCAGAAACCGAGCCAAGGTGAAAAAGCCTGCTGCCCGGCCTGAAAATAAAATCCCGGCGGAACTGCCGGGACACAACGACCATGGGGAGGTAAAAGACATGGAAATCAAGACCGTTGATGATCTCCGCAAGGCGTACCCCGATATGGTGGAGCGGATCGAGAATGACGCTGCCACTGCCGAGCGTACCCGCATCAAGGAGATCGAGGACAGCACCCTGCCCGGTGCTGAGGACGAGGCAAACGAGGCAAAGTTCGTGAAACCTGTGGATTCTGCGGTATTTGCCAAGGCGATGATCGCCAACATGAAGGCAAAGCAGACCGCTCAGAGCAAGGACTATCTGGACAAGGCGAAGAAGTCTGCTCAGAACTCCGGCGCAAACGACATCCAGAATCCGCCCCCTGCGAATCCGGAGCCGGAGGATGCGCAGAAAAAGAGCTTGATGAACGCAATCCACAAGATGAACGGTGTGAAGTAAGGAGGACAAGGCTATGAGCATGAATCTGGAAAAGAAGACTTATTCCACCGCCCCGGAGTATTTCATTGCCGGAACGGACATCGGCATCGCCAAGGCCACCAAAAAGGCCAGCGCAGCAGTTGAGGCACACGCCCCGGTGCTGCTGGCCGATGGCAAGGTGAAGCCCATCGACAAGGTGGACAGTAGCAATCCTCTGTCTGTTACTGGACTGTACGGCATCACCGCAGACAGTGCAGCGGCGGAAGAGGAAGTGCCCATCTATCTGACGGGCGAGTTCTTCGCAGATGGTCTGGTGCTGCCTGAGGGCGTGAAAGCAGCGGACATTGAAGTCGCCCTGCGCAATCTGGGCATTTTCCTGAAGTGAGTAGGAGGTAACAACTATGGCTAACGAAATCAGCATCTACGAGCCTCGGTATCTGGCCGAGGTCGTGCGCACCACTCCCCCGGTGCGTACTTTCTTTCTGGACAACTACTTCACCAACGTCAAGACTTTTGCCACCAAGAGCGTGGATATTGACGTGGTGAAGGGCGACCGCCGCATGGCTTCCTTCGTGCATCCTCTGGTCGGCGGACAGGTGCTCAAGAATGAGGGCTACCAGACCGAGAACTTTACTCCGCCTCTGATTAACCCTCTGACCGTCACCACCGCAAACGACGCTTTGGAGCGTATGCCCGGCGAGGACCTGTATTCCGGCATGACCCCCGAAGAGCGTGCTGCCAAGCAGCTGATCGAGGACTACCAGCGTCTGAATGATGCTGCTACCCGTCGTGAGGAGTGGATGGCCGTGCGCACCATCATGGACGGCCAGATTCCCGTTGTTGGCCCCGGCGTGAACAAGGTGATCGACTTCGGCTTCACCAACAAGGTGAAGCTGGATGGCACGAAGAAGTGGGGCGCATCTGCTGCCAAGCCTCTGGATGATCTGGAAGACTGGGTGGATCAGGTGCTGGAAAACGGCTTTGCCAACGTGGATCACGTTATCATGGGCAAGACCGCCCTGCGCAACTTCCTTGCGGATACCAGTGTGCAGAATATGCTGGACAACCGCCGCATCGAACTGGGTATCATCAACCCCAAGGACCTGCCCAACGGCGCACGCTACATCGGCCACCTGACCAAGCCCAGTCTGGACATCTACACTTACGGCGAGGTTTATCTGGACGACTGGACCGATCCGTCTAAGCCTGTCACCAAGCATCTGGTGGACGACAACAAGATTGCTCTGTTGCCCTCCAACCCGAACTTCATGCGTGCTTACGGCCTGACTTCCTACATCGACGATACCAAGCGTACCATCACCGCCCAGACCAACCGTCTGCTGCGCACCTATGTGAAGCATGGCCCTGACCGCATGATCCTTGAGCTGCAGACCCGCCCGCTGACCATCCCCGACAAGGTGGATAGCTGGCTGGTTGCTGAGGTGTGCTAAGGCTATGTTAGACGTGGATGAGAATTACGGCACACCGAGCACCCCGGAGCCGCTGCCGACGTTCAAAGACCGGGTGGCACTGGATGTGCAGAATGTTTTCTTTAACCTGAACGAATTTGCGGAAAAGCGGTTCGTGGACGGCAAAGAGATGGTCTGCATCACTCAGCACCCGGGCGTTGGCGAACGTGCAGCGCACTGGGAGGGCGGCGCAAAGCAGAGCTTCGACCAAGGTATGTACAAAGCTGATCTACTCCTGTTTGTAAAACAGGCGGATTACGGCCCCATGCCGAAGAACGATAAGCTTATAACGCTGGACAAGAAGCGGGATTACAAAATTAAATCCTGCTCCCTGAAAGCTGGTATGTACCGCATGGAGCTTGAGAGGGTGAGGTAAATGGCGTATTTCAAAACTGGGTACAATGCTTCCACCATGACGGTTTCCGTCAACGATGAGGAAGTTTACCGGGCACTCGGCGTTCTGGCAGATAAGGCACCGGCAGCGTTGAAGGTGGCAGTCAATACCACCGCACGTCAGACGAGAAAGCTTATGCTGCAGGAAGTCAAGAACCGATACGACCTCAACACTGCCGGAAAGCGCATGATCGAAGACCTGCGCCAGCGTCAGAAAGCGACCAACCGCCGTCCTGCGGCGATCCTTGCCATTATGAAGAACGACCCCGGTGCATTCCGGGCGGATTTGGGCTATTTCCGAACCAGCCCCACAAAACCCTACATGGGACCGTCTGTCCGCAATGCACCGCCGTTCTTTCAGGCGCACGTCCTGAAAGGCAGCCCGATGATAGACCTCGGCGGAACCAGTGCGAAGAGCAAAGGCTTTCTTGTGAAGTTCGAGTCGGGGCACGTCGGCATGGTACAACGCCAGCTCGGTGTACCTGCGGATAAGGACTACACGGAGAGCGGCAAGAAACGCTGGAAGCCAAACGAGAAGCTGGCAACGCTGTCCAGTCCTTCTGGCTCTGCCATGCACCACACTGTGTGGGAGATGCAGGAGCAGACGGTGGAGCAGATGCTGCAGCAGAACACGGAACGCCGTGTCCGGCAGCTGATTGCCAATGCCAAGAGAAAGGGCGTGATCTGATATGGCGGAGAAAATCGCTGGCTATACCAGCGAGATGTGCCAACAGGCCATGATCGACGAGCTGAAAGAACTGTTTCGGGATATGAAGTTCAATGGGCAGGAAAGTCCGAAGTCCTTGCAGATTTTCAAACAGTTCCTTCCCATCCAGACCAATGACGACGATGATGTGGACACGAACGATTCCATGTACCCCTGCATCATCGTAATTGAGACCAGCGGTGAGCAGAACAATGAGCAGGACCCGCAGCTTGTGCTGATCCAGCTCGTGATCTGCTGCTATGACCGCGGGACAGACCGGCAGGGGTATGTAGACACCGTGAACATCAAGGAAGCTATCATGCAGCACTTCAAGCGCAAGCCTGTCTTTGGCGGTGCGTTTGAGGTGACATATCCCCGCAAGTGGGAGCTTTCCGACGATGACATGGATTACTACTATTGGGGAATCGTGAACCTCGTTTGCAAGACCCCCAACG
>CAVKKE010000133.1:0-7734 GCA_963656875.1 Barnesiella intestinihominis | reverse complement strand
ACGGGCTTGACTTTCATCATAAAATCAACCACTCCTTACTTTTATACTCTACGGGATGTCGTATACACGGGTCAAATTTGAGCAGACACACATAATTCGACCCGCGTCAAAGAGAACGTTTCGGCGTTTTTCACAAACTTTCCGGTTCGACCCGTTCAGCCGCCGCCTGTGCATTCCCCTTTTTGGCGCACTAGTCCATTATGTGATACTAATGCAGTATACACCCTAAAAGTCTTGCTGTCAAGCCATTTTTCAGATTTTTGCCAAAATAAATTAATTTTTTCTTTTGTTTTCGCACGCCCGGAAGCGTGTAAGTTTTCGGCATTTTAGGACTTGATTTTTTATTTTGCACGTTCCTGTTCATAATCCCCTTGTGCAATTTGTCTATCTTTGCTCTTGTGTTTTGGAGTATGACTTTTATGGCAGGCTTTTTCGAGCAGGGCCGCGGGGAGCTTTCCACGCAAATGCATACGGGTTGCGGCACCCAGCATCCATTTCGTGCCTTGAACGGCACTCATGTCTTGCTGGCCACGGCCCCAACAATGATTCCCTGTTTCCGTCACTGGCGGCAGTCATCATTGTTGCAGGTCATTCCATTGCCCGCCCTATTGCCCTACGGGCAACAGGGTCCCACCCCAGCGGATCATTTGCTTTGGAAACTCCCCGCGGCCTTCCCATCAAAGATGCCGTTTTTCTTCCACGCCCCCACCCGTGAAAAAGCAGCTCAGAAACGCCCGCAGGCGTTTCTGAGCTGCAAATCCAAAATAATATTTCCTCTGACATTGCCAAAGCGCACGCGTCGGCAATTCAAAATCGTTTATTCATCCAGATAATCTCTCAGTCTCTTTGCCCTGCTGGGATGCCTCAGCTTCCGCAGGGCCTTGGCCTCGATCTGCCGCACCCGCTCCCGGGTCACATTGAATTCCTTCCCCAGTTCTTCCAATGTGCGGGCCCGGCCGTCTTCCAGCCCGAACCTCAGCGTGATGACCCGTTCTTCCCGGGGCGTCAGGCTCTTGAGCACATGGAACAGCTCCCGCCGCAGCAGCTGACGCCCGGCTTCGTCCGCCGGGATGCCCGCTTCCTCGTCCTGAATGAAATCTTCCAGATGGGCGTCCTCTTCTTCGCCCACCGGTGTTTCCAGGCTGATGGGGTCCTGCGCCAGCTGCAGAAGTTCCCGCACCTTTTCCGGTTCCATGTCCAGCTGCACGGCGATCTCTTCCACTGTGGGCTCCCTGCCGTTTTTGCGCAGCAGATCACCCGCCGTCTTTTTCACCCGGTTGATGTTCTCCACCAGATGCACCGGGATGCGGATCGTCCTCCCCTGATCCGCGATGGCACGGGTGATGGACTGCCGGATCCACCATGTGGCATAAGTGGAGAACTTGAAGCCCCGTTCCGGCTCGAACTTCTCCGCCGCCTTCATCAGGCCGAGATTGCCCTCCTGAATCAGGTCAAGGAACGGCAGCCCACGCCCGGCATAACGCTTTGCCACCGATACCACCAGCCGCAGGTTCGCTTCGCTGAGTTTCCGGCGGGCGTCCTCGTCCCCGGCCTGCGCAGCCCGGGCAAGCTCGGCTTCCTGCTCTGCCGTCAGCAGCGGCACACGGCCGATCTCCTTCAGATAGGTCTTCACCGGGTCATCCAGCGCCACGCCCTCGGCAGAGAGCTCATGCTCCAGCTTTCCGATCTGCGTTTCGTCCAGCGCCGGCAGCGCATCGTCCTCTTCGGCCAGATGGACGCCCCGGGCTTCCAGCGCAGTGTAAAGCTCATCCAGCTGCGCCACATCATAGTCCTGCTCGTCCATGGCGCGGCTGATCTGCTCCGGCGTCACAGTGTGGCGGCGTGCATGGGAAGCCAGCGTTCGGGCCAGCTCCTCCGTTTGCGACAATTTCTGCATGATTCCTGCTCCTTTCCTCTCCTGCTCCAGCCGGAGGGGAAAAGCGGGGGGTCAATCATCTGCAGGGACATTCCCCTTCTTTTTTTCGCGCATCGACTGGATGAAGTTCTCTAACTGTTCCTCAGACATGGATGCCGCTCTGCTTGCCACAGGGATGCCCCGGGCAATGCGGTCGAGATACAGCCGGATGTCGTCCGGCGTACAGTTCACATCGCTGTATTGTGCCGCAAGGCGGCTCAATTCATTCAGTGCTTCTTCGCTGACAAAGTTCCGCAGGGTGGTCAGGCTGATCTCAACGCCCTCCTGACGGCAGCGAAGCATGGCCTCAAACAATTCCTTCTGCTGCGGCAGCACGAACTGCTCCGCGCTCACCTGCCCCTGCACCAGATCAATATAATGCGGCTCCCGCAGCATTGCCGCCAGCAGGCGCTGCTGTGCGCTGGCAATGCCCAGCGCCTGCGAACCGCCTGCGCTGTAGGGCACGTTGATCTGGTTCATTTCGCCGGACTTGAGCACCTGCTGCTTTTTCTCCCAGCGGCGCTTGCTGCCCACCTTTTTCACGGCGGTCTCCAGCTGGGTCATGATGGCAGTCTTGGAGATGTTGGTTTCCTCCGCCAGCCGCCCTGCATAGACTTCCTGCTCCGTGGGGCTGGAACGCTCGGCCAGCATCTCCACGGCTTCTTTCACATACTCAAGGCGCTGTGCATCCTGTGCCAGATCATACTGATCCCGCAGACGCTTGAGCCGGAAATCCAGCGCATTGCCCACGCCGTCCAGCAAGGCCTTGAAGCGGTCGGCACCATATTTTTTGATGTACTCGTCGGGGTCCTTCGCCCCGGGGATCTGCAGCACGCCCACCTTCACCGGGCTGTTGCGGAACAGCTCCAGCGAGCGCAGGGTGGCTTTCTGGCCCGCCTCATCTGAGTCGTAGCTCAGGATGACTTCGTCGGCGTATTCGCTGATGAGCCGCACCTGATCCGGGGTCAGGGCCGTGCCGCAGGCGCACACTGCCGTGTCGATGCCCGCCTGATGCATACTGATGACATCCATGTAGCCTTCGCACAGCACGAACCGGCGCACGGCGCTGCGCTTTGCGATCTGAAGGGCAAACACCGTTTCCGACTTGTGGTAGACCAGCGTCTCCGGGCTGTTGACATACTTGGGCTTGGAGTCGTCCAGCACGCGCCCGCCGAACGCGATGATGTTGCCCCGCAGGTCAAAGATGGGGGTCATCACACGCTTCCAGAACAGGCAGTAGATGCGGCCGGAGGGGCTGCGCTTGAACAGACCACTGGCGTCCAGCTCCTGCTGGTTGTAGCCCTTGTCCCGCAGGAATTGATACAGCGCCTGCCCGTCGTTGGGCGCATAGCCCAGCCCGAACCGGACAATAGTCTTGTCGTCCAGCCCGCGGC
The DNA here is from genome assembly GCA_963656875.1 of Barnesiella intestinihominis. GTDB lineage: Bacteria > Bacillota > Clostridia > Oscillospirales > Ruminococcaceae > Faecalibacterium. Next base: position 4,425 of record CAVKKE010000133.1, on the reverse strand, counting down.
GGCGCCAGTAGGCCCGGGCCTGCCGGGCTTCCTCCACGGTGGAGTTCAGGCAGGCGTGGAAGAACCGCGCCGCCTCCTTGTTCATGGAAAGGATGCGGCTGCGCATCCGCCCGGTCTTGTCATCCTCCTGCGGCTCAGGCATACCGGCCCGTGCAGCCAGCAGCTTGACGGCCTCCGGGTAATCGATGCTGTTGATTTTTTTTGCAAAGGTGATGGCATCGCCGCCGGCACCGCAGCCGAAGCAGTAAAAGCTCTGGGTGTCCGGGTAGACATAGAACGAAGGTGACTTCTCACTGTGGAACGGGCACAGGCCGCCATACAGACGGCCCTTGCGCTTGAGCTGCACATAGCTGCCCACCAGCTCCACGATGTCGGTGCGGCGGGTCAGCTCTTCAATGTATTCGTGTGGGATCATGGATCTTTCAAACGACCTTTCCTATATTATAGGACATGCCACTTCTGCGGCACAAAGATTTCCTCAAATGTTCGGATGGCAAATTCGTCGCTCATGCCGCTGATGTAATCGGTGACGGCACGCTCCCTGCCCTCCTGATAGGCCAGCTGAATGTAGAAGTTGGACATCTGATCCACATGGGTCAGATAGTATTCGTACAGCTCCCCGATGACCTTGTCCACCTTCTGTTCTTCCCGCTTTGCGGTCTTGTCCACATAGACGGTTGCATACATGAAATCCCGCAGAGCGAGGAAAGCTTCGTTTTCCTCCGCGCCCACCTTCACATCTCTGTCGCTGTGGGCGAGGATGCTGTTGATCATGGTGGTGATGCGGGCGGACTTGGTCTGACCCAGCACAGCGGTGCATTCCTTCGGCAGGGTGGCCGGGTCCAGCACACCGGCACGGACGGCATCCTCGATATCGTGGTTCACATAGGCGATCTGATCCGCCATGCGCACGATGCGTCCCTCCGGCGTCGCCGCCCAGGTGCCCTTGGTGTGGGTCACGATGCCGTTGCGCACCTCCCAGGTCAGGTTCAGCCCCCCGCCGTCCTTTTCCAGCTTGTCCACCACCCGCAGGCTCTGCATATAATGCTTGAAGCCGTCCAGGCAGAGCTCATTCAGCGCCCTCTCACCGGCATGGCCGAAGGGTGTGTGACCTAAATCATGGGCTAGGCTGATGGCTTCGGTCAGGTCTTCGTTGAGCCGCAGTGCCCGGGCGATCGTCCGGGCGATCTGCGAAACTTCCAGCGTGTGGGTCAGCCGGGTACGGTACAGATCGCCCTCCGGCGAGAGAAACACCTGTGTCTTCTGCTTGAGACGGCGGAACGCCTTGCAGTGCAGCACCCGGTCACGGTCACGCTGGAACACCGGGCGGATGGGGTCCTGCGCTTCCGGCACAGCCCGGCCCCGGCTCTGGTCGCTGAAGGTGGCCCAGTCTGCCAGCGTCAGGTGTTCGATCTCTTCGGTCCTCTGTCGTACATCCATGCAGGAATCCCCCTTTCGTCTGCACTCCCCCTCCCTCATGCGCGTCGTTTCGGCACAGCCGATCCCAATTGCTGCGCCCGCGGCAATTGTAGCACACTCGCTTTGTCGAAGGGGGAAACACCCTGTCGGTTCTCAAAATTTTGCTTGCATTTTCGTTTCAGCTCTCAGAAGGGCGCATAGAACGGGTCGGACACACTCACCTGCGCACCGCCCCGGGTCAGCTCCCGCAGCTGTTCCAGCAGCGGGCCCTCGGTGTGCTCCGGCATCTGCCAGCTCAGGGTCACCCGGTCGGTGAACTGCGGCGCGGCCTGCCTGGCTCCCGCCCCGTCGATCAGCAGCGATGCCCGCTCATACAGCGAATAGTCCACAGTCACACTCAGCTCCACCACACTGCGCACCGTGACCACCTCGGCATTTTCCAGCGCACGGGCGGTGGCTGTGGTGTAGGCCCGCACCAGGCCGCCGGTGCCCAGCAGCACTCCGCCGAAATAGCGGGTCACCACCACGATCAGGTCTGTCAGTCCGCTGTGCTGCAGCACCTCCAGCGCCGGGGTGCCCGCCGTCTTGGCCGGCTCTCCGTCGTCGGAATAGCGCTCCCGGTTTCCCTCCCGCAGGCGGTAGGCATACACGTTGTGCCGGGCCGTGCGGTTGGCTGCACGCACCTGTTCCAGAAATGCGACTGCCGCTTCCTCGCTGTCCGCAAAAGACAGCGACGCAATAAAGCGGCTCTTCTTCTCTTCATATTCACCGGTGGCCGTGCCCCGGATGGTGCGGTAATCCTCCACGTTGGTTCCTCCTGAATCGTATTCAAAATAAGTATAGCATAAAACCCGCCCCGCGCAAAGAGACGCAAAACAAAAAAACGGCTGAGCCTTTCGGCCCAACCGGTCTTTTAAGAAGAAAGCAGATGATCACTTAGTAAAGAGCTGGATCCACTGATGGCCCCAGGAGCTGGAGCTGTTGTAGTAGTAGCCGACGCCCATCTTGCGGGCTTCGGGATCCAGGATATTGGCACGGTGGCCTTCGGAGTTCATCCATGCCTTGACGACCTCTTCCGGAGAAACGCTGCCCCATGCGGCATTCTCGCCGGTGGGAGCGTCCTTCACGCCGAACTCCTTGAGCACGGTGAAGCACTTAGTGCCGTCGGGGCGGGTGTGGGAGTTGACAGTTGCGATCTCTTCCGCACGCTTCTGAGCAACTGCGGTGAGGTTTGCATCGCCCATGACCAGCGGCTGCAGGCCGTACTTTGCACGCTCAGCGTTGACCAGATCCAGAACTTCCTGACGGAAATCGTCGGAGTAGGAATTTTCGGGGTAAGAGAAGATCAGCACCCAGTAGTTGCCGTAAGCGCCGCCCTCGTAATGGCCCACGCTCACAGTGGTCGCATCCTCATTCAGGATACGCTCACGGGCGAAATCAAGGCTCATCCACTGATTCATTGCTGCGCTGGGGGTGGAAACGCCAGCCATGTAGTTCTCGCCGACAGACACATCATCGATGCCGTTCTCTGCGAAGACGGTGAAGTCGCGCTGACCATTGGGGCGGACGTAAGAGTAAGAGGTTGCCAGTTCCTTGGCACGCTCCTGTGCTGCATTGTTGTGGCTGCTGTCGCCCAGCTGAACGGAGTTCAGGCCAGCCTTGGCACGCTCGTTGTTGATCAGGCGAAGGAAATCTTTCTGATAAGTTTCGTCCTGGAAGGAGTTTTCTTCTTCGATGGAAGCAGAAACCGGAGCCTATGCAGCGCTTGCAGCCACGGGCTTGAAGGATGCGAAGCCAAACACCACAGCCAGAGCCATCGCCGCTGCTGCGATATTCTTCATGGTACGCACTTCGAGTTTCATAAGACATCCTCCGAAGCTTTGCATATAAAAGCTTGTTTGCATTTGTGATCCTGTACTTTGCATCTTATTTGCAACATTTTCGTTTCACAAGCGCAACTCTTATGTAACAAGAGTATCGCACAAGTGTCTCGCCGTCAAGAGGATTTCGTCGATTTTTCAAGAAAAAATACAAAAAATCAAAATTTTAACGCTCAGAACTGTATCGCAAGCGTAACAAGCAGCCTTTACCGTGTTGCAGACGTGTTGCACTTCTTCATTTTTAAGCCGTTTTGTTACACTTTTAGTGTTGCAGTTTGTTTCGCGTCGCCAATTTTGCCTCATTTTTATATGCATATTTCTGTATTTTTATTCATATTATTGCATACTTTACAAACGCTGCGCCCTGTGTGCACTTCTCAGGGCCTCTTTCCTGCTCCGCTGCAAGGCCCAAAACATCTTCCTTGACTTCCTTTATGGCAAAGAAAAAAGCCGGACAGTGCAGCTGCTTCATCACAGCTGTACTGTCCGGTCCCACAGGCTCTGTGCCCGCTCCGCGTCTCCGTCTTTATATAAAAAGAAGAGCGGCTCCGAAGAGCCGCCCTCCCACAATTCAGGCTATGCTATGAAATATCTGTGCGTCAGCCGATCACTGAGCAGCCTTGGCTGCCTCGATCTGCTTGATCAGCTCAGGAACGACCTTGAACAGGTCGCCGGTGATGCCGTAGTCAGCCACACCGAAGATGGGGGCAGACTCGTTCTTGTTGACGGCGATGATGCACTCAGAATCCTGCATACCAGCGGTGTGCTGGATAGCGCCGGAAATACCCAGAGCAACATAGATCTTGGGGTGCACGGTCTTGCCGGTCTGACCAACCTGATGGTCAGCGCTCATCCAGCCAGCATCGGTGACAGCACGGGAAGCACCCACAACGCCGCCGCCCAGAGCTGCAGCCAGCTGCTCAGCCAGCTCGATGCCCTTGTTGACATCCTTGCTGATGCCGCGGCCGACAGAGACGATCACATCTGCACCGATCAGGTCAACCAGCTTCTCAGCTGCCTTCTCGACGCTCAGGACCTCGGTCTTGATGTCGTCAGCAGTCAGAGCGAACTCGGGCTTCACGATCTGGCAGGCATCGGCCTTGGCCTGATCGAAGGGAGCCTTCTT
>CAVKKE010000132.1:0-8125 GCA_963656875.1 Barnesiella intestinihominis | reverse complement strand
AGATTGTGGATCTGGAGACCGTGGGTTCGAGTCCCACTGGGCACCCCACCAAAAAATCCGCTGTTACATTTGTAACAGCGGATTTTTTCTTTAAGTGCCCAGTGGGGCTCGAAAAGCACGGCACTGCCGCAGGCAGGGCAGCCAACAACCCAGTGGGCTGTTGGCTAGTGCGCGGGTCCCAACGCCTAGGAATGTCTACCGGGGCAGAAACGCCTGCTGATGCATTGCATCGGCGGATTTTTTTATTCGGTGGGGTGTCCAGTGGGACTCGAACAGGGCGGCGGCGCGCAGCGACGCAACCAAAGCCATACTATGGCTTTGGTTAGCCCGCGGGTTCCAACCGGCAGGAATGTCTACCGGGGTAGAAAATTTTCAGCTGTTTTCAACAGCGGACTTTTTTGTGCAGGTGCTCAGTGGGACTCGAAAAGCGCCTGTTTTCACTGTCCTTCTATCCTTGAGAAAAACATTTTGCGGTATACTTTTATACAAGCTTTTATATTGCTTCGGAACCAGCGTTTATATTTTCATCTTTCTGCGGAGGTCTTATCGTGCATCCTCAAAACCGTCCGGGCACTTCCAGCTCAGACCGATACCCTTTTGAGTTTCTCATTTCCGTGGAGGTCCTCGTTTCCTTCACACTGTTTGGCTATATCCACATCCCGCCCATCTCTGTCACCACTGCTTTCCTGCCCATCCTGCTGGCGGGCTGCCTGCTGACGCCTTTTCACGCAGCATTTCTGGGGCTGGTTTTCGGTCTCGGCAGCCTGTTCAAAGCTTCTGCCGGCTATGTGCAGGGTTTTCGATTCGTTGTTTTCTCCCTTCCGCAGCGGTGCACCCGTGCAAAGCATCCTGCTGAGTGTCGGCTTCCGTGTTTTGTTTGGCCTTGTGATCGGCCTTCTGTTCGCCGCCGCACGCAAAAGCCTCCATCCCCGGCTCTGGATCGGCGTTATCGCCGCGATGGGTCCCAATCTTCACGCTTTCTTTGTCTACGGCGCGCTGCACCTGTTTTTCCCCGAAATGACCGGCGGCATCTCAAACGATCTCAGCATCAGCGACATTTTCCTCTCCCTGCTCAGCGTCCTTCTTCTGGAGGTCGTGTGGCATATCTGGAAAAGCCATCTGATGCAGAATTTCCGTTCCTGCATTGACCGCTCCAGCGATAACCCCCTGCTGGAGCGCAGGCTCACCCGGCTCCTTCTGCTTTTCGGCCTTTTTATCATGCTGCTCACCGTCTTCTCCGCAGTCTATTTCTCGCAGCGTTCCATTTACATGCTGGACTGGTACGGCATCACAGTTTCTTCCGGGATCGCAGGCGACACACTGCACCTGCAGGTGCAGTTCCTGTTTGCGGCCCTGTCTCTGAACTTCCTATCTGTGCTCACCATGCTGATGGTCTATAAATATATGTCCTATCAGAACTATCTCGGTGAGCTGGACGCTCTGACGAGTGTGTCCGGGCGGAGGATGTTCCTTGCCGACTGCAGTCGGCTGCAGACCGGGTGGTTTTTATTTCTGGACGTAGACGATTTCAAGATCATCAATGACACCTACGGCCATTCTGCCGGAGACGCCGTGCTGCGCAGTGTCGCGGCCAGCCTGCAGGATGTTTTCGGCGGCTGCGGAACGATCGGCCGCATGGGCGGCGATGAGTTTTCCATCCTGATACCGCAGTCGATACCGCAGGAAGACCTGATCCAGAAGCTGGACGTTTTTCTTCAGGAGATCTCCGGCGTCCTGGGTGCCGCCGCACCTGTCAGCTGCAGCATCGGTGTCTGCCGCGTCGATGAACCGCAGCCTGTTGAGGTCCTGCTGAAAGAAGCCGACCGCCTTCTCTACGAAGTCAAACGCCGCGGCAAGGGCGGCTATCTGATCCGCACTCTCCCCAGCGCAGCAAACACCTGACAACAAAACCAGCAGGCCCCATCTTTTTTGGATGGGGCCTGCTTTTTCTATCAGCTCATCTGCTTCAAAATCTGCGCGATCTCTGCGCTGGAATAGCCTTCTTTTTGCAGCGCATTGGCAATGCTGCTATTGCTTCTGCCCTGGCTGCGCATCACCATGGCCGTGTAGGGCACCACCACATTTCTGCCGCTGCTGCCCGGGGCGCTGCTCTGTCCACTGGTGCGGCTGGCAGTGCTGCCCGAGCCGGACGTGCTGCCGGAAGAACCGGAGCCGCTTCCCGCTGCAGCGTTGCTGCTGGCGCGGCTGGCCTTCTGGGCTGCATTGGAACGCTTGAGGTTCCACTCACCCAGCGCAATGTTCAGCTTCTGATTGGTAACGTCGTTGTTGAACTTCTGCTGGTTGAGCTTATCCTGATATTCCTGCTCACTGCGTTCGTTCTCATACAGCTGCTGGTTCTGTTTGTCCTGATACTGCTTTTCCTGCAGCTGCTGGCTCCACTGCGTGTCCGCACGGTCAGCCTCATACTGGCGGTTGCCGGAGTAGATGTTGTAGCCCGTATTCAGCAGTCCGCTCAGCATGGAGCCAAGACCGGTGGTGCCGCTCAGTGCCATCTGCACGACATCCCCCAGGAACCCCAGCACGGTCATGACATTGTTGAAGCCCTGCTGGCGCTGCGCCGCCTGCTGCTGTTCCTGCGCACTGTAATAATCGTGCAGGGTGCCCAGCTGGCTCAGATAATCCTGATACTGGCCGTAGTCCTTCGCATAGGCATTGTTATAGTCGCTGCCCTTCTGCTCCAGCTGGGTGTAGTAATCCGACAGCTGATTGTTATAAAGGTTCTGCGCGTCCTGTTCGCTGTTGTTCAGCTGATCCAGCTGGGTCACCAGATCGTTGCCGCCGCTTTCGTAGGTGTCCAGCGCCAGGCTGTACAGCGTGGGGATCGCGCTGTTCAGTGCGCCGATCTGCTGCTGATAGGCCTGCTGAGCCGCACTGGTGGCGTAGCTGGAGCCATAACCTCCGGTCAGCGCTGCTGCCTGTGCCGCCGCATCCGCGCTGGCGTTGTGAGCGTTCTGCAGGTAGAGCTGCTCATACTGGCGGTAGAGCGGGTCCTGCGTGTAGCTGTACTGAAAGCTCTGGCGCTGCAGCAGCTGTTCCAGCAGTGCGTCGATCTTTCCCTGATAGCTGCTCTCATAGTCCTTGGGACGGTTCGCCTGCCATTCTTTCAGGGCCGCTTCCGCATCGGTCACACTCTGGCCGGGCTGATAGCTGGAATTTGCCAGTGCATTCTCCACGTCCTGGCGGTTGTTCAGCCCTGCCGTGGAGTAGCCGCTCTGCGCGGCGGGCTGTGCGCCGGTTTCGGTCAGCTCCTGCGCAGCGGCAAGCGCTTCCTCTTCTTTCTTTTTGGTTGCCATAAATGCTCCTTTCTATTTTATAAGGTCTGCAGCTTTGTGCGCAGTTCATCCGAGAGGTTTTCAGTGTCCAGATTGGTCAGCACATACTGCAGCTGTTCCTGCATCTGATACAGATAGCTGCGCAGTGCCCGGGCGTCCTCCGGGTCCATATTCTCGCTGAGCTTCGGCAGGCCGATCTTGTTGATGCCCATCACACTTGCCATGTGTCACACACCTCCTGTCCTGTGAGGCCGCCTTTTGCGGCGGCCAGCGTCTTTGCAATGCTGCGCAGGGTGATCTGCCCGGTTCCCTTCAGCCGAAGCCTCAAGGTGCCGTGCCGCCGGGGCACAAAGGGCAGGTCGTAGCTGCGCCGCTGGTTCAGTGCCGTGACCTCCGCCACCGTCTCCCATGGGCCCCCGTCATAGCTGGACGACACCTCCACCGTGCTGCAGCATCCGGCATCCAGGCGCAGGGTCAGCCGGGAAAGATACCGGTCTTCTGCGCCGTCCATGCCGATGTCTCCGGTGACCAGCTCAAAGTGGAGTTTTTCTTCCACGCCGTCGGTGTTCTGCCAGTCCGGTTCCCGGCTGGGGTCTGCGGCCCACAGGGCCTGCCCATCCCAGAGATAAAGCTGCCCGCCGGTGCTGGCCATGTCGTAAGAACACACGTCCTCCTCGCTCCACAGACTGCGTTCCGTGTCATAGACCAGCAGCCGGGCCTGCCCGCTGCCCTCCCGGGAGACATGCAGATAATACCGCCCATCCAGTGCCCCGCCCACAGCGCTCTGCACATGGGCCAGACGGCTGGCGTCCAGCGCACCGGACACCTTGGTGGGGATGCTGCCGTCCCAGGCCATAACTCCGCCCGGCGAGAGATAATACAGCGTTTCATTCAGCACGCACAGGCTGCGGGCTGCATTCTTTGCCACGCCCCGGCAGCGCAGAGAGGTGAGCTGAAAATCCGCGGGCTTTGAGCCATAGAGCTTGTGGAGCGTGTTCTCCTTGAAAAACAGTGCATAGCCCATACAGGTGGCTGCGCCGGTGAATGCCCCGTCGCTGCCCACGGTGACGGCGTAGCTGTCCGCCGCAATGCCCCGGTAAGAAAACCAGTTGGTGGGGTCGCCCAGCTTGCAGGCATAGATGACGTTTTCCCTGCTGCTGCAGCCCCACACCCGGTTGTCGCACTCGGTGATGTAGTCCAGGTCCGGCACCCGGCGCTCCAGGCTCACCGTCTCACCCACCGAAATGCGGCGGGTCTCTTTGCCGTCCATGCTGGTCCACTGTGCGCTGTCCGCGCCCTGCACCAATGTGCCGTAAAAATATTCGCCCTCCGGCGTCACCCGCACCCGCAGACCGTTTTCCACCACATCATAGACCACAAGGTCACTGTCCAGCTCTTTCCACATGCCCGCCTGCTCTGCAGCAGTGCCCTGCACTGTCACGGTGTCCCACTGAGCAAACAGCGTTTCCGCACCTGCTGCTGTGATGCGGCAATATTCCAGCGGCACCGCCGACCAGTTGCCGGAATTGGCGCTGTACACTTCCAGTGTTCCGGTGCTGCTCCATGGGTGTGCCTCGTCCTCGATCTTCAGAAAAAGCTGCCCGTCCTCCGGCTTCTCCGGCTCGTCTTTGCCGAAGCTGCTCACCTCGTAGGTCTTGCCGGAAGCGTCGCAGGGCGCGAACTGCACGCTCTTTCCCTCCGCCTGCCAGAGAGCTCCCAGCGGGCTGACGCTGTCGTCAGCAGTGTCAAACGCGACCTTGTCCGGGAAGATCAGGATCTTTGTCCCGATGCCCGCCAGTGCCTTCCGGCCGTCTGCGACCACATTCGTGCAGGTCACAGGGGCCGCATCCTCGCCGTCCGGCGTGTAAACGATGTCTTTTCCGCAGACGGTCAGCAGGCCGTTCAGGTGATACATGCCGTTCAGCCCTTTCAGCTCCCGCAGCTTTCGCCGGGGCTTGCGGGTGCTCAGCGCCGGGAAGTCCCGGGCCGAGAAGTTCACACCCTCGCTGTATTCTGCCTCCGAGCAGGCGTAAGTCTCATTCAATCCGCCGAACACCCGCACAAGGCTGCGGCTGTTTGCGATCTTTGTCCGGTTCACCAGAACCATCCTCTCACCTCCTTCACCACTTCCACTGCCTGCCGGGGCGCACCGGATAGCTGCGCCGCAGCCATGCCGCCAGGTCAGCCAGAAGGCTGTTGTACTGTGCCTGCTCCCCGGCATAGCGGTCAGTTTCACCCAGCGCCGCGTCGGTCATGGCGCACAGATAGTGCGGATACAGCGCGTCAAAGGGTGCCGGAGCCAGCAGCATATCCTCATCCTGCAGGCTGTCATCCCACGCAAGATCGGCCCCCACATCGTCGTAGGCATCCGTGATGCTGTTTTTGAAAAAGCGTTCCCGCAGCATGGCATCTGCTTCCTTCAGCCATGCCTGCCGGGTGACCAGCGGAATGCGGCTGCCGGGGCGCAGCTCTTCGGCGCGTTCCAGCGCCTGTCCTACAGTCATAAATGCTCACTCTCCTTTTTCAAAAAGGCCCGGCCGGGCCAAGTTTCCCAGCCGGGCTTCCGGTTTTATGTTTCGATTTACTGTGCGGCGTTTTCCGCAGCTGCAATGCGGGCAGCGGTCAGCTCGTCCTGCATCTGGCTGTGCTCCAGCACCTCCGCCACTTCGGGCGGCACTTCCACCTCCACGCCGCGGCGGATCTTGTAGTTCACGCCGTTGACGCTGACGAACAGGTCGCCCTTGTAGCGGCTGTTGTCCTTGAACAGCCGGATGCGCACATTTTTCTTTTCAGCCATGGTCACCCCTCCTTAGTTTGCGGCTGCAGTGGCAGAGTAGCTGGACGCACTCTCAATGCGCACCATGTACTGCTCCACCAGACGCTCTGCCGCACGCATACCCTTCCAGCCCACAGACGCGCGCTGATTCAGCGGGTCGTCACCGTAGCCCAGCTGCTTGACGATGTGCTCCAGACCGCCGCCTTCCAGTTCGGTGACGCCGTAGGCGTGGGCACCCAGCACCAGCGTACCGAACACCGCCAGACCGGTGGGGCAGGTGGCATCCTTCCAGATCTTGGCCTCGCTGGTCTCGATGAAGCGGATATTACCCAGCTTGCCGATCTCGCCGCGGAACATGGTCTCGGGGTCGGCGTACTTGTGCACCTCAATGAACTCCTTGCTGGTCTTGAGGTCGTAGGCGGCGTAGGGGTGGATGATGGCGATGTAGCTGTCGCCGATGGGGTCCGCATTCATCGCGCCCAGCTGCGCCGCCGCCTGGAAGAACAGCTTCGGGGTCAGGGTGCAGGTCTTGTCCAGAGTCTTGCGGCTGGTCACAGCGGTCTCAGCGCCGTCGGTGCCGATCTTCGGCGCATAGATGACATTGGTGCCGCCCGCCAGCACGTCGCGGGTGATGCTGTCCATGGTGCGGCCTGCCTGGCTTGCCAGCACGCGGGTGGCCTGCACCACGTTGTTGTCAATGGCAGTCATCTGCAGCACATCGGTCAGCGGGGTCCAGCCGCCGTACTGGTGCAGGTCGCTGGTGATGGTAGTCACGTTCAGGGTCTGGCCGTTGGGGGTCACACCCTCAGTCAGCGGGGTGGATGCCTTGGGCAGGCTGTCGTACTTGCGGAACTCGATGGTCTTGCCGCCGTTCTGGGGCACGGGGTAGTAGTCCGCGAACTGGTCGTGCACCAGGCGGGGCTCCGCCTGATCGATAAGACGCTTCTCATAGAATGTCTTCATCTCGGGCGACATAGTGGCCGTGGTATTCAGGTTCTCCGCGAACAGCTGAATGTTGAAGTTCTTGCTCATAGTCGTTTTCCTTTCTTTTTATAAAATTCAAATCACAATACGATCTGTGCCCCGTGGAGCACGCGGCGTTCCAGTGCTTCCCGCTGAGCTCGGGTCATGCTGGCCACATCCGGGCGGACGGTGGCCGCGCCGCCGGGGCGGATGCCGTTTTCGGTAGGGCGTGCGGCCCGCTGCTGGATGCGTTCCACTACGCCCTGCTCCACGGTCTGAGCCGTGCTGCGCAGGCTCTCGTCGTAGTGGGCCAGCCGGTAGGCGTCCTGCACCCTCATGCCGGGCAGCTGCATCAGGCGGCGCATTTCCGGGTTGCGCAGTTCCTTCTGCAGATTGAACTCCGGCTGGCTGCGGCGCATAGCGGCTTCCTCTGCCGCCCACCGGGCGTGAAGGCCCTGCACTGTGGTCTGAGCCATCCGGGGCAGCGGCGGCAGATTCAGATCCGGGCGCTGTGCGGGCGGCTCAGGCGGCCGCTCCGGGCTCTGCTGGGGTGCCGCAGGAGCAGCCGGGGCAGTTTCCGCCTCGCCGGGCTTCATGGTGCCGGACGCCACTGCCTGCCGGGCCTGCGCTTCGCTCAGGGCTGGGGAAGCGGCTTCACCTTCTGCAAAGAGCTGCAAGTCCATCATGCTTTCTTCGCCCCGGCGGCTCACATCCGCAAAGCGGACATTCTCCGGGTAGCGCTCGGCCAGCAGCGCGAAGCAGGCTTTTGCCAGTTCAAATGCCCCGCGCACCCAGTCTTCACAGGGTGCGTCTGCCTGCACCACCACACGGGGGCCGTCCGGCTCATCAAAGGCTTCGCTGCGGGCGTTCTCTTCCCCGGCCATCAGGTAGACAAGGCCCTGCATCACGGTGCTGGCACCGGCGCACACGATGTCCTGCCCTGCGGGAGCATAACCCGCGTGACCGGCAGCTTCCAGCCGGCAGCTCAGTCCAGCGGGGGTGTCCATCTCGCTGTAAACTACTTTCATCATAAAATTCACCTCTCCATATATTTTTGTGTATAATCACCAGAGAGAACGAATCATCGTTTCTT